>JAOZID010000010.1:216287-582166 GCA_026014465.1 Candidatus Bathyarchaeota archaeon | reverse complement strand
GATTCCGCCGATTCTCGAACGATTATTGGTTTTTGTGACGGCAGCGTAGTAGCCCATGCAAATTGGCATGCCAAACCCAAAGTAAACACCAAATACTACCGCAACCAAAATTATGTCCATAAATGCTGTTGTGTTAATCATCAAAGGCATTGTAGAGATAACTGCGCCCAGTAATATCCAGTAAAGCAAAAACTTTGTTCTGCTCCGAAGTTTTATCAGCGTTGCCGCAAAAGCGGAGATGCTTATGCCCAAAAGGTTAACGCCCCAAACTAAAATGGATTCACTGCTGGTTAATGCAGCGCTATCCATGGTTCCTACAAGCCAATTAAAAGCATAAAAATACCAAATGAATGCATTAGCAACTACAAATATGGCTCCTGCTGTGGTTCGTAGATTTATTCCTTTACTGCCCTTAGTCATCATTACGATTCGTGAAGTATCCTTTCTGTTCAAACTGTACATAAGCATTAAGAATTTTGAAACTGTATTTCAGAATAAGTAAAATTTAAGTATACTTGTACTTCATATATACAGTAGGAGAAGGTCGGAAATGAAAAAAGCAAACAAACTAGTTCGCGTAGCCCCCTGGGTCTAAGGACTAGAATTTTATAACCCTTGAATGCTGCTTATAAGCAACATTCTTAACCCCTCTTTTGATTTTGAATCTGGCAGTTCTTTTAGGTTTTCAGTGCCTTTTTCCGTTTGCTTCTTCATGTACTTGATTAGGTTTTGGGCTTCTTTTGTATCTAAAATCAGTTCAGCAATTTGTTCTGTGTCTTCTTCCGTGAACTCCTTTTTTCCTATTTTCTTTTGCAGCTGCGTTTTTTTCTTCGCATCTTGCATGGTGTATAGGACGGGTAGGGGTGGGAGTTCGTTTCTGATTTTATTCTCTAGTTCTGCGGCTTCAAATGTGTCTATGAATTCGTCTCTTAGGGCGGAGGTTATGCCAAACGCTTTCCCGTATTCGCCTAAGTGTTCTACGGTTTTGTTGTCTGCATCACCCAAAATGGCTCCTACTTCGCAGTAGACTTTTGGAACGACTGCTTTTGATTTTATTATGTCTAAATGCTTTTTTGGCGTCAAGTCTTTGCTTTGACGTAACTCTAATTCTGTAATTTCGGCGTTGCTGATTTCAAACAATGCCCCAAGAACTGTGTCAAAAATTTTTTTGCTTTTCTCTTTGGGTAACTCGCTGCATTTTTCATGTAGCAATTTTGCGCCGTGGAAAAGAAGCGCATCTCCCGCAAGCAAAGCAGCATCCCCTCCATATTTGCCATAAACGGTTTTCTTGGAATACTTTAGAACTGATTTATCAATTATGTCATCATGAACATCCGCAGAACCTGCAATAAGCATCATAGCCGTTCCTACCCCAACTGTTTTTTCAGGTTCACCGCCTACGGCTTCGCATGAAAGAGAAATCAGTGCAGGAAAAACGGGCAACACCCCCCTAAGTGTCGTCTTCGCAAAATACTTGGTCGCCGCAGAAACTACGCCGCTTCCATACGAGGAATCTACAAGTTCCTTTTTTGTTTCTTCTAACGCCGCTTTGCCGTACTGTGCTATGATGCCCTGAACGTTTTTGATAAGCTCGGAGTCAGATACCATAACTCATCTATAACTGCTCTAGATATTTCTCCTTTTAGGTCAAAGGCATGGAAGCGTAACTCTTAATAGGTTACTGGTGGCTTGAACCTGTTTTATGAGTAGCCTGAAGCAGATTGAGGCGAAGTGGCAAGAAAAATGGGCTGCTGCACGCCTTTTCGAAGCTGACCCCGACCCTAAACGTCAAAAGTTACTGGTGACTTTTCCTTATCCGTACATGAATGGTCCGTTGCATGTGGGTCATGCTTTTACTGCTAGCCGCGTGGATGCGTATGCACGTTTTCGCCGCATGCAAGGGTTCAATGTTTTGTGGCCTTGGGGTTGGCACTGGACAGGACAGCCGCTTTTGGGGGCTAGTCAGCGCGTAGCCAAAGGCGACGAAAAATACATCCGAGTTTTGCGTGAAGTGGATGGCGTGCCCGAATCTGAACTTCAAAAGTTTGTTGACCCCCTCTACATGGCGCAGTACTACACCAACGAGGGACAACTAAGTGCGCAACGTATCGGCTTTAGCGTGGACTGGCGCCGCTCATTTACCACAGTTTGGCCAACTTACCAGAAATTCATCGAATGGCAATACGCTAACCTGCAAGAAATGGGCTACGTCACCAAAGGAACCCACCCCGTAGTCTGGTGCCCCAAAGACAAAAGCCCCACAGGCGACCACGACAGGCAATCAGGTGAAGGCGTAACCCCCGAAGAGTACACGCTCATCAAATACAAACTCGACAACGAGACGTTTTTGCCTGCCGCGACTTTCCGTCCAGAGACGCTTTTTGGCGTTACGAACATGTGGATAAATCCCGACGCCGACTATGTAGAAGCCACGGTGGATGGGGAGCGTTGGGTGATTAGCCAAGAAGCAGCCGAGAAACTCAACGAACAAGAACGCAAAGTCACCGTCACGCGAACCTTCAAAGGCAAAGAACTCATTGGCAAAAGCTTTGAGAACCCCATAACCCATAAACGCTTTTTGATTTTGCCTGGGTGGTTTGTGAACTCCAAAGTCGCCACAGGCGTAGTCTACAGCGTCCCCGCTCACGCACCCTTTGACTGGCTAGCGCTCAAAGACCTGCAGGAAAACCTCGCTGTTCTGGAGCAGTTTGGCATGGACGCCAAGGTGGTGCAGGCAATCAAGCCTATCTCACTCATCAAGGTCGAGGGCTACGGCGATTACCCCGCAGTCGAAGTCGTTGCCCAAATGGGCATCAAAGACCAGCATGACCCGCGCGGTGAAGAAGCCACCAAAGTTTTGTACAAGAAAGAGTTCCACGGCGGTAAACTCAAGGAATCCTGTGGCGTCTACGCGGGTAAGTCCGTGCGGGCGGTTAAAGACCAAATCATCAGCGACTTCAAAGAAGCAGGTGTTGCCGATAGCATGTATGATTTGCCTGACCCCGTCGTTTGCCGTTGCATGACGCCCTGTGTAGTGAAGGTTCTAAGCGACCAATGGTTCCTCAACTACTCCGACGCTGCATGGAAAGCTAAAGCCAAAGAAGTCGTTGAGCAAATGCGCATTTACCCCGAAACCGCCAAACCCTGGTTCTTCACCGTAATTGACTGGCTCAAAGAGTGGGCATGCGCCCGAACCACAGGCTTTGGAACCCCCCTACCCTGGGGAAAAGGCTGGATAATCGAAACCCTAAGCGACTCCACCGTATACATGGCATTTTACACCGTAAACAAACACATCCGCCAACACAACATCCCCCCACAAGCCCTAACCAGAGAAGTTTTCGACTACATCTTCCTAGGAAAAGGCAACCCCGAAAAACTCCAAACCCCAGAATTAACTGCCCAGTTGCTAACACAGATGCGCGAAGAGTTCTTGTACTGGTATCCGTTGGATTTGCGTAACAGCGCCAAAGAACTCGTCCCCAACCATCTCACTTTCTGCATCTTCCATCACGCTGCCCTGTTTCCTTCGCAGCATTGGCCCCAAGCCATGAGCGTAAACGGCATGCTAATGATTGAGAGCAAGCAGATGCACAAATCCACAGGCAACTTCATCACCATGAAAGGAGCTGTTGACAAGTACGGGGCAGATGCCACTAGATGCGGTTTGATGCTGGGTGCGGAAGCCATGGACGACCCTGACTGGCGAGCCGAAAACATACGCGACCTGCAAGGCAAATTCGACAGCCTCATGAGCTTCGCAGGCGAAATACTCTCCAAAGCAAACAGCCCCGAAGATACGCAGTTGGAACGCTGGCTATTGAGCAAGCTGCAAAAACGCATAATCGAAGTCACCGAAGCCTTGGAGGATTTGAAGACCCGAACCGCCCTGCAAACCGCACTCTTTGAAGTCTGGAACGACATGCGCTGGTACATCCAACGAAAAGGCAAAACAGACGCTGCCGCCCTTGCACAAGCCGTGAAGGTCTGGCTTAGGATGCTTGCGCCCTTTGCACCCCACCTGTGCGAAGAACTGTGGAGCCAATCATGCGAGGAAGGCTTCATATCCGTCGCGCCCTGGCCCAAAGCACAGTCAGAAAAAATGGACGTCGCCGCCGAAGAACAAGAAAACTTGGTAACCGACATCATCGCGGACACCGCCAACATCCTTAAAGCCACAAAGATGGAGCCCAAACGCATCTGCTACTACACCGCTGCGCCGTGGAAATGGAACATATTCCTAAAAGTTTTGGAGAAAACGCTCTCAGGTCAAGCTAAAATCAACGAGGTCATGAAAGAACTCTCCGCCGACCCAGACGTGAAACCACACATGAAAGACGCCGCCGCACTGGTTCCCAAAACCATCAAAGCCATGACCAAAATCAGCTGCGAACGCAAAGCCAACATGCAAAAAATCCTCCAAACAAACGAAACCCAAACCATCCAAGACGCCGCCGCCTTCCTAAAAGAACGCTTCAACGCAGACGTTTCCATCTACAGCGAAACCGACCAAAACCGCCACGACCCCAAAAACCGCGCCAAATTCTCAATGCCCTACCAACCCGCCATATACATCGAATAACCCTGCATCCACACACTTCTTCTTTCTTGCTTTTGGGGGTCAGAAGTATTTTTGCAGGTCGGCTTTTGCTTGGTGAGGCGTTGTTTTGAAGCATTCGGAGATGTAGGGTCCTGTGAAACCTGCGTTTTTGAATGCTTGGGCTACTTGTTGCCAGGGGATGGTTCCGTCGCCTACGTTTAGGTGTTGATCGTTTTTGCCGTTGTTGTCGTGGAAGTGGACGTTGACGATTTTGTCTTTGAATTTTTCTATGTAGGTGGTTACGCCTTCGGCGGTGTGGGCGTGTCCTGTGTCTAGGCACATTTTGAGGTAACGTGAGGGCAGCTGGGAGAACAGGAATTCGAAGTCGTTGATGTTGTCGCCTAGATAGAAGAATTCGGAGTCTTTGGGCATGGGGTTCACGTTTTCCAAAGCCAAAACCACGTCGTGTTCCTTGCATAGGCTCAGGGTTTCTTTGAGGCTCAAAACCAACTGCTCCAACCCTTGGCGTCGCAGCCAATTCCATTCAGGCAAGCCGTTGCAGTGACCAATGTGTGTTGTTAGATGCGTCGCGGCTAAATCGCTGGCAACTTGGACACACCGCTTCAAATACGCCACGTTAGCGCGGCGCAACATGGAAATTCGGTCTGCGGGGTTGATTGAAAATGGCGTGTGCAGGCTTACTGTGACGGCATATTCTTTGGAGAGCTTCTTCAAGTTGGTTATGCGTTTTGCGTCAAAGGTTTCGATGAATTCATGCTCCACATTCAAATCAACCTCCAAATGCGCTAACCCATACTCCCTTGCGTAGGCGAAGTATTCTCCTACGGGTTTTTCTACAACGTCAAAGCCAAAACGCAGATCCATAACCCATAATGCCCGTTAAGGTATAATTGGGTATCTAACTGGTTAGAGCATGTCTGAGGGGTGTTTTGCTTTCATGGATAGTCGTCGTAGTCGTGCGAAGGTCTGTTCCAGATTTAGCGATGTGGGGACTGGTTGCCCAAATGGTTGACACTGCCCCTTTTTGATGGCTTTGATGATGTCGTCTACTTTGGGTTCGGAGTCTATGACGGTGTAGGCGTAGCCGATTTGGGGTGCATAGTGGGCGTCGGTTCCCGCTACTCCTGGCAGGTTGTATGCGTGGGCGGCTTCTTGGGCTTTTTTTACGCAACGGTTGAAGGGGACGGCGCGGGCGTTTATGACTTCTATGGCGTCAAAGCGAGAGGAGACGTTTTTCCCTAGGCTGCCTTTGAAGAGGGCATAGGGGTGGCAGGCGATGGCTATTCCTGCGGCAGCGTGAATTTTGTCGATGGTCTCAGCGGCGCTAAGTCCGCGGGGGATGACTTCAGGAACGTTGAGGGCGACAATGTGTCCGTCGAGGCTGGAAACTTCGGTGCCGGGAATGATGAGAAAGTTGGTTTGTTTGGCGATTTTTTTTGCGCCTTCGACTTGGTTGTGGTCGGTTACGGCTATAGCGTTTAAGCCGCGTTTTTTAGCGTAGAAAACGAGTTCTTCGGGTGTGATAAGGGAGTCTTTGGAGTAGATGGTGTGAACGTGCAGGTCAGCCTTAACTGGAATTTGCTTTCAACTCCTGCACTTTGTTGCGTGCCTCCAAAAGCAAAGCCTCCAACTCTTCGGGGGTAGCATCAATTTTTTTGAACAACGGCTTAGGATTATTGATTTTGTGCCCCTCCTCCAGAGTTGTCGTTGCTTGGTTCCACATGCCCGCCTCTATGCCGCTTGAGAACCCAAGGGTCTGCCATATCTGCTCTGCGGTCTGGGGCATAATTGGTGAGGACGCCACAGCGAGTGCTTTTACAATTTGGATGCACACGTAAAATATGGTTGCCGCTTTGGGCGGATCGGTTTTGAGTAGTTTCCAGGGTTCTTTTTCGTTGAGGTACTGGTTGCCTGCGCGGGCTAAGCTAATGAGCGTGTTGGCGGCGGACTGCAGCTTGGCAGCTTCCAAATCACGAGTTACTGCATTAACTTTCTCTTGCACCATAGCGAGTACGGCTTGGTCATCAGCGTCAAGCTCGCCCTGTGAGGGGACTTCGCCGCCAAATTTGGAGTTGACAAAGGTAAGGGTGCGGTGGATGAAGTTGCCGTAGGTGTCGTTGAGGTCGGCGTTGATTTTGTCAGTGAAAAAGTCCCAGCTAAAGTTGGTGTCTTTGGTTTCGGGGCGCGTAGATATGAGGAAGAAGCGCCAGTAATCCAGCGGGAAAACTTGTAGGGCTTCGTCTATCCAGATGCCAATTTTGCGGCTTTTGCTGGCTTTCTCGCCCTTGAACTGTAAGAACTCGGTTGCGGATACGTTCCACGGCAAATTATAATCCTCACCAGAAGCCAAAAGCAGTGCGGGCAAGATGATTGTGTGGAAAGGTATGTTGTCTTTACCCACAAAATACATGGTTTTGGTGTCTTTGTTAAACCAGAACTCACGCCACTTTTGTGGTTCCCCAGCTTTTTGGCAGGCTTCTATGGTTGCGGAAACGTAGCCTAAGACGGCTTCAACCCAGACATAGATAGTTTTGCCTTCTGCTCCGGGAAACGGCGCGGGTATGCCCCATTCTACGTCGCGGGTGACGGCGCGGGGTTTTAAGCCTTCTTTTATCCAGTTGAGACTAAAGTTTTTGGCGTTGCTTGGGATTTGCTGGTTTTCTTCAAGGAACTTGATGAGGGGCTTGGCGAAGCGGGAGAGGTCAATGTACCAGTGCTTCGTGGTTTTCATGGCGGGTGTGTTCTTGCAGATGCTGCATCTGGGTTCAACAAGCGTGCCTTCTAGGAGTCTGCCGCATTTGTCACATTGGTCACCACGGGCGTTTTCGTATCCGCAGTGGGGGCAGGTTCCTTCAACGAAACGGTCAGGCAAGAAACGGCGGTCATGTTCGCAGTAGAGCATCTGGGTTTCCTGAGAGAAAATGTAGCCGTTCTCGTAAACCTTCATCAGGTGCTGCTGCACAAACTCTTTGTGAACAGAACTTTCAGTGCTGGTGTAGTTATCAAAACTCGCCTCCCACGCCCTAAACAACTCCGAAACCCGCGCGTGGTTCCTATCCGTCAAAACCTTAGGCGACACACCCTCCTTAATCGCCTCCACCTCAATAGGCGTCCCATGCGTATCCGAACCACTAACCATCAAAACATCCAACCCCCGCAACCTAAAAAACCGCGCAGCAACATCCGCCGACAAAACCGAACCCACAAGATTACCTAAATGAGGAGTCACATTAATGTACGGCCAAGCCGAAGTAACCAAAACCTTACCAACCGTAAACTTCAACACATCCCAACTTCTGGATAGGTTAGGAGATATAAAACCTGTCCCTTAAAACCGTGCCCCTTCAAATGCAGCTTCCTTTTTCGCTGTTTTAGGCAAGATTTATGCGGTACTTTGGTTACGTTTGTATGGATGGCAGCCCATGCGTTACTCGAAGGACGTTTTAGCGAGGCAGACAGAATTTTTTGGCAGATTAGGAGGCGTATGAGGTGAAAGTTCTTCTTGTTAATCCGCCGCAGTCGTTTTATCCTGGTTCGGATTTGGTTTCGGGTAATTTGCCGTTGGGTCTGATGTATATGGCGGCGGTTTTGGATAAGGCGGGTTTTGAAGTTGAGATTTTGGATGCGTTCATGTTTGATGCGCCGCCGCGAAACGTTGGGGACACCATTGAAGTTGGCATGACCTACGAGCAGTTGCAGCAGGAAATCCAAAAAAGAAAACCCCACATAATAGGAATAGGCAACCCGTTTTCCACGCAGATAGAGCACGCCAAAAAAGTCGCCTCAGTAGCCAAGTCTTTGGACCCACAGGTTTTGACGGTGGTGGGTGGTCCGCATGTGACGGTTATGCCCAAAGAGTTTTTGGATGAGGCACAGGCAGTTGACGTAGCAGTGATTGGCGAAGGCGAATACACGATGCTTGAGCTTGCCAAAGCCGCCGCGGAGAAAAAAGCCTTCGATCGCGTCACGGGGATTGCGTACCGAAAAAACGGAAAAGTCACGGTGACTCCGCCGCGTCCGTTTATTGTGGATTTGGATGCTTTGCCGTATCCTGCGTATCATTTGGTGGATATGGAGCAGTACCTAAATCCTGTCAAAATTGAGTACCGCAGCTTTAAGTCCCGTTCGATTAGCATGATTACCAGCCGCGGCTGCCCGTATAACTGCTGTTTTTGCTCGGTTCACCTGCACATGGGCAAAACATTCAGAGCCCACAGCCCAAAGTATGTTGCAGACCACATCCAGTACGTCATCGACAAATTTGGCGTGAAAACCCTGTTTTTCGAGGACGATAACCTCACCTTTGACCAGAAACGTTTCGAGGCAATTTGCGACAAAATGCTTGAGCGCAAAATTAATGTGAACTGGGAAACCCCCAACGGCATCCGCGCCGACCGCCTAAACCTTGAGCTTCTTAAAAAGATGAAAAAGTCAGGCTGTAAAAGCGCATTTTTCGGTGTGGAATCAGGTGACCAGTACGTGCTGGATAATATTATCCACAAAGACCTTGACCTTAAACGTGTGGAGGAAACCGTGAAGCTTTGCAAGCAAATCGGGCTGAAAAGCGGCGCTTTTTTTGTTATAGGTTTTCCTGGGGAAAAGAAAGAGAACATGGAGCGTACTGTCGAGTTTGCGTTGCGTCTTAAACGCGAGTATGATGTGGGGATGCATTTGCTGGTTGCGACGCCTTCGTATGGCACGAAGCTGTATGAGGAATGCCTCAAAAAGGGCTACCTAAAAGAATGCCTTACGCCGCGGGCTTTAGCAGAGGTTAGGCAAACCCGTGGAAACCCTCTCATAGAAACCGAGGACTTCACCGCCGAAGAAGTCAAAGCCATAGCCGAAAACGCACTGCAACAGTACCGCAAAATCTCGCTCATAAATACAATCAAGTACCCTAAAACTACGCTTGAAACTCTCTGGAACCAACCCGGCATAGCTCTTCGCTATATTAAGAACTTGTTTTCGTCTGGGTAAGCCGTTATTTAAAACGGAGGAGAGGTTAGAGGTTTGCTGGGGCTCTGGAACCAAATGGGAGAGAGAAAATGAAACCCGTCGATTCTGCTGTTTGACGAGATTGAATCATCACCAAAGCCCTTTCAGCCCCTTCTCTCTGTTTTGTTTTCCCTAAAAAAGAGGGGAATGTTGATTTTTTGTGTTTATTTGCGTTGTCTTAGGAGTAGTGCTGCTGCTGCGGCTACGATTATGATGACTGCTGCGCCTATGACTATGTAGGTTTCAGTTGGAGTGCTGCTTGTGGGTGGCTGTGGTGCTTCACTTGGTGATGGTGAGGCTGGCTGGATTGGTGTTGGAGTAGCGGGTGTTTGAGTAGTTGATGGTGTTGATGGTGAGGCTGCTGGTGTAGCGGCAGTTTCTAAGGCTACAAAGCTTGTTCCTGCTTCGCTGCTGTAGTATGCGCCAGATCCTTCAAAGGTGGCTGTTACTGTGTATAGTCCTGGTACTGGGGGTATCCATGTGATTGCGTAGTTGCCTAAGGAGTCGCTGGTGGCGTAGCCGATGTCTTGGAGGTTGCCGTTGGGGTCAATAGCTGTTAGGTGCACTTGAACGCCTGTTGCGTCTGGTTTTGGCTGGTACATGTGTATATATTCCATCCATGCAGACATGTCCTCGTCAGATATTGCGGGGGTGTTTGGTTGCGCTGGTGACAGATCCATGACTGTTCCTTCAAACAGTACCATTGCGTCTCTTGCTGCAATCTTTTGTGAAGTTACAACGGTTGTTTCAGTTTGTCCTTTGTCAAAGCCGTATAGGACTGGTGTGTAGCTGTCGGATGCTACTAGTACGCCGTCTGAGATGGCTATTTGCTGGTTGCATCCTAGTATGCTCCACATTACGTCGCCTGTTTCGCTGTTGATGCCGTAGAGTTTATCGCCTCGTTTGAGGGGGTGTGTGGGTGTGTGTTCGGCTGTGGTTGCGTAGACTTTGCCGTTGACAATTGCGGGATTGTTGTAGAAGGGCCATGTGCCGTAGGGGGTTTCGCCGCTTACGTCGACGCCTGAAGAGACTGTCCATTCAATGTTTCCAGTGTTTATGTCGTATGCTCGGATTGTTCCGTCGTAGGCTAGGAAGTAGAAGTTGTTGTAGTCAGCACCTGCAGAGTAGGCTCTAAAGCCACCCCATGGGTAAGTGCTTGGTTCGCTTTCCCAGATTTGCTCTCCAGTGTAGAGGTCAAATCCGTAGACTTTCATGGTATCAGTTGCGCCGCAGCTGCCTACGCCGTTCATTGCTACGCCTTGTCCTTCAATGTAGTATTCTCTTTGTATGTTCCACATTAGCTCTCCAGTTGTTGCGTTAAGTGCAGCAGTGGAGTTGCCTCCGTTGGATAAGTGGAAGACTATGCCGTTTGCAGTGTCAACAGCCAAGCTGGCTAAGTCCTGAATGGGCATGGTGTAGGTTTCTATGATCTCAGCAGTAGAGTTGCCGTAGGGGTAATCGTAGAGGTGCACTGTGGTTGAGTTCATGCTTTCACGTTGTATGTGCCAAAGTACGCCTGCGTAGAAGTTGGTGCTGGACACTTTGGTGTCATATGCCAATGTTCCGATGAAACGCTCCAAGCTGTCGTCAATGTTAATGTAGAAGATACCGTTTGAATCCAGCCATTGCCTGTTCATACGCCAGCTTCTGGATGAACCCAGCAAATTTATGAGTTCGTCCCCGCCTGGTTGACCCGTAACGATTTTGGTTGATTCTCCAGTGGAGGCATCAAATCGTTCAAACCTGTTTGAGCTAAGTGCCCATAGGTATGGAGTAGGTCCAGGTAGAGCAAACACTGACCTTGCAGTTGTAGGTACTGGTGGGTTCCATATTTCTTCTCCTGTGTGGACATCAACGCAGTGAATGGCGCCATTTGCAACGTAGTATGCTCTTCCGTACATGATGACCTTAGAGGGTGCTGAACAGCTGTAGTCTGTAGCTCCGTATTCGCCTCCGATGAGTCCGCCCATTCCTGTTTCAACTGTCCAGAGTACGTGTGCAGTGTCTGGTCCTGTGCTGTAGGGGTTAAAGCATGGGCTGTCTCTGCCTGTTGATTGCATCCATGCTCCGCCGATTACATACCATCCACGGTCAGCTGCGGATATAGGTCGTGTCCAGTATCCTTCTGGAAGCGGGGTTTCTGACCATCCTGGGGGAGGGTCTTGTTGTACAACAAATGTTGTCTCAACAGTTTCACATCCTTCGTAGAGGTCATCTCCTGCCCAGCGGAATTTGACTTTCCAAGTTCCAAGTTCATCTGCTGTTATAACAAACCAGTCTGTTCCTGCACCGTCCGATGTTCGCGGTCCTTCCGTGAAGGTGCTTCCGTCGGGTTTGGTGAAGTCATAGTAGTAACCGGTGCGCTTTATTCCGTCGCTTGTTCCTGGAAACATTGGTGGCTGGGGGGTAACCCACGAATTAAACAATATTGTTTGTCCCAGACCAACAACCGTTGGGTTTGCGTTTAGGAAACCAAAGGTTTTGGTTTTTGCTTGGACTGGGGCGATTTGCAAACAGGACAGTAGAATTATTGCTGTCAATGCTAAAGCTGCCGCAAGTTTAACATATTGTCTTTTCGAGTTGAGTTGTGTGTTTGCGGTTTTGTACATCACTTTTGTTTTCCTCATTTCCTATTAGTTTCTCATATTTTTAACGAGCCAGTTTTGTGTTCTGATTCCGTATTTAACATCATGTCGACTACCATCTCGACTGACAGCCATTAAAATTTAAGTTTGAAAATACACTAGCCAGTTGCAATGACCTTACAGTAGGAGAGACACATGGGTCACGATGAAGAAGTGGAAACTCTAAAAGAACTAGGACTAACTTGCAGGCAAGCAAGGGTGTTTTTGGTTCTTGTAGAGCATAAGGATTCAAATGCGCGGTCTATAGCTAACTTCTTGAAGATAGCTAGACAAGACGTCTATAAAGTGCTTGATGAATTAGAACAGCTTGGGCTAATTGAAAAGCAAATTAACGCGCCAATGAGGTTTAGAGCCATTCCCCTCCAAGACGCCTTCTCTGTTTTGTTGAACCGCAGAATTGAGAAAACGTTTAGGTTGCAGGCAAAAACCAAAATGATAGCCCGTAAATTTAGGAGAAAAAATGGGGCCGTAGTTGGTTATGAAGAGCCAAAGCTGCTGCTGGTTCCTCAAGGGGATGCTTTGATTTTCCGGTTTAGAAAAGCTGTTTCGTCTGCTCAACGGACAATTGATGTCATATCCACAACGAAATGCTTGACGCAAGCTTTGTTCTTTATGACCGAAGAATTTGAGTGGGCATTGAAGAACGGCGTACAAATCCGTTTCATAGTTGATGTCACGGCAGAGGATTATTCTCCTATCGCCCTTCCTAACACTTTCCTTAATAGTCCTAACTGTAAAATACGAATTCGAAGAAATCCTTCACTGGTTACACGGTTTTGTATATACGACGTGAAAGAACTCTCGGTTGTTCTTTGTTCGGAAAAGGACTTTGGGAAATCCTCTTCTCTATGGTCAGACTACACAAGCATGGTCGAGGCTTACCAAGACTACTTTGATTTACTTTGGATTACCGCAACCGACTTACCTGCACCCGTTGCTGCAAACCCCAAAAAATAATACCTCAAAAGCGTCTCTGTAGTTAACGTGCGAATCCATAATGACTCGTTAGTTTGCTCTTTCTTAGCTCTGATGGTTTTAGCAGCGATTCTTCCTGTAAGCATCAACGCCTTACCCAACACAGACTCTACACCTGCTGAGGATAACTGGGTTATGTTTCACCACAACGCCGCACACACAGGCTCCTCCCAATCAACTGCTCCAAAAACAAACCAGACCCTATGGCGGTTCAACACAGGCGGACCAGTAGATTCCCCCACAGTCTTTGAGGATGTTGTGTACGTTGGCTCTTTGGATGATAACATATACGCTTTGGATGCGTCTTCGGGTCAGCTTTTGTGGGCGTATCAGACGGGCGCGAATGTTTTGTCTCCTGCGGCGGTGGGGGAAGGCTTGGTTTTCGTGGGCTCCGAAGACTTCAAAGTTTACGCTTTAAACGCAACCACAGGCGCTTTTGTGTGGAGCTACCAAACAGGCTACTTCGTCGACTCAGCCATCCTATACCACGAAGGCAAAGTCTACGCCCCCTCAGAAGACAACAACCTCTACTGCCTAAACGCCACAGACGGCGCACTGCTCTGGAGCTACGCTACCGACGGGCAAATCATGCTCTCCTCCCCCGCCCTCTCCGAGGGCATAGTTTACATAGGCTCACAAGACGGCAAAGTTTACGCTCTGGATGCATCCACGGGCGCTTTTGTGTGGAGCTACCAAACAGGCGAAGGCATAGTCTCAACCCCAACCATCTCAAAGGGCAGACTCTACATCGGCTCTAACGACGGCAACCTCTACGCGCTCAACGCCACCACGGGGAACTTTTTGTGGAGCTACACAACCAACGGTCCCGTGTTTTCAGGTCCCGCCGTAGCCCAAGACACAGTTTTTGTTGGCTCCACCGACGGCAAAGTTTACGCCTTGGATGCTATTTCGGGCGCGTTTGTGTGGAGCTACCAAACCGCAGATATCATAGCTTCTTCCCCCGCGGTTTCAGAGGGCATAGTCTACATCGGCTCCAACGACAAAAAAATCTATGCTTTGGATGCTTTTTCGGGCGCGTTTGTGTGGAGCTATGAAACCCGTGAGATGGTAATTTCTTTGCCTGTGGTTTCAGGTGGCGTGGTTTTTGTTGGTTCTTGGGATGGGGCGCTTTACGCTTTGGACGCAAAGGATGGCACCTTGAAGTGGCGCTATGTCACGGGTGGGGTGGTGGATTCTTCTGCGGCGGTGGTGGATGGCATTGTGTATGTGGGTGGCTATGATGGTTACGTGTATGCTTTGAATGCTTCTACGGGGGTTGTGGCGTTGGATGAGTTTTCCAGTGAGGTGTTGTGGCGATACAAGACAGGGGATATGGTTATGCTTTCAGCTCCCGCGGTTTTAGGCGGTGTTGTGTATGTGGGATCGTATGATGGCAACGTGTACGCTTTGGATGCTGCAGAGGGTATCAAGATTTGGAATTACACCACAGGATACGCCGTTGTTTCCTCCCCCGCAGTAGTGGACGGTGTTGTGTATGTGGGTTCTGAAGACCATAACGTGTACGCCTTAGACGCCTCAGAGGGTATCAAGATTTGGAATTACACCACAAACGAACAAATTCACCTATCCTCCCCCGCTGTAGTCGACGGCACCGTGTATGTGGGTTCCAACGACCATAACCTCTACGCACTCAACGCCACCAACGGCTCTCTACTCTGGAACTACACCACCCAAAACGTAGTCATCTCCTCCCCCGCCGTATCCGACGGCACCGTGTATGTGGGCTCATACGACCATAACCTCTACGCTTTGGACGCAAAAACAGGCGCACCCATTTGGAACTACACTACAGGCGGAGCTGTGGCTTCTTCTCCTGCTGTATCCGACGGTGTGGTTTTTGTGGGTTCAAGCGATGGGTACGTGTATGCTTTGGATGCTGTTTTGGGTGTGGAGCTTTGGCGGTTTGGCACAGAGGGCGATGTGGCTTCTTCTCCTGCGGTTGCTGAAGGCATGGTTTTTGTGGGTTCGTATGACGGTAAAGTTTACGCTCTGGATGCGTCTACGGGCGCGTTTGTGTGGAGCTACCAGACGGGTGATTGGGTGGTTTCTTCTCCAGCCATATCTAACGGGGTTTTGTATGTGGGTTCGTATGATCACGCGTTTTATGCGATAGGTGAACTTGACAACTCGGGTTCCCAAGATGATGTGTGGTTAGGTGATGTTTTGTGGTTGGTGGTGGTTGGTTTGGCAGTGGCTGTTGTTTTGGCGGCGTTGCTGGCTTTGCGGTACAAAAGAAAAAAGTTTAGGTAAAACCCGTTTGCGGGTTTGAGTTGCTAGTTTTGTTCGTGTATGACGATGGTTTGTGATATGTGGTTGAAGACGCGTTGGTGTTTTCTGGGGTACAGGATTAAGCCTATTATGAAGTCTATGATTAGCAGGAAGGATTTGCCTATGCTTGATATGGCTATTTGGTCTATTCTTGCGGGTCTGCCGTTGGTTTGTACTACGCGAAGGCGCATGGCTGTTTTGCCAATTGACCTGCCGTTGTTTGCGCTTTCAATTAGTGTCCAGTAAAGGAAGCTTGCTACGGACGTTCCTCCAAAGCTGACAAAGGGAATCCATCCCCAGAAGGGCAGCCAGTTGGAGTTGCTTAGGACGAAGGGGTTAAAGTAAATTATAGCGCTTAGGATTGCTAAGAAAACGTTGATTACCAAAACATCTATGATCCAAGCAACAAAACGTTCAAACCAGTTTGCCAACCTCAAATCAGAAACTGCTGAAGCCCCATAATTCACGCGTGAACCCTGAGCTACAGGTGCGCCACAGCTAGGACAAAACAGCGAATCATCAGGCACTGGATTTCCACATTTTTCGCAGTAAACCACTTCTATTTTCCTCACCTACCTATTCTGTGCAGGGCTATATTTTGCTTTTCTGAAATACACATCTGAAAACTTTAGTTTAGAACTGGAAAGTTTAAATTTTGAGGGGCGGTGAGTTAAGTGAGGCTGCTTATTATATGTATTATTGTCGTAAATGTGGTGCTAGACTAGATGAGGGTGCACGGTTTTGCAGACTCTGCGGTACTCCAACCGTAGCTGCTGCGCAACCCAAACATACACCTGTCATACAAAGGAGCCGCTCCAGTGCTCTCCCCTTGCTGATATCGGTCGTGGCGGCAATTGCCATTGTAGGTTTTCTTTTGGCGTTTTTGTTTTTTGTTCCCGTTAACGACGTAGATTTCGCAGACTCTAAATCCATTCCTAAATCTGGCGCCGTGGACATGATTAAACTGGATTTTGAGGCAGATATTGCACAGGTCAACGTGGTCTGTACAGATTTGCCTGACGATTTTGTTCGAGTGGACGTTACTGCGCAGGGGTCAACTGGGTTTTTAGGTTCCTCAGAGCCTGTAGAGTTGAGTTTAAGCAGCCAAACCAGCAGTGGAGTCTTAACTGTGACCTCTGAGGTTTCGCGGTCTGAAACCTGGCTTTCATCGTTTGCTTTAGATGTAACCTGCAACGTTTACGTTGACGCCTCCGCCGTTGTTGATTTGGACGTGCAAAACACGGTGGGAACGATAACTTTGAGTGCTGATGCGCCTGTGACGTTTGAGGATTTATCGTTGCAGACACAAACTGGCACCGTTGAAGCCGACCTACTAGATACTGTATTTGTTAACGGCGATATTTCCATCGAAACCACAACAGGCAGAGTCAATTTTGTCTGGAACAACATCCACGTTTCCCCAACCAGCGAAGTCAAACTTGGCTCCACCACGGGCTCGGTAACTGCGTCCGTTTTGCACAGCAGGGATTTGTCTGGAAACGTTTCCTTTAACGCCAAAACCACCACTGGCAGAGTCAACTTGAACTTGAACATAAGCGGTCAAGTGGGCGCCCAGATAACCTCAGACACTGACGTGGGAAGCATAAACGTGGATTCAACAAATTTTGTCGGTGACGAATCGCCGATTTACTCAAGCAATTACCCCGCGGCGGGTAACTTTCTTGTGGATTTGGAAACTACCACTGGTAGCGTTAACATAAACGCGGTTTACACTCCAAAGGAGCTGTCGACTCAAGAGCAGGTGCGCAACCAAGTTATGGCGTACATCGAAGCGAATCATCCTGAAACCGCCGTGTTTATGCAGGTTTTTGCTTGGACAGGCGGCAGAGTGGACACGGGGCTTATAGGTGCTGAAACTTACACTTACCTAAGCAGCGGCTGGAACGTAACCCTACAGTACCCCGTGGTGCCAAACGCTCCCTACACCGTGACCGCCGATTACTCCGCTACCACCGCAGACGGGCAAGCTTCAATTCCCTACCGCATAATCTGGACAGGAACCTGGCAAAACAACACCATAACCGAAGAAAGCTACGTTTTCGCCCAGTAACCCTTCTTTTTCCTAAATGTTTAAACGAATCCTGCTCTTTACCTATCTGTTAGACGGTGACGTTTTTGGGAGAAGAAAAAACCTTTTCACTTGAAGAACTCGCAAAATACAATGGACAAAACGGCAACCCCGCATACGTAGGATACAAAGGCAAAGTCTACGACGTATCCAACAGCTCCTTCTGGTCAGGCGGCGACCACTTAAGCTCACACCAAGCAGGCAACGACCTAACCGCCGAACTAGAAATCGCACCCCACGGACCAGAAAACCTCGACAACATGAAAGTCGTCGGCAAACTCGCACCCTAACAATCCCTCTTTGAATTTTCCAATTTTTCTTCTTTGCTTGTAGCTTTTTGCCTGCCTTTCTTGTTTTGCAATCTTTTGTTACGCTGGTTTTTTGGCTGGGCGCCTGGTGTTTTGTGTTGTGTGGTAAGACTAATAGGTGGTTGTGGCTAACAGGTAAGACGAGCCTGTTGAGGTGGTTAGATGGTGGGTAGTGGGGACTTCAAGAGTCTTGAAGATATCACTTTGAGTGTGTATTGGTACGTGGTTAAGGCAGGTAAGCCTGTGGGTCCGCGTGAAGTCACCAAAGGTGCGCACCTGAGCAGTCCCAGCGTCGCGTATAGGCACCTGCAAAAACTTGAAGACACGGATTTGCTTGAAAAAAACGAATACGGCGACTACATCGTCAAACGAAAAGTCAACATGCGCGGCTACATCTGGGTCGGACGCCGCCTGCTCCCCAAAATGCTCCTCTACACCATAATCTTCACAGCAATCCTCATCGTGGAAATCATAGTTCTTGCTATGCACTACGCCGTTGAAGACTACCAATTCAAAGTCTTCTTCCTACTACTCATGCTTGTCACCGTCTTCGCCATGGCGCTCTTCACCATAGAAGGCTTCATGCACATACGCAGAACCAACAAAACCCTAAACGCAACCCAGACTGCAAAAACCTAACCGATCTTGTGCCCGCCTGGAAACTAAATGCTTTTATCTGTTTTGCCGCGTCAATACTTGTTGGTGTACCTGTTTGTCTGAGAAAACACTGCAACTTGCAGGTTACAAATGCCAAAGCCTACTGCATAAAGCCGATGGTGTCCCCGTCGTTTTGCTTCACGGCTACTCGTACACGGTGGATGTTTGGCAACGCATAGGCACCACGCAGTTGTTTGCTGAGAAAAAGATTCCGTTTTTGGCGCTGGATATGCCTTACGGAGCCAAAAGCAGTTGTCAACCTAAAACTCAAGACGTAGACGCGAACGTTGCGGTGGTTCAGGCGGCGGTGGAGATGTTTTTTGGCTCGCATGCTCCTGTTATTTTGGGTGCAAGCTTAGGTGGCAAAATTGCTCTTAACTACGCCGCCAAGTACCCCGTAAAAGGCTTGTTTTTAGTTGCGCCTGCCAGCGCCCTTGACTCCACACTTGCCAAATCGTATTCCCAGTTTAGTTTTCCTGTGCGCATTGTGTGGGGTTCGGAGGATAATTTGGTGCAAGGTGAAGATATGCGTACTTTAGCTGGCAAACTTTCACACGCGAAGCTTTTTACGTATCAGGATGCGGGGCATTCTGCATATCTGGCTGAGCCCAAACGTTTTAACCGTGAAGTGCTAGAGCTCTACGCCGCCGCCGAGCAGCTTTAACAGGTCTGTTTAGCGGGTTTGGCAGTTATCAGGTAGTGGTGGGGTCCAACGTCTTTGCTGGTTTGCACTTTTAGGTTTGCCTTTGCCATGAGTTCTGAAGCGTGCTGTGTGCTAAACCGTATATGTTCGGGTGGACCAAAGCTGGTGTCTTCTTTTTTCCAATCCAAATTCGCCAACGTCCCCTCAGGCTTGAGCATAGATTTGGCGTTGCACAAAACCTGCACTGGGTCATGAAAATCATGCAAAACCATACTGAAAAAAACAACGTCCGCTTTTCCCTTGCAAAACACGGTTTCCTCTGCTTTTGCCACTTTCGCCTCCACATTGCCCACTCCTTGCTCAACTAGCTTTCGCTTTAGCTTCTCTATAGCTTTCGCGTCAATATCCACCGCGTAAACCTTGCCTTCTGCGCCCACAACTTTGGATGCAAGCAACGTGAAAAACCCATCTGCACAGCCCATATCCACAAACGTCATACCCTCAGCCAAACCAACATCCTTCAAAATGGCTTCAGGGTCATACCAGCTACGGCGCTTCTTCTCATCTAACGAAAAACCACCATGACAAACCATACATGTTCACCTACAAACTGGATACCGCCCTTGTGATTAAGGGTTTTTGGTGGCTTCGCCTGTTTTGGGGGGTGAAAAACTTTTTTTAGCCTGCTTGGTTTGGGTTGCAAACGGCAAAGGTGATTGGTTGTCTCTTGAAGAGTTGCATGAGCAAATTAAACAGTGCAAAAAATGCCCGCTGTGGCGGGATGCCAAAAACGTGGTTGTTGGTGAAGGTCACAAAGATGCGAAGGTCATGCTTGTTGGGCAAAACCCTGGCAAAGACGAAGATGCCTCTGGGCGCCCGTTTGTTGGCAGGTCAGGAAAATTCTTAACCAACGCCCTTGCTGAGCACAGTATAGACCGCAGCCAAATCTTTATCACCAACATCGTAAAGCACGTCACGCCACAGAACCGAAAACCCACCGCCGCCGAAACCCAAGCCTGCCTACCCCACCTCCAAGCACAAATCCGCCTCATCCAACCCAAAATAATCATCTTAGTTGGTGCCTCAGCCCGTGAAACCCCCCGAGAAAAGGGCATCGAATACATCGAAATCATCCACCCTTCTGCTGCTATGCGTTTCACTAAGATGCACGCTAGATTTGAAGAGCAAATCAAAACGTTATCTAAGCGTCTGCAAGCTTTTCCTTAGAGCTATCATGGGTTGTTTTTCTTTTCTGGTTTATCAGAAGACCCGCTACTACTGCTATGGTTGCTGCTGTGGCTAGTATGAGAGCTGTTGATTCAAGAGGCTGTGGTGTTGCTATGGGCGTTTGGTTTGCCGTGTTTTGTGGGGTCGCTGAAGTATTTGATGTGGGTTGAAGTGTCGCTGTGGGGTTGGGTTCTATGTCGGGCAGGCTAATTGGGGCGGGACTGGTTAGGGGGTGGTGGTCGATGTTGTTTTCGTTGATTACCCACGGCGTATCCCATGTGCCTTCAGCGGTTTGGGTGGCGTTAGGGTACCTGTCTGTGTAGCGGCTCCAGTAGTTGCCGTGTGTTTCGTTGTTCCACGTGTTTGGGACTCCTGCGACCATTCCTTCGGGGTATGTCCAGATTCCCGGAATTGATATGTCAAAGTTGTGTTCTTGCTGGTTGTTTATGAAGTTGTTTTGGGTGATGGTGTTGTTAGCTGCGGTCATGAAGTCGTTGCTGGAGCTTTCAAGTCTCATGCCCCAGCCTGTGTTATTGGCTATCATGTTCTGGGTTATCTGGTTTTGTTCGCCCGCATCAATGAGTATGCCTTGGCTGTTGTTTACTATGTGATTCTGGGTGATGATGTTGCTGTCTGATGACCAGACTTTTATTGTCCAACCGTTGTTTTGGGTGAAAATGTTTTCTTCAACAAGGTTTTTTGTGCTTTGGAAGAAATGCAGGGTTTCGTCTTGGGTGCTGTTGAACTTGTTTTTGGCTATGCTGTTAGAGTTTGCACCGTGAAAGGTTATGCCCTCCCCGTTACCTGTTATGACGTTTTGAGTTATACGGTTGTTTGAGCTTTCGTATAGTCGGATGGCTGCGCGTCCTGTTAACCCAAGAACTTGGGACGCCTGGGTTCCATTCAAACCGTTCCCCTCAAAAATGTTTGCTGTTATGGTGTTGTTTGTGGATTCTTTGATGTAAATGCCCTCGTAGGTGTTGTCTGCTATGGTGTTTGCTGTTATGGTGTTGTTTTGGGAGTTTAGGAGCCAGATGCCGTTTTTGTTGACGGTTATTGTGTTTTGTTTTATGGTCACGTTGCTTACGCCTGCCAAAAGCAGGGCTTGCCCGTTGCCTTTTAACTCAAAACCTTGCACGGTTATGTCTGTACAGTTCACTAACGCGATGTAGCCTGCGTCTGCGGGGATTGAGGCGCTGTTTTGGTTGACGAGGTATATGATGGGTTTGCCGTTGACGGTGTTGGATTGGTCGATGTCATTTACGCTGTTTTGCATGTATGAGCTGTAGACGTAAAAGTTGTAGGTGTTGTTTTGCATGCGGTTGTTTCGCAAAGTGTTTTCTGAGCACTCTTTTAGGTAGATGCCATGCGTGTTGTCTGTGAATGTGTTATCCAAGATGCGGTTGCCCGTGGACATATCCTCAACATACAAGCCATACGTGTTGTTTGAAAAACTATTGCCTACAAACGTGTTATTTAGCGCAAGCTGCATGCCAGGGTTATAACCTAACCACGTGCACAGGATTCCGTAAGTGAAGTTGCAGATGCCAAAATTTTTGATGGTTACGTTGTTTTGAGCTTGCAGAAAAATTCCTGCGCTGTTCTCAACGCCGAGTAGGGTGTAGCCTGCGCCGTCTAAGGTTATGTTGTTGCATTTAACTGCTAACGTGTAGCCTGTGATGTTTTGATTTAACGTGTATGTGCTGCCGTCTTGGGTGATTGCCTCGCAGGGTGGGTCTATGCTGCCGTCGCTTTGAATGACAATTGCGGGCTCAGGCATTGGCACAGGGAAAAAATTCGCCCCCGCAAACCCCGCAAACCCCACCGTGACAATCAAACACGCAAAAACACAGCAAGCAACCCGCAAAGGCAAACTCTTCATCTCTTACATCTCAACTAAACTAACCAGCACAAACTTTAGATAAATCCATTTTCGTAAGGAAAACTTGACCAAACCCAACACCCCCAACACGCACGCCATAGTCAAGAAACCTTGACCAAAAAACGACGAAAAATGACGAATCCAGACTTTCTGTGACTTTTATTGACGCGTGAAACAACCATTTTGAACCCGAAAGCTTGGAAGCAGCCCAAATTGGGGTTTGCCGCTAAGGGGAGGGTAGGTTAGTTTTTGGCATGAATGTGTTAAATATCTACAATAGGCTCAGGCTGTGAAGGTCTGTTGTGGGTTTATGAATCGGACGGGTTATGCGCGTTTGCCTTTGCATGGTGGGAAGGCTCCTGCTTGGTTGACGGGTAGGATGTGTGGGCTTGCAAGGGAGATTTCTTCGATTATTGTTGATGAGTATGGCGCGGATGTTTTTTTGGAGCGGCTTAGTGACCCGTACTGGTTTCAGGCGTTGGGTTGCGTGTTGGGTTACGATTGGCACAGTAGCGGCGTGACTACGGTGGTTACGGGTGTTTTGAAGACGGCTCTTTCAGCGCAGACGCACGGCATAGTTGTGTGTGGGGGCAAGGGCAAGACCAGCCGCAAAACCCCAAGCGACATCGAAAAAACCGCCGACAAATTCGATTTCTCCCAAGACCAAATCCGCGAGTTAACCTACACAAGCAAAATAACCGCCAAAGTCGACAACACCGCTGTGCAAGCAGGCTATCAACTCTACCACCACGCGTTTTTCATCTCGCAAGAAGGCAAATGGGCAGTTGTGCAGCAGGGCATGAGCCAAATAGAGCGCGCCGCCCGCCGTTACCACTGGATAAGCAGCAAAACCAAAAACTTCATCGTCGAACCCCACAACGCGATAGTTTGCAACACCACCCACCCCGCAGTGCTAAACATGACCGCCAAGGTAAGCGAAGCCGCCCGCAAAGCCTCCGTGGACTTAGCCAAGGAACCCACCCAAAAACTCCAACGCCTCGCCCAAGACGCCATGCCCCCCAAACAACCCAACCAGCAGACGCTCCACGCATGGCTCCCCCAAAAACCCCCTGCCCAGCCACACATCACGCTACTAGACATGCCACGTAACATCAACTGGAAAGCCCTCTCAAATGCCTACCACACCCAACCCAGCAACTATGAGGAGCTCCTTGCCATAGATGGTGTTGGACCCGCAACCGTGCGCGGCTTAGCCCTCGTAGCTGAACTGGTCTACGGCGAAGCACCCAGCTGGAAAGACCCCGTCAAATACTCCTTTGCCTACGGCGGAAAAGACGGCGTCCCCTACCCCGTAAACCGCAAAGCCATGGACCAATCCATCCACATCCTACGACAAGCCGTCGAAGAAGCCAAACTGGGCAACAAAGAAAAAACCCGCGCCCTCCAGGGTCTGCGGCGGTTCGTGCCAGAAGATGCACAAATCTCATAAACCCAACCCTGCAACATTTATGTGGAGAACAACTTGATGTTTAGACAACCTAAACTCTACGCGGCAATTGGGTTTTTTACGCCGCTGTTCACGTTTGCTTGTATCTTGCTTTCTATTGCTTCTTGGCCAGAGTTTAGCTGGACAAACAACGCATTAAGCGACCTTGGCGTGCAAAGCGGCGTAACCGCGCCTCTCTTCAACGGCGGACTCATCACAGGCGGTATCCTCTTTTGCATATTTGCGTTGGGACTTTACCGTTTTGCAGGCACAGATACCTTAGGCAAAGTATCCTCCGCGCTTTTCTTCATCGCCTGCATATCCATAATCCTAATCGGCATCTTCAACGAAGACTTTCGACCCACCCACTACATCGTCTCCGTAATGCTTTTCGTGTTTCTGCCCATCTCGATGCTCTCTTTCGTGGCTGCTTTTTGGAAACAAAACAAACGCAACCTAAGCCTCTTCACCTTAGCAATTGCCCTAATCGCCGCCTCCGTCTGGGTACTGCAGTTCACCGTGCATTATGTTCCCAACGTTGCCATACCCGAAACCATCTCAGCCGCCGCAGGATGCATATGGGTGTGGGTGCAAAGCTACCGCATGCTCAAAAACAAGGCTTAGTCCTTGGTTGTTAGGTCTTTGTAGATTTGTGCACAGCAGTATGACGAGAACGTGGTTTGGTAGCCGTTTTGCTGGGCATAAGCTATGGCTTCTTGGCTAGGAAAAGCTATAGCATCTGAGCCTGCTTTGAGGGCTAAAACGTCGGTTTGGCTGCGGTGTTTGCCTTTTGGTCGCATGCAACCCAAAACCACTGGCGTATCAGGGAACAGCGTGCGGGCGGCGGCGGTGACTTTTGCTATATCCATAGGCGCGGCGGGAGTGGTAGATGCCATGGCGGTTCCGTGGATGGGCATGAAACTGATGATAACTACTGCAGAGGGCTTGTATTTGCTAACCATCTTCAGGGCTTCAAGTTCGCCTTGTAGTTTGCCGTGGTGCAACCCCGCGATTATGTGGGGCACAAACGGTATGCCTGACTGCTCAAGAGCTTGCAGGGAGCGGTCGTAGTCAGCGGTGGTAACTTTTAGGTTGTAGATTTGTTTGATGGTCTGGTTTGACCCGATAACGTCGATAAGTGCAGTGTCCACTTGAGCTTGCTTAAGCTGCAACGCGGTCTGCGCATCAATAATGCCCGTGTGAACCATAACAGTCAAATCCAAATCCCGCTTTATTTGAGCAATTGTGGGCACAAAACCTTGGAGCGGAACCACGCCGCTGGGGGTACATCCGCCGCTTATCAGGCAACCTAGTGCGCCTTGACTTTTGATTTTTGTGCAGAATTCAAGAAGCTGTTTTGGGGTGGTGGTGGAGTGCATGGTTTGGAGGACTATGCCGTTGCAGTGTTTGCAGTTTAGGGCGCAGCTATTGCCCGTTATGGATATGGTGGGGAAATCTGTCGGGCGGGTTTGGTGCTGGCTTGTTTTGTAGTAAGAAAAACTTGGCGCGTAAAAGCGGGCGGTCTTGTTTTTGGAGGCAAGGCTGCCTGTGTCCAGCAAGTTTTGTAGTTGGGCGGGGTTAAGGTTCCAGACCTCGTCTGCGCTAAGGCTTCCCATAACGGTTCAAAACGGCGGAGGCTTGTTTAACTTTTCTGGTTACCCTGCCTCTTTTGCGTTGGCGTCGGGTCGAGTTAGTGGATGGCTTGGCGGCTGTGGGGTTTGGGTTTGTCTTGGAGTTTTTGCAGGTGTTTGGCTTGGTTTAGCTGGGCAAGTATAGCGTTGCCTCGGTGTGTTAGGGCGTAAAAGTTTTTGTTGTTGATGGCTCTTTGCTGAACCGCCCCGTTTTGCAGCAAAAACCGCAAATACCCCTTAAGGTTCACACAGTTCATAGAGCAGGAAAACGCCAAATTCTCAATGCCCTGCGGCATACAAGCCAACGCACTCAAGATTTCCTCGTAAATCTCCAACCTTGACCGATACACATTCGCACCTTCTACCAACCCTCCTTAAGCACCCTACAAATAAAGAAATTATGAACCCCAAATCATGAACAAAAATATCAATTACCCACCAAAACCTGCAACGGAAACCCTAATCTACCGCTGTTCCCACGGTTTAGTGTATGAAATATTCTTTTCGCATCGGCTCTGTTTGGGGTATCCCCATTGAGCTGCATTTGACTTTTATCTTGCTTATCGCCGCGGTCTTCATCATAACGTTCCCAGAGTTGTACTGGTTTTCCCTGATTTTGCTGCTGTTCGCCTTTGTTACCGTGCATGAACTGGCACACTCCTTTGTCGCGCGGCACTACAACATTAACGTTCGAAAAATCGTTTTGTACCCCATTGGCGGCGTCTCTGAAATTGAAGAAATTCCCCAAAACCCTGGAATAGAATGGCGATTAGCTATAGCGGGTCCTTTGATGAGTTTTCTTATTGCTGCCGTGTTGTTTTTGCTAAGTCAGGTTGTGGTGGTGGCAGTTCCTGAAATGGCTTTGGGCGGGGGTTCGCTTAGCACCGCTGGCACTTTGCTTTTGGACCTTGCAACGCTTAACTTGCTGCTGGGTGCCTTCAACCTTATACCTGCTTTCCCCATGGACGGCGGCAGAGTCCTTCGCGCCCTACTAGCCCAACGCATGAACTTTTCAGACGCCACCAAATACGCCTCCTACATCGGCAGAATCCTTGGCATAGGCATGGTTTTTGTGGGCATAGTTTATCCTGGATATGTGCTGCTCATTATTGTGGGGGCGTTCATCTACATTGGTGCTAGCGAGGAAGCTGAGCAAACCATAGTTTCCACAAGCCTTGCCCAAGTGCGAGTCCGCGACGTCATGTGCTCAAACGTTGCCACCGTAACCCCCCAAACCACCCTATCCGACGCCATGGAAACCATGTTCCAAGCCCGCTACCACGACGCCATAGTAGAAGAAAACGGCGTCTTCAAAGGCATCGTTCTCTGGGAAGAAATCGCCAAGACCTTGCCTAACCAGCGTAGCCAACTTACTATCCAACAGCTACCCCTCAGAGCAGCCTTCGTATATCCTAACGACTCCATACTTGAAGCCCAAAAAACCATGACCCGAGAAAAACTCGCCGTACTCCCCGTTATCGACAAACAAACCCAAAAAGTTGTCTGCGCCTTAACCTCCGAAGGACTATCCGCTGCCTACGAAAAAGCCAAAAACCCAAACTAACCCCACTATTTTTTGTTTTACAAAGGAAGGGTTATTAGGCGTTTGACAGCTGTTGTGTTTGGTGTTTGGGCTGATAGAAACAGTTTACGCTCACATAGAGTTTTTGTGCAAAACGCCCTGGTCTGTTAATTTGCCCTTTGTCTGCACCCAATGCGGCATCTGCTGCAACATTGAAGGATTTCTAACCGCAGGCAAACTCCACGGCACCCCCGAAACCGACAGTGAAGCCCACGCCAAAGCAAACCAGCTCTACCAAGACCTAGGCGAGCTCTGGAGACAAGACCCAGACAAATACGACCAACACATACAAACCACCCCCTGCATCTTCCAAAAAAACAACAAATGCACCATCTACCCAATCAGACCCGACGGATGCCAACAATTCCCCAACACACTCTTTGGCATGCAAAGCACCGACTGCCCCGCCCTCAACCGATTCAAAACACAACTCAAAACCCTCAAAAAAGGCAGAAAAACCCGCCAAACCCTACTCTACACCAACCAAACCCGCCCCATCAAACCCACAAAACACACCCAAAAACAACACCAAAACACCCAAAACAAACTACAACAAACCGACCACACAAAAGAAGAACTCGAACTCTTCAACCAGTTAAATAAAAACAGTGCATAATCATTTGGCACCATTAGTTTGTTGGCAATCAGTGGGGCTGCAAAAGACAACTATGTTTTTATACGCTTCTTGTTGTATTTTGGCAGTAACGTGAGGTAGGTACTTTGGCTGATAAGACTGGCTCTGAAGTTAATAGTTCTGGTGTGCTTTCTACGGATTATCGTCCGCTTGAACTGGAACGTGTGGTTCGGGAGTTTTGGGAGAAGAACCAAATCCGCAGTAAGCTAGAGCAGCGTGAGCATGAACCTAACAAGGGCAACTTGGGCTATATTGAAGGTCCACCTACTTTGAATGGTATTCCTCATATTGGTCACGCACGCGGCAGGGTCATGAAGGATATTTGGTATCGTTGGCGGACTATGCAGGGTTATTTTGTTCCGTTTTGGGCTGGTTGGGACTGCCAAGGGTTGCCTGTGGAGCTAGAAGTTGAGAAGCGTCTGGGCGTGAAGAACAAACGGGAGCTTTTGGAGCATGTGGGCATGGAGCGCTTCATTGAAGAGTGCAAACAGGCAATTTTGCGTTACCACAAGATGTGGCTTGAAGCCGACAGTCGCCTTGGCGTTTTCATTAATCAGGAGAAGGCTTACTGGACGTACCAAGATGAGTATATCGAGCGTGAGTGGCAGATTCTTAAGCGTGCGTGGGACCAAAACCTGCTTGAAGAAGGGCATTACGTGGTCGCGTATTGTCCAGGATGCCAAACTAGCCTAAGCAGCGCTGAGGTTGGTTACGAGGGCAGCTACAAGCAAGTCGAAGACCCCTCCTTGTACTTCAAATTCAAAGTCACGGGAACCCAAAACCAGTACTTCCTTGTCTGGACAACCATGCCCTTCACCATCATAACCGACACCATGCTCGCCGTGCAGCCAACGGCGCAGTACGCCAAAGTCCAAGTCGGCGACGAAATCTGGATAATGGTTGAGCCCCGCGTCGAGCCCCTCATGCAGGAGCTGGGCATCGAAAACTACGTCGTAACTGAAACCGTTGAAGGCAAAACCTTAGAAGGCACAGCATACGATTACCCCCTTAAAGACGCCATACCCGCCCAAGCAGAGCTTGAAAAGAAACATCCGCTGGTCCACCACGTCATAGGCGAAGACTTCGTAGAAGTAACCACCGCCACAGGAGTCGTACACCTCTCCCCTGGAAACGGCGAAGACGACTTTTGGGCAGCCAACCGCCGCGGAGTCCCCATCTTTGTACCCTACGACGACGAAGTCAACTTCACCAAAGAAGCAGGCATCTTTGAAGGCAAATTCGCCCGCGACACCGACCTGCTCGTCGTCGAAGAACTCAAAACCCGAAACGCCTACGTCAAAGTCAAACGCATCAAACACGAATACCCCACCTGCTGGCGCAGCCACCACAAACTCGTCTGGTTAGCCCGCAAAGAATACTTTTTGCGAACCGACAAAATCAACGCCAAAGTGTTGCAAGCCGCCGACAAAGTCGAATACTTCTTTGATGAACCCAAAAACCGTTTCTTTGCTTTCCTCAAAGAAGCCAAGCCCTGGTGCATTAGCCGAGAACGCATCTGGGGCGCGCCGTTGCCTGTTTGGAGCTGCGAGAAATGCGGCGAAAAACGTGTGGTAGGCAGCAAAGCAGAGTTTCTTAGCCAAGCGCAAGAATCTATTCCTGAGAACTTTGAGCTTCACAAGCCCTGGGTAGACCGCGTTACCTTCAAGTGCCCCAGCTGCGCAGGTGTTATGCGCCGAGAAGACTTTGTCTTGGACACATGGCACAACAGCGGAGCCTCACACTTCGCCAGATTCACCGACCAACAAGTCGAAAACTTTGTCCCCACCGCCTTCCTAACTGAGGGCATCGACCAGACCCGCGGATGGGCAAACTCGCTGCTCCTCGAATACGTTATCTTAACGGGTAAAGCCGAGAGTCCCTACAAGGCATTCTTGTTCCAAGGACTAACACAGGACTCTAAAGGCAGGAAAATGAGCAAAAGCATCGGCAACGTAATCGAAACTAACAAGCTGTTGCAGGAAACCAGCGCCGACCTAAGCCGCTTCTACATGATGCGAAAATGCGCCCCCATCGACTTCATGAACTTTGATTTGCAAGAACTCAGCCGCCGCACCTACCAAATCCTAAGCACCCTCTACCACCTAAGCCGCTTCTTCTTGCAAAATGCCGAGTTCGACAAATTCAACCCCCAAACAACAACCATCCAAACCGCAAAAACCGCAGGCACCCTAAACAACCCCGACCGATGGCTCCTCTCCAAACTACAGCACAAAACCCAAGAATACACCACGCGCCTACAAGCCTGCCAATTCAACGCCGCCGTTGCCATCCTAGAAGACTTTGTCATCGAAACCCTAAGCAGGCTTTACGTTCCCATGATACGCAAAGAACTCTGGACAGACGAACCCGACACCACCAACAGGCGCCAAACAATATACGCCGTACTCTACCACGCCCTACGCAACATAACACTCCTGTTCAACCCCGTCACGCCTTACCTAAGCGAAGCCCTGCACCAAAACGTGTACCGAAAACTCGACCCCACCCTGCCAGAATCCGTAAACTTTGAAGCATGGCCAGAGCCTGACCCTGCAATGCGCGACCCCAACGTAGAAGAAACCTTTGATATCCTCTTCGAATGCGTCTCGCTAGTCAACGCGGCAAGACAAACCGCCAAACTCAAACGCCGCTGGCCCCTAGGCACAGTCATCGTGGTCGCTCCCCCAAAAGTTGCCCAAGCCCTGCAAAGCGTGGAGGACCTGTTCTTGGAGATGACTAACATCAAAACCGCACAGTACACCCAAGCCACCCCCAAGCAAGCATCCGACGAGAACTGGGTCAGTGCAGTTGAGGGCGAGGTAACCGTTCTGATTTGCGGACAACGCGACGACAAACTCCTAGGCGAAGGCATAATGCGCGACCTCGCAAGACGCGTCCAATCCCTACGCAAAGAACTTGGCTTCATGCCAACCGACATCCTCGAAGCCGCCCACATCGCACAACTCACCCCCGAAAACAAAACCCTACTGCAACCCTTCCTGCAAGAAATGGCAAGCCTAGTACGCACCAACAAAATAAGCCTACACGACACCACCAACGACCTACCCCAAGCAAAATGGCACGAATCCGAACTCGACCGCAAAAAAATCTACATAACCATCCAACACTAACCCCCCAAAACCAAAACCCTTTACTCCAACCCCACATCCATATTCAAAAACAAACCCAACACGGGCCGGTAGATCAGTCTGGCATGATCGCCGCGTTCGCAACGCGGAAGTCGGGGGTTCAAATCCCCCCCGGTCCACCACAATTTTTGCAGCGTTTTTGATAGCTAGTTCCTTATAGTTTGTTGTGTATTTGTTTGTGAGGTAATGAGATGGTTTACTGTATATCTAACGCTGGTTCTATGACAAAATTACATGTTTTCACTGCTTTGTGCTTTGCTTGTGTGGGAGGTTTTCTGGCGTGAGTGTGTATTATGTTCCTTGGGATACCGGCAATAACTTGTTGGCTGAAGCGGGCAAGTTGTATGAGGCTGCTGGCACGTTCGATTGCATCAAGGAGGGTGATTTGGTTGCTGTTAAGTTGCATGTGGGTGAGTTGGGTAACCCGTATTATGTGCAGCCGTTTTTTGTCCACGACATCATAGCGCGTATCAAGCAAGCTGGCGGCAAACCATTCCTTACTGATTCTAACACGTATTATCGCGCCCAACGTCACAACGCTTACGACCATATGGTAACTGCGTTGACTAACGGTTTTAACATGGCACCTTTTATTGTGGCTGATGGGTTGCGTAGCGAAAACTACCGAACAGTTAAAACTAAGGGTATGCTTGGGGAAATCGAAGTTTCAGGAGCCATAGACCAAGCGGACGCCATGATTATAGTTTCCCACTGTAAAGGACACGAACTAAGCGGTTACGGCGGTGCCATCAAGAACTTGGGCATGGGTTGCACTCCTCATGCGGGTAAGCTGCGTCAGCACCGAGTTGTCGGCTTAGAAATAGACGCGTCCAAATGTACGGGCTGTGGCAAATGCAAAGACGTCTGCCCTATGAGCTTGCCCGTAATTGTGGATGGAAAAGCCCATAACAAATCTGAATTGTGTATGCGTTGCCCCGTATGTTCTGATAACTGTCCCGCGGGAGCTATCACTTTGACCCATAAAGAAGACTTGCTCAAAGCCTTAGCCTCCGCCGCGTACGGTGTTCTCTCAACTTTTAAGCCTGACAAAGTCTCCTGCGTTAGCTTTGCAAAAGACATAACCCAATACTGCGACTGCCTACCCGCCCCTGGAAAAATCGCAATGGACGACCTTGGCATTTTGGCTTCAAACTCGCCCGTCTCGGTTGACGCCGCTTTTTTGGGCATGATAGACTACAAACGATTCAACAAAGACTACAACGTGGACTGCATGGTACAAGTAACAGAAGCCAAAAACTTGGGAATCAAAGGCGAAGTAAAACCGCAAATAACAAAAATCGCATAACCCACTTCTTTTCTTTTATTTTGTTTACCTAAAAGCTTGGTTGCTGCGTTTTTAGGGTTCTGGTTCGTCGTTGTGGTAGCAGTTTTGGGTGAAGCTGGGTGTGCAGATGCAGTGGAAAACCAAGTCGGCGTCTCCGATGTTGGTTATGCTCTGGGTTACGCCTGCGGGGATAGCTACTACGTCGCCTTCAAAGACTTCAGCAGGCTCTAAATCTCCTATGTGGACTTTGCCTTTTCCTTTTGCGATTAGGTAGATTTCTTGTACGCCTTCGAGATGATGTTTTTTGGTGGTAACTCCCGGTTTTACAGTGGCTCTGGCTATTGAAACTGTTGGGTCGCCTGTTGAGTAGCCCCAGTTCTCCGCGACCGTGCACCGCTCAGGCGTAAGGACATCTTTTACGGCATTGGCTTTCACAATTTTGGGTTCCATGTTCCCTGCCTGGGTTATGTGTCACAGAAAAGCCCCTGATATAGTTAACGACAAAAAGTTTTCACTGTATCCGCAAGCAGCAGTTCCTACAGTTGCTTGAGGGTGATTTGGACGCTTCTGCGCAGAGCGTTTGAGGGATGAGGTAATGGATGCCTTCTCCTTTGCTCCAACCTACACTCTCTAAGTGTCCATCTCTTTATAAATCACTTATGCTGATGCACAGTATATATCCGCGCTTGAAATATTTTTGTTTAAACAGTCACATGAAACGTTGAAGTGCCTGTTTGGCTGTTTTAGAGGTTGTATCTTGTCTGGATTGCTTTGGCGATTTCCTCTCGGAGTTCTTCTCCTTTGGCGTCTGACTGCTTGGTTTTGGCGATTTCCTCGGCTAATTCTTCGTCTTTGATTGTTTCTCGAATCCAGTTTTCGAAGTCGTCTCGGTTTACGTGGAATTCAACGGATTTGAAGTCAACCTTCAAGATTGCCTCGTAGAATTCCTGTATGGAAGCGGCGTTTAAGCCTGTGGGCTGGTTCATGTCCGTGTAAAACTGGAAACTGTTTTCTGCAGGCACCGCATCTGAAGCTTTAAGCGTGGTTCGGGCTTTTTCAGTCATAGCATAACCCGTGCCAACTTTCCTCACAAACCCTTCCTTAGCAAGCTCCTGCACACAATCAATCGTCTCATTAACCGTCAACCCCATCTTCTCAGCAAACGCATTAACATCCATACGACCCGTAACTTCACTCATAAACTTCAAGACTTTGCGCTGTTCTTCAATCAAGAAACAACCCTCACCATACTATTCCCCAAAGCACCTTAAATTCTTTAACACCCAAAAACAACCCTGCAGTCACAACTCCCACATTCTTCTAAGCTCTATTTCCCCTATTATGCCACAAAGCATAAATTGGTTTGTTTAGATTGTAGGTTTCTGGCGGGAGGTAGCTCAGCCTGGCAGAGCTCTCGAGTGGGCTAACGTGCTTAGTCTACGGAGACGCTGTAGAGGTCTACCCATGGTGGGCTTCATTCAAGCCTGTGCAGGCCACAGATACCGAGCTGTCGCAGGTTCAAATCCTGCCCTCCCGACCACCCATTTCTATAATTTCTGATGTTGACAAATACGTTTGTTTTGTAAAAAACGGTTTGAAGAAGAAAAGAAGCGTTGAAGGCGTTTTTGCTTTGCTTAGCTGCTACTGCGTTGTTGGCGGGTTATGCTATGTTCGGGGTTTTGGTGGCTTGTTGTGTTTTTTTGGCTTTGATTTCTTTGACTTTGGCGAGTATTTTGGTTAGGATTTGTTCGTCGTTGGGTATGCCTGGTGGGGGGTCGACGACTTTGCGTATCATGATGGGCACTAGGTCCATGCGGTAGGCGGTGCCTTCGTATTCTATGCCTCCCCACTGGGTTGGGAATAGGACGTCTCCTAGTCTTGAGGTGCAGTTCATGTCGGGGTTGATGACGATGAGGGGGTGTTTTACCATCTGTTTTATTGATACTGCGGGGAAGTGTGCGCCGGGGTCTGAGGATATGACAAGGGTGGCGTCGTTGTCGCCGCGCTTTAACAAATCAACTGCTGTAAATTCTCCTGGGTTGTATTGGGGGTAGCCTTGGGAGAAGTCTAAGGCGTAGGGGTAACCGGTTTGCCAGCTGGCGACTACGTTGGCGCCTGTGATGTTGAAGTGTCCGCGCATGGGGGTTATGGTGAATTTGGTTTTTCTGTTGAGGTCTTGGGTTAGTTTGATGGCGATTTCGATGTTGCGGAATCTGCCTGCGCTTGCGGTTAAGCCTAACCCGAAGAAGATGGCTCCGAACTCGGCGTTTACCATGGCGTGGGCTACTTCTTTTAGGTATTCTACGGGGACGCCGCCGACTTTGTCTACGTCGAGTTCTTGGTCGTTGATTAGGCAGCGTAGGGCTTGGAAGATTTCGTAGTCCTTGTTAGGCTCGACTTGCACGAAATAGTCTGCAGCTTCGGCGGTCATGGTTTTGCGTACGTCAAAAACAATCATTTTACGCCCCATCTTTTCTATGCCTTGAGGCGGCGCATCTACCGCGCATGTTTGTTGGCGTGCGGGCGGCTTGTATTTTAGTGTGGTTCGTTTCATGACGGTGTCGATTTTTTTCTTGCCCGAGTTAGCTTTCATTTTTTGGATATAGTTGGTCCATTCGCTTTTTTCGAAGCGTCCTTCGGGGAAGGCGGTGTAGCGTTCTACGTGGCGCGGATGTGACGCCCAAGGGTTGGCTCCCCAGTAAATAATCAAGTCTGCACGGTGCCTAACTTGCCCCAGAGTCGCAGTGGGTAAGCCTGCTTCTTGGGTTGCCATCATTGAGGGTCCGTGGCAGATGCTGCAGACGTTGTCTAGGGCTGAGCCTAGTTCTTCGGCTAGTTCGATGCCGATGCGTTGGGTTTCGCTGGTGCAGCATTCCCATCCGAACAGGAGTGGATATTTTGCGTCGGTAAGTATCTGGGCGGCTTTGGTTACCGCTTCGTCCATGCTAACTGGAACCAGCTTGCCCTCCTTGCGAATCATTGGCTCCATAATTCTCTCAGTCTTGTAGCCGTGAACCATTTTGGCTTCGCATACGGCGCAGCCGTTTTTCATCTTCACAATCTCGTTATTTTCCACAGTAACTTCAAGGTCATCACACAGACAACCACAAATCGGACAAACAATCGACTTAACTTCAGTCATACAATTCCCCTACGCTTACATGTTTGCTTTACGGAAACAAATCAGGGCAACACCAAGAAGGGTTTTCTGAGTTTTTACGCCGCTTTTTACATTGAATTGGATTTGCGGTTTGGTAAAACCTCTTTTTGACTTTCTTGATACCATGCCCCAACCCTGAGCTATCACAAAAACTAATATGGGCTATTAAGTTTTTTGATGATAAATGCGTGGAATCACCATAAACATCAACTCCTCATAGCAAAAACCAAAAACAGGTTGCTTCCCCAAACAAAACCTGTACCCTCACCAAAGTATCGATAGCTTGATTCGTAATCGGGTGCCTGACCGCAGGCTACTCGCCTTCTGAAGACTGACTTGTTGAAAAGCAGAAGAAGAGGGTTTAGCTTGTTTTGGTGTTGTCTTCAATGGTGGTGGCGGGTTTTGTTTTGAAGAGCGTGATTTTAGATGTTGTTTTGGCGATTTGGGGTATGCCCACTAAGTCCATGATGATTAGTATGCCGCGTGCAAGAACTGCGAAGGCTCCTATGGCTCCTATCTGTTCGGCGGTGGGGTTGGTGAAGAGCAGAGTGAAGATGCCAACTATGCCGAATTCTTGGACACCTGCGCCCGCCGGAGTGATGGGTACAAACGCTAGGGCGGTTACTAATGGGTGTATTAGGAAGAAGCCCAGCCATGGGATTTGGGTTATGCCCAGTGCTAGTGCGAGGAAGTACCATTCAAAGCCTTTTAGAACCCAGCAAACCGCGGTTATGAGGGCGATTTCGGGTATGGCTTTGCGGGTTTTGTGGGAGCTGTCTTTGTATTCTACGAGTTTTTCGCGGATTTTGCCTGTGAATCGTCTGATGAAGCGCCAGTTTAGGATGCGGTCGAAAACTGAGATTGCCCGTTTGGACCACGTGAACGCCGCCAGCACCACTGCTCCTGTGAGCATCAACGCCACGCCTAAAACTGCAACTAAAATGCCGATGTTTATGCCTGCGAATTCTCCAAAATCTGCCCAGTTCTGAGCGGGAACTGTGCTTATCAAAAAGATTATGGCTCCTGTGCCGCCTGCGACTTTGACGAGAAATTCGATGGTTTGGATTCCTAGTATGGCTGAGAGGCTTTTTGAGGTGGGGATTTTTTGGTCGCTAAGGTAGAACGGTGTTAGGATGTATCCTGAGCGTCCGGGGGTTACGTCGCTGGTTAGCATGCCTGCGAATTGGGCGAGCAAGGTTTTGCCAAACGAGGTTTTTATGCCCTCTTTCCCCAAAACCCGTTGCAACCTAAACGCAAACAAAACGTTAATCCCAACATAACACAACGCCGCCAAAACCAAATATTCAACCTTAATGTTCAACAACGCATCATACAGCGAATCAACCCCAACATACCATAACAAAGCAGCAAAAATAGCCACCATAACAACAGCCTGAACAACCCACTGAACAACACGCCGCGAATCCAACACATCAACAATCCTAACAGTTTTCCATTACCTTCCTCTAAAATGTCTGTTAAATCTGTTATGGAACAAGGTTCCTCCCCGCAACATTTCACCAAACACCAGACCCTGCACTGCCAACGCAAAATATAGCCCCCCTCCCCCTATGGTTTCTGCATACAATTAAAATTAGAACCAAATAGGCTGCTAATAGGTTCGTGTTTTGGTGTGTAGCCTTGTGGTTGGGTTGACTGGGGTTTGTGCGTGGTGCTAGCGTGTTTTGTGGGGTTTTTGGATGGAAAATTCTAAAAGCCGCCGAGTGCAGAGCTAAAATGGTATGCAAAAAAAGCAGTTGGCGCTGCTGGCAATTGTTGGCGGGGTCGTAATCTTTCTTATCAAGTTGGTGGCGTTTTTTGTATCTGATTCTGTGGCTTTGCTTTCTGATGCTTTGGAGTCTACGGTGAATATTGCGGCTTCGGGGTTGCTGTTTTTTTCGGTTTGGCTCTCTGAGAAGCCTCCTGATGATAGCCATAATTATGGGCACCAGAAAATTGAGGATATTACGTGTATGGTTGAGGGTTTTCTTATTCTTGCGGCTGCGTTGCTTATTGTGTACGCTGGGGTTGGGCGTTTGTTTGTTGCGGTTGTGCCTGTGCAGTTGGATTTGGCTATTGGGGTTTCGGTGGTTGCGACGGGTTTGAATGGGGGTTTGTCTTTGGTTTTGGGTCGGGCTGCCAAGGCGACGGGTTCTGCGGCGTTGGAGGGCGACTCGAAGCATCTGCTCTCAGACGTAATTTCCTCAGCGGGCGTTTGGGTCGGCTTGGTTATTGTGTATTTTACGGGGTGGAGCATTGTTGACCCGTTGGTGGCGTTTGTGATTGCCGCTTTGATTGCTCGTATGGGCATTGGCTTAATTACCAAGTCGTGTTCGGGGCTCATGGATAAAGCCTGCAAGGAAGAGGAAAGTAAAATCCGTGAGGTTTTGCTGCGTCACCGTTTTAGGTTTATCGATTTTCATGACATGAAGACTCGGCGGCACGGCAACCGTGTGCTTTGTGAGTTGCATCTCTCGGTTGATGGTTCCTTGAGCGTAAACGAAGCCCACGACTTAACCGAACATCTAGAAGACGAACTCAAACAGGAACTGCCCAACGCAAGCCTAACCATCCACATAGAACCCCCACAAAACGCCACAACCACCTCCAACAGCAAACACAAACCATAACACGTTCTGCTTGTTTTTGCGGCTTTAAGGAGCGTTTGTGGCAAACCTTATTTCCTCACATCTCCTTTACCTTACAAGCCAAGAACTGGTGCATGGTATGAACGCTAAAACCCGTTTAGTTGTCTTATCTGCTGTTTTGTGTACTCTTGTTTTTGCAACTGCTTTTGGCGTGGGAAGACTGATTAGCGAAATAAACGCTTCTGATTATGACGCGCAAGCCCAGAAAGTCTTCCAAGAAGCCAGAGTCTTTTTTGAGGAAGCCCGAAACGCCTCTTTGCCCGACGTGGAGCTTCGGGTTGTTTCTAAACAGTGGGCTATAGATACTTGGGGCAAAGGCTACGCTGACCCCGACTTAACCAACATCCTACGGCAAGAAAAAATCTACAAAGGACTGTTCTTGATAGCTGAAGACGCCAGTTTGTACCAAGCTAACGTGGACTGGGCAGGGAACTTTGGGGCGGCTACCTGGGTTGGAAAAATCTATGTAGTACAAGAGAACTTTGACCCGTGGAATTTGCCTAATGCGGAGGCGACGTTTGTGCATGAGTTGACGCATATTTGGCAGCCTAATCTTCCTTACACAACCAGCTTTGACATGGATAAGGCTCATACCGCTCTTGTTGAAGGCGACGCCAGCTTGATGGGCGATTACCTGATGAATTCAAGCACCGCGCAGGCAAACCCCTTCGACCTAGCCATGATTGCTGATGTGCCCGCGTTCTTGTTAACTAACCCTGCCCTGCAAGAAGTGCACGCGGATATTCCTGATACTATTTGGAAGCTCAACTATTTCCCCTACGACTACGGTAAAGCTTTCGTGGGGGCTTTGTATGATTTGGGCGGCTGGGAAACTGTAACAAGGGTTTATGGTAATCCGCCTAATACGACGGAGCAGATTTTGCATGTTGACAAGTACTTTGAGAACGAGTCTGCCGTGCAGGTTACGGCTCCAACGCTTTCTGAGGATGGCTGGAAGCAACTTAAAACCGACACTTACGGAGAATACTTCATCCAAGTGCTACTGCAACGCCACCTCTCCTTAACCGAAGCCAAAAACGCCGCGGCAGGCTGGGACGGCGACAAACTCAACTACTACGAACAAGACAGCAACTACCTGTTCACGTGGAAGATACAGTGGGAATCCAACTGTGACGCAAGCGAATTTTACATAGCTTTCAATAACGTGCTAAACGCTACAGGCGCAGAAAAACAAAACTGCACCCACTGGCACACCAACGGCAGATACATCTCCATCACTTGGGACCAAACCCAAAACTCCACCTTAATTGCCTGCTCGCCACGTGAAGAAGCCGTCTTGTCCTCGTATTTCACGCCATAAACCCTTGCGGTTTGTCTTGACGCGACTGAACAGTCTTAAATGGCATGTTGGTTAGGTTTAGGCATGTGAGTTTTCATGGGCGTTTTAGCTTTGCTGTCCAAGGTTCCCTACTCCTTGAAGGCTGCTTTGGTTATCGCTCTCGCCGCGAAGGCTCTGGTTTTCTGTGTAGGATACGCCGCGTCAGTTTCTAACGGGGACGGTTCATTGGCGGTTTTGCTGTCGATGTTTAACCGTTGGGACGCGCCGCATTACGTGGATATCGCGCGGGACTGGTACGTCAATGCTGGGGACGCCGCAAATTTCATAGTGTTTTTCCCGCTGTACCCCGTGTGTGTTCGTTTGGTCACATTTGATTTTGCCTACGCAAGTTTGTCTGCGCTTTTGGTTGCGAACCTAAGCAGCTTGGTTGCTTTTGTTTACCTCTACAAGCTTGCCGTGCATGAATTCAGCGAAGGCGTAGCCGTAAAAGCTGTCCTGTTCCTTAGCCTCTTCCCTACAGCCTACTTCCTGTCCGCCCCCTACACCGAAGGGCTCTTCTTTGCCCTAACCATAGCCAGCATCTACTACGCAAGATTAGGCAAATGGCAACTCGCAGGTATGCTTGGCTTGCTTTCCGCTTTAACAAGAATCGCAGGGCTACTGCTGCTGCCAACTCTGCTCGTTGAGTACCTGCACCAAAAACGCTGGAAACCCAAAAACTTCGACTGCAAAGCTTTGTGGGCTGCACTTCCATTAACTGGTTTTCTAATGTATTTGGGCATAAACTATCAAGCCACCGCAAACCCTTTCATGTTCCTAGAAATCCAGCGCGACCATTGGAATAACGTCTTTGCACCCCTGACAGGTTTAACGCAGGCGTATAGCTGGGCAGTTTCGGGGGCTTATCCTGCAAACGTAACCATAGGCGTCGCGCCGATTGTGTTTGGCGTGTTTGGGTTGTTGATGGTGGGTTTGGGTGTTTGGCGGCGGCTTCGTCCTGTTTACTTGGTTTACATGTTTTTGTCTTGGGGTCTTGCGGTTTCCACATCTTGGTGGATAAGTGTTCCGCGCTACATCATGGCACTGTTCCCCATGTTCATGCTGCTGGGGTTGGTTGCCAAACGCGAAATCACCGTTGCTGTCATCGCGGGCGTTTTCGTGGTGGGGTTGTGCTATTTTACGGGTCTTTTTGCAGTTGGGCAGTGGGCGTTTTAGTGGGCTTTTTTGGCTGGGGTTTGTGGATAAAACCTTTTATCTGTAGTGCTGTGATTGTAGTTTTCTTGAGGAGAACGCTGCGTTGAAAGTGCCGTTTGGGAAACGTGAATTTGCCTTCTTGGGCGTTTTGCTGCTGGCAGCGTTTATCGTTCGTTTCCTGTTCTTTTGGCATCAAGGCTACGCACAAATCGACACCCACGACTTCATGGTATGGTTCCAAACCGCCGCCGAACATGGACCACGCATATTTTACAGCCAAACCTGGTGCGACTATCCCCCCCTTAACATTTACCTGTTCTGGATTTTTGGTTCCCTCGCCGAGGGTCTGGGGGTTTTTGGAACGGAAGCCTTCACGTACGTTATGAAGTTGCCCTCAAACCTTTTTGATTTGGCAACAGCTTTTGTAATATTCGCGTTTATCCGCAAACGCTTAAACTTCAAATCCGCATTTTTCGCCGCTGCCCTGTACGCGTTCAACCCCGCAGTCATATTCAACACCGCCGTGTGGGGACAATTCGACGCCATCTACACCTTCTTTCTCATATTTTCGCTTTATCTGGTCTTAGAATCCAAACCCAAACTGGCAATCGCCGTTTTCATGCTAGGCGTCTTAACCAAGCCCCAAAGCATAGCCCTTGCGCCGTTGTTCTTTTTTGTCCTGTGGCGTGACGCTGACCTTAAACAGTTCGTTTCTACGGTGCTGGCGGCTGTGGTTACGGTTTTCGCCGTGATTTTGCCTTTCGAATGGAGCAACCCCGTTACGTTTTTGACCAACATTTACTTTGGAGCCTACAGCACCTACGCCTACACAACCATCAACGCTTTCAACTTGTGGGGGTTTGGGGGCATGTGGGTTCCCGACACGCAGGCAACCTTTTTGCTGGGCTGGGCAATGTTTGGCGCCGTAGCCGTGTTTAGCTTGTATTTTGTGCAAAAACGATTGCACGTGAGTAGGGAGATGGCGGTTTGGTTTGCCGCGTTTGTCTTGTTCTTCGCGTTTTTCATGCTGCCCACCCGCATTCACGAACGCTACCTCTTCCCCGCCTTGGCAGTTCTGGCTCTAATGTTTCCTTTGCTCAAAAAGACGCGTCCCTTGTATGTTGCTTTGACGGCAACGGTTTTCGTGAACCAAGCGTATGTGTTGTCGTTTTTGGTTACCAACGACTTCATCGGTGCAGGTGACCCTGTGGTGTTAATCGTAAGCTTGATTAATTCAGCTTCGTTCCTATACGTCCTTGCACTAATGTGGAGCGAATTAAAGGGCAAACACTGGCTGACCCCAACCAAAACCCGCCTACAGGAACCCAAAGAACCTGCTGGAGGAGAAAAAGACGAAGTTAAACAAACGTGACCTGCTTACGATTGTGGTGCTTTCAGCGGTTTTCATGTCCGTTGCAACTTGGAATCTGGGTGTAAACCAAGCCCCCATAACTACGGCGCAGTTTTCTTCAGACGACAGCTTCTATGTTGATTTGGGCGAAGAAGTCCCTGTTGATTCGGTTCTTTTCCTGCTCAAAGACAACTCTTACAACCTCTCGCTCTACAAGGGGTCACCTGAAAACTGGCAAGCAGTCACTTCCAACTGGGAAAAATCCGAATACTACAAATGGGACCAAATCGGCTTTAGCCAAACCACCCAGTACATCAAAGTCGAGTTCGGCGCATCCTCCAACGCAGTAATCTCCGAAATGACCGCCTCCACCTCTGACAACGAGCAAATCCCCATAACCACCATAGTCAACTTGTCTTCGGAAAACGTTAAGGTCCAAAACCTTGTCGATGAGCAAGACAAAATCCAGTTGCCCATAACTTACATGTCACAAACCTATTTTGATGAAATCTACTTCGCCCGAACCGCCGAACAATACCTAAACCTTCAATCCCCCTACGAATGGACTCACCCGCCCTTGGGCAAACTTATCCAAGCCGCGGGCATCGCAGCTTTTGGATACAACCCCTTTGGATGGCGCATCACAGGCGTACTATTTGCCACCCTAATGATTCCTGTTATGTACTTGCTGGGTAAGAAGCTGTTTGGCACTTGGATTGGCGGCTTTGCCTCAGCTTTCCTGTTAACGTTTGATTTCATGCATTTCGCGATGGGACGCATGGGCACGGTGGATACTTACCTTGTGTTTTTTGCGTTGCTCTCGCAGTTAAGCTTCTTCACTTACTTCAAAAACGTCGCCAAAAACGGCTGGAAAACCCCCGTTTTGCCCTTGTTCTTGGCGTTAGTGTTCTTTGCGTTGGCGTTTTCCACCAAATGGGTCGTCATGTACGGCACACTGGGCATGCTTGCTCTCTTGGCGGCGATGAGAATCAACGATTTGCGCAAACTTAAAAAAAGCCTAAGCTACAAATTCGCCGGCTTCTTTGACCACCCCTTCCTGCTGCTAATCGCTTTTGCAGCCATAGCCGTAGGCATCTACTTCCTAATCTACATACCCGACATGCTCACGGGGCGTCCCTTCTACGAGGGCAGCGGCAGAGGTGTAGTCGACCTGCAGTTTGCCATGTACAATTACCATTCAACCTTAGAAGCCTCACACAGTTTCGGGTCACCCTGGTGGAGTTGGCCCTTCATGGTAAGCACCAGCGGATACGTTCCCCTCTGGCTTGACATAACCTACCTGCCAAACAACGTCGTCTCCACCATATCGGCGTTTGGAAACCCCGCGGTGTGGTGGGTTGGCTTTGCAAGCATGATTGTTGTTGCCATAGAAGCAGTGGACATAAAAGCTTTGTTTAAGCGGCTTCGCCATGTTTTGGATAAGCGAGTCAAGGAATCTGCGGAGCAACTTGGTGAAACGCAACCGCCGTCCTTGGATGCAAAGGTGCCTTCGCAAATTCCAGAATCTGCCCCTGCTGGTTGCCGCTGGAACGTTGCCGCAGTTTTCATAGCAACCGTTTTCTTCTTCTCATGGATTCCCTACGTTCTAATCTCCCGAGTGACCTTCATCTATCACTATTTTGTTTGCGTGCCCCTGCTGTGTTTAGCATCGGCGTACGTCATCAACAACCACTGGAGCACCCGAAAAGGCAAAATCGTTACCCTTATCTTCTTTGCCGCCGTAGTGGCAATGTTCATACTGTTTTACCCTGTAATTTCAGGCGTCCCAACCGACTCTTCCTACATCCAATACCTAAAATGGTTCCCCAGCTGGTACTTTGCACCATGACCACAACCCCCAAATCAAGCAAGCCTTTGCAAGTTTCAGTGGTTTTTCCCGCCTACAACGAAGTAGACTTCATAGACGCCGCCGTACAACAAGCAACCCAAGCCTTAAACGCCTTCACAAGCTCCTACGAAATCGTAATCGCCGAAGACGGCAGCAGCGACGGCACAGCAGAACTCTCCGAAACCCTAGCCCAAAAACACCCCTACATAAAACACGTCCACCGAGAACAGCGCCTTGGACGCGGAACCGCCCTTAACAACGCCTTCAAACAGTGCAGCGGAGAAGTTTTTGTTTACATGGATTTGGATTTAGCAACTGACATGCAGTATCTAAAGCCTCTGGTGGAAGCAGTCACGTTAGAGGGGTACGATTTTGCGACGGGGTCGCGTATGCTTCCTGAAAGCAAGGTGGAACGCAGCTTCTCACGCGGCATAAGCAGCAAAACTTACAACTGGCTTGTTAGGAACATGCTTGGCTCCAAACTCAAAGACCACCAATGCGGCTTCAAAGCCTTCAAACGAGAACCCACCCTCACGCTAATCGAGGAAGTGCAAGCAAACCACTGGTTCTGGGACACCGAAATCCTTGTCCGAGCAGCCCGCAACGGCTACAAAATCAAAGAAATCCCCGTGCAATGGAGAAGCGGACGCCAAACTAAAGTCAACCTTTTCAAAGACAGCTACAACATGGGCAAACAAGTCCTCAACCTCTGGTGGCAATTCAAAAACCCCTAACCCAAGAAAAGAGACGAGGGTGGTTATAGTTTTTGTTTGGCTAAGTACACTAAGCCGCGGGCTATGAAGGATACTCCGATGACTATTATCATGGCAGCCCAGAATTCAAACCATAGTGCCCGCGTAGTTTGCAAGTTAAGAAACACGGTAATCAAGTAGGTTTGTCCACCCCAAAACACAAGGTTGCCCACGGTTTCAGAAATCTTTGAGGTGCGTGAATGGAACGCTACCCGCGCCACGAGTAAAACCGCTTGCAAGATGCTAACGCCCAGCGAGAGGCTCCAAACTGCGCTGTAAAGCGATGTGTGCATCCACGGAGATTCAGGAGCAGGCAAATACAGCCACGAACCCCAAACCTGCACAATACCTAAGTCCCCCAAGAAATCCCACAAATTCCCAAAAACACCCGGGTTTGCTGCAATAACAATACCCAGTATTATGAGGCTGCCTCCAACAGCTACCGCAGTAATCACACGCTCAGCAAAGCCCTTTTGTTCACGCCTTTCATGCCACGCCAAAAACTCACTTTCCTCTACACCTACCATAATCACTGGACTGAACATATAACCTTTTTTTGTCCTCTGCTGCAGTGTATGTTTTAAATACTAATTGTCTGCATAAGTTGTTAGGTGAAACTTACTTGTCTTATTGTCCTAAATGCGGCAGCAAAGTAGATGAAGAAATGGCGTTTTGTCCCCGTTGCGGTGCACCTTTAAAAGCGCAAGCCACGCCGCCTCATAGCCACGTGCAGTATGAGAAGGCTGAGAAGCAAGAGAAAGCCGAGAAACAGGAGAAAAACGAGCATGAAAAAGGCGAGGTGCACGAGAAAGGCGAGTGGAGTTTTGTTGGCTGGCTAATCGGCGGCTTAATCTTAATCCTTATCGGCGTTTCGGCGTATGCTCGGGCAGTGGGCTTTTTATCTGGTCCTTTGCAAGGCGCCTTAGTTCTCGTGCTAATCGGTGTAGTTCTAATCGTTGTTGCCCTCTGGTTCACCGCCAAAGCACGACGATACAACCCCTAACCCCCAAGCTATAGAAGCCAACCCAAAAACAGCCTAAAGAGCCTGTGCTCCAACAAAGTCCAAGCACTACGCCTGCCAAAAATACGAAAACGGTTCTCACCCGCAGCCTCAACCATATCCCCAATATCATACCGCGGAAACATACACGACGAAACAATCAAACGCCCCCACTCACCCCGCTTAAGCTCATGCAACAACTTGAATTCGCCGCCCATATCCACCTCAAACAAATAAGCATCATAATTCGGAGTAAAATACGGTAAATCATCATACTGCTGCCCAAACACGCCCTCAGTTGCCGTGTACATCTCCACAACAGGCGCCTTACCAAAATATTTCTGCAAAACTGGTCCGTATTTGCTGTGAATTTTAGCTACGCTCGTGCAAAACAATGCCTGAAACCGCCACAAATCTGCGGGGGTCTTGCCGTGTCTTCGCTGCACGTATTTGGCAAACGCTAAAACCACGGGAGTCACGCCCATAGTCGCTACCACGTTTTTCTCCATGGCTTGCTGATACGCAAGTTCGAAGCGGCGTTCCCAGTCGGCTCTGCCAATGCCTGAACCCAAAGCGTCGATGTCTTCTTGGCGCGGCAGCAAACTAACTTGGCTAAGCATCGGATTAAGACGTGCGTACGTGCCTGAACTGTACCCATACGCGACCTGCTCGCCGCCTTTGGTCATGGTGTGCACTGTGCTTGGGAAATTCAAATTCAAAATGTTCCCCGTTAGCACTTCAAAGTTTTCGGTTCGCATGGCAAAGTGGATGATTGCTCGGGCACCGCAAAGAAAAATCTGCTCCAAATGCTTAGGGGTTGTGGGGAGCACTTTGGATTGTTTGCCTGTGGAGCCTCTGGTCATAACCCACGTCTGCGGCGGCTCAGACAAAAACGCGCGGTAGTCTCCTTCTTGAACCCTGCCCAAATACGGCTGATACGCAAGGTAGTCTGCTACAGGAAAATTATGTTGATACTCCCTGATGCTCGTGGTTTGCCCTGCGTGGTACTGGCTGCCGTACTGGGTCTGCGCGTACTTTCCCAACAACTCTAAAAGCACCTGCTCCTGCGCCTCTGCTGGGTTCTCCAACGCTTTGTACCATGGACCCACAAACCGCTGCAAAACAGAACTAGCATCAACATATTCGTCCTCAGACAACACAACGCAACCTCACAACCGCATATTTCAATCACCTTATATGTCATACCCTTATAATACATGCACATCATCCACGAGCCGTGAAACGCCTATGAACCCCAACTTACAAGACACCGCAGAACGCATCCGCAAATTGCAGGTACAGGGTGCCCGAAACGTTGCCATAGCCGCCATCCAAGCCCTCGAAACCCTAGCACAGCAAACCAGCACGCAAACCCGCAAAGCCTTCCTCTCCGAATTGTACGAAGCACGCTCCGTGCTTTTCCAGAGCCGCGAAACTGAGCCTTTGATGCGCAACGCGGTGCAGTGGGTAATCACTCAAGTTGAGGACAGCGACGAGCGCAACGTTATCGAACTTGCCCACTTGGTTTCTAAGCGTTCACAGGGGTTCCAAAAAGACCTTGAAGCCTCCAAACAAAAAATCGCCGAAATCGGCTCAAGGCGCATCCAAAACGGCGCCGTCGTCTTCACGCATTGCCACTCTTCCACCGTAACTAACCTGCTCGCCAAAGCAAAACAGCAAGGCAAAACCTTCCAAGTCATCTGCACCGAAACCCGACCCGCCTTCCAAGGGCGGCTCACCGCCAAAGAACTCACCAATCTGGGCATAGAAACCACGTTCATCGTTGACTCCGCCGCCCAAACCTTCCTCCCCAAAGCCGACCTCGTCCTCGTAGGCGCCGACGCCATAACCAGCGAAGGCAACATCATAAACAAAATCGGAACCGCCGCCATAGCCCTCATAGCCCGCGAAGCCAAAAAACCCCTCTACTCCGTCACCGAACTGCTCAAATACGACCCCCAAACCCTACAGGGCGAAACCGAAAAAATCGAATACCGCAACCCAAACGAAATCTGGACAGACCCCCCCAAAAACCTCAACATCCAAAACCCCGCATTCGACCTAACCCAGAATTACCTCATCTCCGCACTCATAACCGAACAAGGCATCATCCCACCCCAAACTATAACCCAACTCATGCAACAAACCCACCCCTGGCTATTCCACTAGTGGTATCATTGTTGTTGTTTCTTCTCTGTTGCTTTCATGTTTTCTTTGATGAAACTACACATCTCTATGAATTCTGTGGGAATTTCGTCGGATTTGATAAACTCTATTGCTTTTTCTAGTGCTTTCAATGGTTTACTCTTTCTATTTGTGGCATGATATTGCATTACGCCTTCTAAATCTTTTGGAAATACGAAAATTCCGTTTTTGTTTGCTAATTCTTTGAATTCTTCATGGTAAGCTTCAGAATAACACCCGTTATCGCCGATTTTTGATGAAAAGCCTTTGTAGCTCTCAGGGTTTGTTAGTTTACCTGTATGCCATAGAGTATACATTACAGTGGACGTGCTTTCTTCGAATTCTTTTGTTCTTATTTTTGTTTTTTCTACATGCATAAGCGCGTCATAATCAAGAACCGCTACACTGGGCACATCCAGTTTTTGACTTAGCAGCATATATGCTGGTAGATTATGTTTGGTGTTCATACTTATGATTGGCCACTCGTTCTCGTCAATGTTCGCACCTTTTCCCTTTGCCGAAAGATGCCTGTCAACTTGTTCGACAACTATCTTGTCGGATACACCTTCAACAAAAATCACGCCTTGCGAAAAAAGAATGGCTCTTACATCTGGGCTATACAAGGATATCTCAAGTTTTTTCTGTTCTCTATCATGTAGGCTTGAAAGCACTTCTTGAATGTTATGTACTTTAGTACCATCAGATGTGCTCGAAAAACGCCAAGTGCTGTCTATCTTCTCTGCAGAAGTTAAATATGGAGAATGTGTAACCAACACTATTTGATTTTCTTCCTTGCCTATTGATTCTAAAAGTAAATTGTATATCCTTTTTTGCATTGTGGGGTGTAAATGAAGTTCAGGTTCATCAAGTAGCAATACTTTTCTGTTTTCTCCAATTATGGTCGTTAGTAATGAGAGTATTTCTTGAATACCGCTTGCAGTCTGTTCAATACCTATGGGGTAATCATCGGCGATTATTTGGATGCACGCTTCAGTTGCTGAGTGCGTCACTGGTTCTGAGTAAACACCGGCAGGTAAAAACTGTTCAGCAGGGCTTGAATCCTCACTGGACTGCAACACTCCGAATCTTGTTTCAACATTCTCACTGTTTTTTGTTCTAATAACAACTTCAAATTCTGCGCCATCTGTAAAATCTTGAAAGTTATTTTTGATCTGATTGAATTTCTGCCTATCTTTTCGATTGCTTGATGTCATTAATCTGAAAAGCTTTATCGCTAAATTACTTCCTGAAACGGGTAATTTTGGTCTTTCTTGTTCACCTGATGAATCGCTTGACTGGAAGACTCTTAGTTCGCTCAATTTCACAAATGATGTTTGGTACATTTCTCTAAGGCTGTCCCAAAGCGAAATCCTTTGCTCTTTTATTCCTCTTCCTGTTTGCCTGACGAGTAAAGTTTGCTTAAACTTGGTTCAGTTTGAAGGGAGTTTCGGCATTCCCACAAGGTAATCCCGCCAAAGCTGAGAATATCAGGTGGTGAACTGTCCATGCCTTCTTTAAGTAGCTCTGATAGCGTAGGACTTTCTCTGAATAAACGCTCTTTATTTGAAAGAAACGCTATTTTCTCTTCTGTATTTTTTCCCTTTTCCTCAAGACTCTCAAGAAGAAGTTTTGTAAAAATTCGGTTATTATACCCACCTGATAAATCTTGGTTTATTCTTGAAATCCTGAAATCCCTTTCAATAACAAATAGCTCATTCTGATTCAAAAACTGTATCTCTTTTTCGGGTTGATCGATGCTCAATTGATCTGTGCGTACAACAAATGAGAGTCGCTTGAACGTTTTCAGTAAAATAGGTTTGCCATATTTCAATAGAATATCTTTCCAGTGCTTGTTTTCTGTAATTCCTATAGTATCGCTGCTTCTTCTTTCAATTTGTTGCATCTCAAAACATATGATTACTGTTGCTAAGAATTCCAGTTCATCATCATCAAGCTCTACGCCTACCTCCAGACGGAAGGGCTTTTCTTTATCTCCTTTGAAAAAGATGCCTTCCCAGGCTGGATTCCTATAGTCAAAGGCATTTCCTATGAGTTGCAGTGCTCTTAGTAGATTTGTCTTGCCAGAATTATTTGGCCCTGCTATTGTATTGAAAGAACCAAAATTGATTTCAACCTCTTCATCCCCAAACGATAGAATGTTTTTTGCTTTGAGATAGCGTAGTTTCATTTCACTGCTATTTGAGTGGTTAATTCTTTTAATTTTTGTGTAAACACGTTTAGCAAGATTTATCCCTTAACGCTGTCTTGAATTGTTGGTGAAATAGGGTTGAAAGAAAGAGGTGAGGATTTGAAGGAGTTTTCTTCTAAAGAGCCTGCTAAGATTGAAGATCTGCTTCGCGAGGAGGCTTCTGTAAAGATAACTTTGAAGGAATTCCGTAAACATAGAAGGGAATTGTCTCGACAAGCTGAGACTTGAAATCCGTTAGGTTTACGTTTTCCACGTGTCTAAAGCTGCTTTTAGTTCGGGGTGGGTTTTGGCGTATTCTTTTAGGGTTTTGCCTTCGAGGGTGGCTGTTACGGCTTGGCGCATGGCTTTGGCTCCGTTGGTGGTGCCGTTTGGGTGTCCGTGTATGCCTCCGCCTGCTTGTATGATGACGTCGTTTCCGAAGACTTTGAGGAGGGCTGGGACGAGTTGGGGGTAGAGTCCGCCTGAGGCGACGGGGAAGACGGGTTTTACGGTGTGGAGTTTGTTTTTGCTGGCTTTGATGTTTTCTGTGACTTCTTTTTTGGTTTCGGACATTTTGCCTACGACGGTTCCTACGTGGAGTTGGTCGACTCCGATTATGCGGGCGACTTTGGCTATGACTTGCATGGATATGCCGTGTTTGGGGTTTTTGGTGAATGCTGCGTGTCCTGCGCGGTGGGCGTGTATGGCTAGTTTGAATTCTTGGTCGCGCAGGGTTTGAAGTGCTGCCCAGCCGCAGGTTAGGATGTCGACCATGATGTAGCGTCCGCCTTGCTCTTGCACGTACTGGGCGCGTTTGAGCATAGTTTGGGTTTCAGCGGTGACGTTTGCCATGTACACTTTCTTCTCGCCTGTTTCTGCTTCGGCTTGGTCGCGGCTCTCCATCGTCTCAGCGATGCGGGCTTCAAACGAGTTAAAATCCTGACTGCTTAGGTTCTCATCGTCCTTAACTATATCGCAGCCGCCTGCCCACGCCTCATACGCCACGCGCGCATGGTCTTCGGTTTTCAGCCCCAGCTTGGGTTTGATGATGGTGCCAACAAGGGGGCGTTCTGGTACTTGTAGGAGGTCGCGGACGCCTTCGATGCCGTATTGGGGGCCTTTGAAGCTGCCTGCGAGTTCCTTGGGGAAAGCTATGTCGTAGAGGCGCAGGTTCGTTAAGCCTTTGAGTCCAAAGACATTGCCTGCGACGCTGCTTAAAATGTTGGGCATGTTGCCGCCCTCAAACAGTTCAATGGGATACGCGATTTTGGCAGTGTCGTCTTTGAGAGAAAACACTTTGGCTGCTAATGCTTTCACGTAAGGTTTCTCTGTGGTGAGCTCTGTCCAGGTTCCGATGCTGCTCTCCGCAGCTATAGCTCCCGCCGCTTCTTTTTGGGTCATGCCTTCCTGCTCTAACGTAAACGTGCAAACCAGGTCAGACGATTTAGGCTTGTAATCCAAATCTACAAAGTCAGTATACCGCAAAACAATTCTTTACTCCTACAATGCCCTAAAAAAGCCTTTGTTGCTTAAAATCTTTAACTATCCCCACAACCATTTAGAGGGAGAGTGATTGCATGGAGCTTATTGCTGGACTTTTATACATCACCGCAGGCGGCAAACGAATCGCCATCATCGATCAGGAAACCGCCAATACGCTAGGCGTGCACTCTTCAGACCGCATACGCCTACGATACTGTGACAAAGAAATAATCGCCATAGCCAACGTAGCTGCGGGGTACCCTGCTGACCGTATATGGCTTTACGCCGAAATCCCCCAAGCCCTAGGCGTGAAGGACGGCGAAACGTTGGATGTAGAGTTGGCGCCTATTCCTGAATCGCTAGTGCATGTGCGGGCTAAACTGCGTGGTCAACGCCTGCAAGAACATGACCTCACAACCATCGTACAAGACGTCGTGGAGCGCCACCTTAGTGACATTGAAATCTCGGCGTTTCTAACTGCTCTTAAGATTTACGGGTTGAACATGAGCGAAACCCAAGCGCTTTCCCGTGCCATGATAGACACAGGCGAACGCTTAAGCTTTGGAAAAGCCCCCATCCTCGACAAACACAGCATCGGAGGCATCCCCGGAGACAAAACCTCCATCCTCGTAGTCCCCATAATCGCCGCCGCAGGCTACACCATACCCAAAACCAGCTCCCGCGCCGTAACCTCCCCCGCAGGAACCGCCGACCGTGTCGAAACACTATGCCCCGTACACCTAGGCATCGACGAAATCCGAAGCGTCGTCAAAAAAACCAACGGCTGCCTTGTTTGGGGCGGCGCCCTCGAACTAGCTCCAGCTGATGATTTGTTCATCCAAGTTGAGTACCCCTTGGGCATTGACCCTTTACTGTTACCCTCGATCATGAGCAAAAAAACTGCTATGGGTGCCACGCATGTAGCTATTGATATACCCACGGGGATGGGCGCGAAAATCAAGACGCCTTCGGAGGCGTATACGTTGGCTTCAGATTTTGTGCATTTGGGTAACCATTTGGGTTTGCAGGTGCGCTGCGCCGTGACGTTTGGTGAGCAACCGTTGGGTTCTGGAATTGGTCCCGCGTTGGAGGCACGTGAAGCCTTGCAGACTTTGATGGGTGAAGGTCCATGGGATGTGCGCGAAAAAGCCGTGAGCCTTGCAGGCATGCTTTTTGAAATGGTCGGCGTCAAAAACGGACGCGCCCAAGCCGAAGACCTCATATCCTCAGGCAAAGCCGAAGCCAAACTGCGTGAAATCATCGAAGCCCAAGGCGGCGACCCTAAAATCAAACCCGAAGACCTCCCCGTAGGAGCCAGACATGCCCCTGTGTATGCGCAGGAAACAGGCAGGGTGCTTTGGATAAAAACTGATGGTATCGTGCAGGTAGCGCGGGCGGCAGGGACTCCCAAAGCAAAAGGTGCAGGGCTGCTGCTTAAAGCTAAAATCGGGGACGCCGTAAACAAGGGCGATGTGCTCTTTGAAGTCTACGCCGAGCAAAGCAGCAAACTTGAAACCGCTCTAGAAGTGGCGCAAAAACTCCAGCCCGTAGTGCTTAGCCACAAAGGCGAAGAACGCATGCTCCTAGGCGAATACCCACCAAAAGAAATGCCTGACCGACAATTCAACCTAGAACGTTAAAACAAAAAAAGAAAAGAAGAAATCTGTTTGGTGGTTTAGCGGGAGCGGGATTGTACGCGGGGTTCGAGTAGGGTCCAGATCCAGTCTACGAATTCGCGTAGGTTCTTGGTTTGGATGTAGATTTCGCCTGGTCCGGTTATTTGTGTGACGAAGCCTTCGCCGCCTAGGATGGTTTCTTTGAAGCCGCCGAATTTGGTGACTTTGTAGCTGCAGGTGTCGCTAAAGCCTACGAGGTGGAAGTTGTCGACGATGAGGGTTTCGCCTGCTTTCAAGATGTGGGTGTCGATGGCTCCAAACGTGTTGATGAAGAGGTCTCCGTTTCCTGAAACGCGCAGCATGAACAGTCCTTGCCCGAAGAGTCCTTTGGTGAAGCCTTCCCATTTGACGTCTAAATCTACGTTTTGGGTGCTGGCTATGTAGGCGGCTTTTTGGATGACGTATCCTTTGCCTTGTTTGACGTCTAACCGAGCTATGTCACCCACGGGCGCTGCTACGAACGCTACTTCAGACGTGCCCTGCGTGGAGGTGTAATCGTTGACCCAAAAGCTCTGTCCGCCGATAAGCTTCAGACCCAAAGTCCCAAGCAGGCTACGTTCACGTTTACGCGTACGCGCTTCAATAGTGGGCGACATATACGTCATGGCACCCGACTCCGCCGTTATGGTTTCACCCTGATCCAAATTCACAACAAGCATAGAATAAGATGGCTTATACTTAATCTCATACTTCAAACCAAATCAACTCCTAACGAACAAATCTCACATAATGCGAATTACAAATTTATGGATACCGCACACGCCGCGGGCAGAGAAGACTCTTTATCCTTGTAAGAGCTCTCCTATTAGCAGTTTTAGTGTTTGCCGACACTTCTTGCTGTTTTCTCGACTTATCAAAACAGGCTTAGTGACTACAACTTGGCTTTAACCTCGCCAATACTCCTCATGCAAGTACCACACAATATACCGATTCTCTTTCACTTGGATACTTAAGCGCATCCAAAGTGCAGAGGAGCCATTTTCTGGTTATTGGGTTTGTTTTTGGATTTGTTTGATGATTTGCTGTTGTTGTTTTTGGGTGTAGGGGTTGTGGTTTTTGTAGTTGGTTATGTGGTTTGGGAGTTGGTGTAGTTGTAGGGTGGGTGTGGTTGGGTTTTTTAGGTTGAGTTTTGTGTTGGCGTTGGTGTTGGTGAAGACGAGTATGCCTTCGACCCAGACTCCGTGGCGTCTGATTGATGTGGAGGCGTTGAGGATGTCTTTGATTTTGTCGGCGTTAGCTTTGGTTTGTTTGCTTGGGCTTGCGTTTATGTGGCTGTTTTGGCGTTGCCAGTTGTCACCTTTGCAGCTTATGCTGCCGCTCCAGTTCTTAGTTTCTATAACAAAAACGCCGTTGGGTCCAACCACGATGTGGTCAATATCTGAACGGCTGCCTTTAAGGGAAACCCCGTTAAGCAAATAGTAATCATCACTTAACGTGCTGTTGAGCCGTTTGGTTACCTGCTTCTCCCCTTCCAAACCGCCCCGGTAAACGCGGTACTCCCCCAAGTAATAGTAAAAACCCAAAAGAGGCGCTACACAAAACAGCAAAAGCCCCTGCTCCAAAACCCCCAACGTACGCGTCAAAAACAGCTTAGCCAAAACAGACAAAACCACCGCAACAACAACGAGCACACACAAAAACGCATTCAACGCTTTCTTACGCATCTGAACCTGAACATAACTCCGCGCCGTCTTAACTCTTCGCATACCAAAACGCTCTCTACTACAACCCCTTAGACCTTCAACATATATTACGATATCCAAAACCCGTTCAAAAACCCGCCGCAAACACCAACCTATTTGGATGCTATTTTTATTTGTATGCAGAAACGATAGGGGGAGGGGGTCTACTTTCGTTGTTTTCTGGGTAGTTTACCGTAACAGAATAATAGGGCTGTGCCGACAGACATAAACGGCGTGGTTTACACGCAAATTGGGAGCGTCTACTGGAATGGCGAAGCAAAAGCTCCATACCGTTGTGGTCTACGGGCGAAAAATTTCTAGTGTTGTGTTAATCTTTAATGCGTTGCTTACGATTGCTTGTGCAGTGGGTATTCTCTCTGGGTTTTATCGGGCTTATCCGTTTTGGCGTCCGTATGAGCCGTTTTTGGTGGATGCGAACCTGTTTTGGCTGGTTATTTTGGGTGCCGTGGTGAATATTTTTCCTTCGGCGTGTTTGGGCAAGGTTCACACTGGCAGGCTTTGGTTTCACCATTACGTTTACGGCTTCATAGTTTCAGGGTTAGCCATTTTGTTTGTCGTGTTCTTTACTTCCGTTTCCATTTTCAACCTTTTTCTTATAGACACGACTAACGTTGCGGTTAACGCGGGCCGATTCTTTTTGCTAGGCGGCTTAGCGCTTATCATAGATGACTTGCCTGATGTCTGCAAAACCTCCGCGCGCCTACTCACCAAACTAAAAACCGCCGCCTACAAAGCCAAAAAATTCCTACATCCCCTACAGTTCCTGCTCGGCTGCATCGCAGCATACTTTGCCCTCGCCATTACATTGCACATAATCTACAACCCTCAGTGGATAACCCTTGCAAACATCATCCTCATCGGCACTTTATCTGTCACCAGCTTAACCTCACTTACAAGCGCCAAACTCAAAACATGGCTTAAACTAAACATCTAGCCCGCACGTTCAGGGTTGGGTTGTTTAGTTGCAGCTGTAGCATTTTTGGTTGTGTATGCAGATGGTTCCGCCGCAGTTTGGGCAACGGTACTTGGCTTGCTGCTTTTTTAGAAACTCTTGCATGCCCTTATCACGTATGGTTGTGAGGTTTGCTATCATGCTCATGCTGTAGCGTTTCTGGTATCCCTTATCCAGCCGCTTTAGCTTCTCGCAGGGCATCTCGTCACATTCATAGCAGAATTGAATTTGCTGTGTGCCCACTTTCTTGCAGTTGCGTTTGATGAACGCGCAGTTTTTGCCCCGTGCACGGCAACCAACACACTGCCCCCTCTTAGCTTGCTCTTTTGAAAGCCCACATGCATAAGGCAAATACCTAACACAAAGCCCACAATTCATGCCACAAGGGGCAATCAACTCAGGCGTAAACGGCTTAGGCAACATAATAAACCATCCTCAGGGCGGTATTTGAAATGTCTGTTTATTTCAAAGACTCATGTTCGCCTGCGCGTTTGGTTTTACTCTTTTTTTTTCGCCTAAAAACAGCAGTGTTCGACGCTTTACTTACTGCTATTTTTGCGAAAACCTGATTTTCCTAAAATCCACTGCAGTTTTCCACAACAACCACGACAAAATTCTGAAACAACCAACCCTGCTGTTCCCACGACGGAACATTTTGTTCCACAGCGAATAATTAGAACTCCCCCACACACAAACAAAACGGTGTCTACTTGAACAAACCCTCAGACTACACCCCTTCAATTAAAACCCCCAGTTTTCTAGTCCTAATTGGAGTCTGCGCCTTTTTCGTGTGGACTCAATACGAAATATACCAAAGCACCCTCTTTAGCATCGATTTGATTGCAAACTTTGGCATCTACTCGGAGATGTTGGGGGCACCATGGTGGGCAGCAACTTTTTACGGTAGCGAACTAGGCGGCACTGTTGGGGGCATACTGCGTTGGTTAGCTAGTTTCTTGGCGCTTTACGCGGCGTTTGCGTACTGGAGAGGCGGTAACGCGGTTTTTTCTAAAATCAAGGGAAAAATCGGTTGGGCACTGCTGCTGGAGGCAGGATACTTTTTGCTCTTAATCCCCACCGTTTGGCTGGGCTTGATTTTCCCCTCCACCAACGGCGAAGTCTGGTACTTTGAAGTAACGCCTGTGCCTGAAGTTTTCTTCGTAGCGGGCATTGCTTGTTTGGCGATGGTTTTGGTTTTGCCGCCTGTCCTGTTGAAGCTGCGTGGGGTGGTTTTGCATGACTCTTTTGGGCAGATGCTTAAGTGGGGTTGCGTTGTGGCGGTGGCGTATTTGTTTGTGGTTTTCTGGTTTAACTCTGCCATGCAGTGGACGGGTATGCTTGCGACTTGGGGCACTGATTTGCTCCTTGACTCCATGAACACCGCAGGCTTTGTCTCCTCCTCCATCTTCCTGCTCGTGGTCGCTTTCTACGCCCTCAAAACCACTTACCCCACCATCCAAAACCCCGCCACAAAACTAAACCCCAAACACGTAGCCGCAACCAGCACCGCCTTTGGAGCATACTTCATCTTCGCCATACTCGTCTACTTCAACGCCGGAGGCTTCGCCACCCACCGCTCCGCATGGTTCGAACTCATCGTCCCCCACAACCCCTACCTGTGGTGCCTAATCTTCTTCTTCATAGGACTCCCCTTAATGCTAACAAAAACCCCAAAACCCAAATGACCCCCTTTCTCCTCTTTTCTTTTTGTGCTGCGCCTGTCTATTTTCCTAAAGTGGCTTTGGTTAGGGGCAGTTTGGTTTAGCCGTTTTTGGATTTAAGAGGTTGTTGATATTTGAATTTGAGTTTTTGGGCGAGTTGGTATATGAGGTTGGCTATGGCGAGGGCGAAGGCGGGTAGGGCGGGTAGGATGTACCAGTACAGTTTGGTTTGGACAAATGTGAATACTGCAAGTACGGTTATTGCCCAGAGGAGAATCAGGGTGTTTTCTTTTGACTTTTTGAAAACTGCTTTGTATGCGCAAAGTCCCAAAGCAAAAGGCAGCAACGCTATCCATAATGGGTTTTCATGGCTGATAAGGTAGTTAACGTAGAAGAGGTAACCGCCGTTGTGCCCTTCGAGAGGGTTCATAGTTCTTGCAACAACGCTGTACAGGAAATGGGTCTCCCAAAATTCAGGTCCAAAAGTGAAAACCATATACAAAACCCAAGGAGCAAAAACCAGAAAACCAACCGCCAAAAAACGGGTAAACGGTTTTGTTACCAGAAAACGCAGGTTTTTCTTTGTAGCAACAAAATATGCAAACACAATCATGGGCAGCAGCAGAGCTTCAAACTGTTTAGTCATCAAAGCTAACCCAAAAAATACGCCGCTTAAAACCGTGTAGAAGCCGCGGTTTTTTTGTTTCTCACTAAGCAGCAGAAAATACAGGCTAGCTAACATGAAAAAGATTAAGGGTGCATCGGTCATGGCGTGGCGTGCAAACGAGAAAAACATGGCAAACGTCCCCAAAACAATTGCTGATAGGAAGCCTACCTTCGCGTTGTAGAGGTTGCGTCCTAGATAGAAGATTATAATCAAGGAGAGCGTGGAGAATATGGGGCTCCAGAGTCGGAGGGCAAAATTGTTGACGCCTAAGACTTGGTAGTTAAACGACATAAGCCACATGGCAAGCGGCGGCTTACTTATCCAAAAAGATACATCCCCAAACGCCCACGGCGTCAAATAATCCCCCTCTTTAATCATGTGAAATGCCCACTGAGAATAGGTTTGCTCGTCATCAAACCACAACGGCTCATTGCCTAAATTGATGAAAAAAACCGTGGAAAACGCCAGAATCGCCAAAAGATACAGGGCGTTGGGGTGCGCTGAAAACCATGAGATTTTCTGGTTAAGCCAGTTGCCCTTTTTCTGGTCTGCTACTTGTTTAGCCTGCTTGTTTGAGCAAACAAGATAATACCCCACCGCAAAACTGCTCACCGCAGCTACACTGCAAAAAATCAGATCAAACACGACGGTTGTCCACGGCATAGCGTTTGCGGCTATTGGTGATGCAGGGTCAATAGGTGAATTGCTTAAGGCAAGAGCGTAGACCAAACTGTCATCAGAGCCAATATAAACAACCCCCTCAGCAACGGCAGGGGAAGATTCCACAAAATTGCCCGTGGGATAACTCCATTTTTCTGTGCCTGTGGATGCATTGAAGCAGTAGATGTTGTAGTCGTAAGAGCCGACGTATACGTTGCCGTCTGCTACGGCGGGGGAAGATTGAATCCAGTATCCTGTGGGGCTTTGCCAGATTTTTTTGCCGTCTGTGGCGTTTAGGCAGTAGAGGTTGTTGTCGTTGCAGCCTACGTAAACGCAGCCATATGCTACGGCAGGTGAGGACTGTACGCACTCGTTTGTTTGGTACTTCCAAAGCACAGTGCTTGTTGTCGCGTTTAAGGCGTAAACGTACCCTTCGATTGAACCCACGTAGACATAACCGTCGTGTACGCTAGGCGAAGAGGTGGTGCTTCCAAGATGACTGCGCCAAAGCCTGTCCCCCGTTGATGCATCAAGCGCGTAAACATGAAAATCGTCCGCCGCAAAATAAACTACCTCCTTGCAGACCGCAGGCGAGGAGTCCACCTTGCAGGAAAGCGGGTAATTCCAGATTTGAGCTCCATCCAAAGCGTCAAAACAAAACACTCCACCGCCCCCAGAACCAACATACACACGCCCGTCTGCAATTGCTGGAGAAGACCTTACCTTACCGCCAGCAGAAGCCCTCCACAAAACCTCCCCTGAAAACAAATCAAAACAATAAACTCCGCCATCATCAGCGCCCACATAAACCCGTTCCTCACAAATGGCAGGTGATGACCAAACTTCCTCTCTTACCCTATAAGTCCACAGGGGGTCTCCATCGGAGGCGTTGAAACAGTAAACATTGCCATCTCTGCAGCCTACAACCACCAATCCGTTAGCGACCGCAGGTGAAGACTGCACCATCCGATAGGTCGTGTACGTCCACAAAAGCTCGGCAGAGTTTGCTGAACTATTAGCTGCTCCAAAGCCCAAATGGCTAGAATCATGGCGAAACATGGACCAACTATCTTCTGATGCTTGTGCATGGACAAATACTGAGGCAGACAAAAAGAGCAATATACACAAAAGAACCCCCGCAAAAAACCTCATTCTGACTGGTTCTATAGTTTCCCACACACCCGCTATCCGTTTCGATAGTTCGGCTAAAAAGCTATCTGTTGAATTTCTCTGACAAAAGAAAAATTGTGCACCCCCTGCAAACAAACAGTAAACCCCACCTGTTCTTGGTTTCTTAATTGGCAAATTAAGGCGTAACCGAAAAGAGGGGTTAGCTACGGGGTTTTTGTTTTTTTAGGTAGATGACTGCTGCGCAAATTGCGGTGACGTTTACTGCTGTTAGGGCTATGGCGGTGTGTAAGTCAAGAAGCGGAACTGTCTGTTCTGGGCTACGGATTTGGCTGTCTGCTACATCTACAACGACTTGGTGGGTGCTGTGTTGGTAGGTGAAGGAGAGTATCCAGGCGTCGTCTGTGGATTTTGCTTCGTAGTAGAGTTGTTTGCCGTCGAGGTAGACTTTGATGTTTTGCGGGTTTGGTATGAGGGTTTTAGCGACGGTTAAGTCTACGTAGCCTGTGGTTCCTGATGGTCCGCTGACGGTGAAGCTGAGTTCAGAGCTGGTGCTGTTGAAAGCTAACTCGGAAACGGTGCTGTTGGATTCAACAAAAAACACGCCCGTATTGCCAAAGGATATGACCCCCGTTGAAGAAGGTGAAGGAGCCACCGTCTCGACAGGAGTAGGGCTAGGTGACATCGCAGGCGTAGGCGTAGGTGTGGGGGTAGCTGTTGTTGTCTCTGTGGGTGTTGGTGTAGGCATAGGCGCGTCAGATGTTGTTGGCTCAGGAGTTGACGTGGTATCTGGCGTTGGTGTTGGTTCTGTGGTGTTTGTAGGTGTTGGGGTTGGCGTGGTTGTGGGTGCTGGTGTAGTTGTGGGGGTTGGGGAAGGTGTTGGGACAGGTGTGGGGGTTGGCGTTGCTGTGGGGGTGGGTGTTGGGTGGGTTGTTATTGAGGTGAGGGTGATGTCTTTTGTGCTGTCGCTGTTTAGTGTGAAGTTGTATTCTGTTTGGGGGGTTATGTGGCTGTATCCTGCTCTTGGTCGGATTGTTAGGGTGTAGGTGCCTTCTGGGGCTGTTGTGAAGTAGTAGCCTTGGTAGTTGGAGAACCAGCCTGTAAAGTAGCCGTCAAGGAAGATAAGGGCGTTTCGTACGGGGGTTCCTTTGGCGTCAGTTATGTAGCCTGACAGTTTGTATCCTGTGGGCAGGGTGACGTTTTTGGTCATGTCCGCGTTTACTGCAAGCGTTGGTTCGTCATAGTAGATGTAATGGGAATCAAAAGGTGGCCAAACGTCCATATGGTAGACGCCTGCGGGTGCAGACATTTCATAGTAACCCGTAACGCTTGAGTAGACGCTGGGGACAATGTCCGGCACACAAAAAATGATGTGTGCGCCTGCGATTCCGTTGCCGTTTTCATCCACGATGTACCCTGAAACTTTGAACCTTTCTTCTTGAGCTGAGGCAATTTCAGTTAAACTGGAAGCGCATAATCCGCCAAAAATTATTAAAATCGAGAAAGCTGTTACTAACCCTTTTTTCATGTTAACACCCTGATGCATAATTTTTGTGATTTTAGATAAAAACTTGTTTGTAGAGAATTCTTGACAAAAACTTTTTCTAAACCCCCTATGAGCTGCATGTCTTTGCTGCTTTGCCTTGCACAGGTGGTTAGAAACGAAAATGAAATAAGATTCAAGCTTGAGCTTAACTTGGCACGCACAGGTGAAAAATGCATGTCTGGCACTGAAACCCTAATCCCCTTTGTCAAACCAAAGAAGAATGGTGAGGAAGCTCCAACGATCATTGTGGATAGCCGTGAAGCTACTAGCGCGGCGAAGGTTGTTAAGGGGTTGCGGGAGCGAGGTGCCGTGGTTAAGGCTCAGGCGTTGGAGAAAGGCGACTACATCTTAAGTGACCAATGTGCAGTGGAACGCAAAACCGTTAGCGACTTTGTCTACACGCTTACTCGCAGGTACCTTTTCGAGCAGATTTTTCGCCTCAAAGAAGCCTACCCCAAATCACTGCTGCTCATCGAAGGCTACCTGCCCATGATTTACAAGTTCAGCAAAATCCAGCCCGTAGCCGTCTGGGGCGCCATGTTCAACCTAGCCAAAAACGGGGTCGCCATGGTCAACACCAACAGCTACAAAGAAACCGTTGACTTCCTCTACGTCGCCGCGCGCCAAGAACAAATCGTAGAAAAACGCAGCCCCATCGTTCACGCCTGCAAAAAACTCGACACCATCTCTGAATCACAACTTTACTTCATAGCCAGCCTACCCAACATCGGCAGAGAAAAAGCCACCGCCATCCTCAAATCCTACCAAACCCCACAAAACGCCCTCATAAACATAGACGACTGGAGCAAAACCGTCAACGGCTTAGGACCCATAATCACCAACAAAGTCAAAGCCGTCCTCACCACCCCTCACAAAGAACAACCAACAACGCCCGAAGACCAAAACACAAGTCAGACCCAATAACTCCTTGTTTCGCGTTGCAGATGGGGGTTGGGATGCAAATCTATTTATTAAGACATTGCGTGCAATATACCAGTTTAGTAACGGTGACATCACGTAATGAAATCATCTATAGTGCAGTTTCCCTTTGGATTGGTGGCTTTTGGTGAGCAAGGTCAAGTTGTTGAGAAAGCCCTGTTTCCTAAGCGTGCGCAAGCTGCCGCGAAAATAATTTCAAAGCTTGAATCGGGAAAACTCACAAGCGACATTGAAAACTTGGTTTCTTCTCTTCAAACCCTTGGCTATGACACCTTGTTTTTTGAGAACGCCCAGCTAGCAGAGCAAACCAAAACTCAACTGGGCATCCAAACTGAAGTAGCCACGCCCAAACAGGCAGAGGCGATACGCGCTAACTCGCAAAACTTAGCCGTGGCTGTGGGGTTCGTAAAAGACGCCCAAGAACTTGCCCTGTGGACACGCAACGTAACCATGGAACTCGCCAAACTCCAAGTCAAAGGCGAAACCGAAAAACGCGACCTCATCGTAGCCCAAGCCATCCAAACCCTAGACGACCTCGACCGCACCCTAAACCTGTTCATGGGTCGCCTACGCGAATGGTACGGCGTCCACTTCCCCGAACTCGACAGGCTAGTTGAGAAACACGAAACCTACGCCAGATTAGTCTTGGACTTGGGTTCCAAGGAAAACTTTACCGCCGTTGCCCTCCAAAAAGAGGATTTGCCCAAAAATAAAGTGGAGCAGATTAGCCGCATCGCTGAATCCTCCATGGGCGCCGACACCGCCGAAGTTGACCTTAACCAGATTCAGGCGTTGAGCAAAAATGTTTTTGACATGTACAAGCTGCGCGAAAACATGGAAGCCTACTTGGATAACACCATGGACGAAATCGCCCCCAACATCAAAGCCATTGTCGGTTCTTTGTTGGGTGCACGTTTAATCTCCATAGCTGGTGGACTGCAAAATCTTGCGCGTCGCCCAGCCAGTACCATGCAGGTTTTGGGTGCAGAGAAAGCGCTGTTTCGTTCCTTGAAAACGGGTGCGCGACCTCCAAAGCACGGCTTGATTTTCCAGCACACCCTAATTCATGATGCTAAACGGTGGCAACGAGGAAAAATCGCCCGCGCAGTTGCAGGAAAACTTTCCATAGCTGCGCGTATCGACGCGTTTGGTGGACAGTACGCAGGCAAGAAGCTAAAGGCTGATTTGAACCGCCGCATCGAAGAAATCCACCAAAAGTATCCTGAGCCGCCTCCAGTTCAAGAGCAAAAACCCGCAGAGCAACGACCCCGTGAGCAAAGACGCGACTTCAAAGACCGCAAAAGCTTCCGTGGCGGTGGAGACAAACGCAGAAACTTTAGACGCGGCGGCGACGGCGGACGTGACCGAAAGTGGAGAAAGAACAAGCGTGCAAATAAGAGTTAAGCCCCACCCACAATTCACGGAAATCTACCAAGCCACCCTCGAAGACGGCGCCCACCGCTTAGCAACACGCAACCTCGCCAAAGGACGCACAGTCTACGGCGAACGCATAATCCGCTACGACGGCGTAGAATACCGCCTATGGGACGCTTTTAGAAGCAAACTTGCAGGCGCCATACTCAAAAAACTTGAGATCGTGCCCATCAAGCCTAATCATCAGGTGCTGTATTTAGGTGCCGCATCTGGAACCACGCCAAGCCACATCAGCGACATCGTCGGCGAAACCGGGCACGTCTACTGCGTCGAATTCGCCCAAAGAAGCCTACGCGACCTAGTCACCAACGTCATACCCTACCGCCTCAACATGTCCCCCTTCCTCGCCGACGCACGCATGCCCCAAAAATACGCCATGTTCCTACCTGGCAAAGTCGACGAAATCTACTGTGACATCGCGCAGCCTGAGCAGGCTAAGGTGTTGGCTGATAACGCGGATGTCCTGCTTAAGCCCGAGGGTTGGGTTATGCTTGCCGTGAAATCCCAAAGCATCGACGTAACCAAGCCACCCGCAGAAGTCTACCAGCAAGAAGCAAAAGTTCTCAGAAAACGCGGCTTCAAAGTCGAACAAGTCATCGAGTTAGACCCCTACGACAAAGCCCACGCCATGATAGTCGCCCAAAGATAACCCGCCGCTTGGGGTTTATCCCAGTTTGGTCTGGGTGGTTCCCTGCTGGTCTTTTAGGGTTTTTGCGGGTTTCCACGATTTTCTAATGCATTCTGGGTAGTCTGGATGATTTTTTAGCCAGTTTTTAAGAAACGCCGGGGTTTTCGGGTCTGTTAGGTAGCCTGAACCAAAATCTCCGTACCGTTCACGTAGCACGGCGATTTCTTTGTCGCGTTCGACCTTTGCGATTATGGATGCGGCTGAGACTATGATGTAGGTTTTGTCGGCTTTGTGTTCGCTGACGATTCTAGTGGTTGTTATTGTGCAGGCTTGTTGGATGTGCTGGGCGAAACGTTCGGCTATGATGTCGGCTGCGTCGACGTATGTGGTGTCGGGTTTTAGCTGGTCTACGATTTGTGCCATGGTGTTTGCTTCGAGCCTGTTTAGCTTGTAGAGTTTGATTTGGCTTTCCACGGCGCGGTCAATTTCTGCTGGGGGCACTTTCACTACAAAATGTTTCTTGCACACGTTGATGATTTCTTTGGCGATGGCTTCGCGTTTTTTGGGTGCAAGCAGCTTAGAATCTTTCACTCCCAAACCCGAAAGCAAATGCAGCTCATTTTCATCCATCAAAACACCCGCAACAACCAAAGGACCCACAACACAGCCCCTGCCTGCTTCATCTATCCCTGCAACCAACAAACCAAATTGCTCCCTACGCTGTGCCTAAAGCATGTTGTATCCTATAACGCTTTTCGCAGAACGGGTTTTGGGTTGGGTGCCTCTTGAGTTGTTGCTTGTTAGTTTTGGGGCTGTTTTTTTGGTGAATACGCTGTAGTTGTGTTTTTTGGTTCGTCTGGTTTAAATATGAGTGTTGGAATTCTAACTGTGCAAAGAGGATAGATCGAATGGGTTCAAAGTCTCCAAGAGGCGAATTCGCCGCTCGCAAACTCCAAAACAAACGGAAGAACTTCCGTTGGAGCGACCGCTACTACAACCGTCGCATGCTTATGCTCGACGAAAAAGTAGACCCTATGCAGGGAGCACCACAATCACGCGGCATCGTACTAGAAAAAGTCGGTGTCGAATCAAAACAGCCAAACAGTGCCATCCGCAAATGTGTCCGGACACAACTTATCAAGAACGGACGTGTCATCAGCGCTTTCCTACCCGGAGACGGCGCCCTCAACGTCATAGATGAACACGACGAAGTAACCGTCGAAGGCATCGGCGGAACCCGCGGAGGCGCCATGGGTGACATTCCCGGTGTACGCTGGAAAGTTGTTATGGTCAACGGCGTAAGCCTAAACGAAATGGTTTACGGCAGGAAACAAAAACCCGCAAGGTGATAAAAAGTTATGAGTACAACATCACAAGCTGTAGACAACGAAATTAAGCTCTTCCAGAAATGGAGCTTCAAAGAAATCGAAGTCACCGACTTTGGTCTACAACGTTACATGACCCTAATCCCAATGGTTGCCCCCCACAGCATGGGCAGGCACGAACACCAAAGATTCCGCAAAGCAAACGTCAACATCGTCGAACGCCTAATCAACAACCTCATGCGCCCAGGCAAAAACGCAGGCAAAAAAGCCAAAGCCGCAAACATCGTCAAACAAGCTTTTGAAATCATACACTTACGCACAGGCAAAAACCCCGTTGAAATCCTAGTCCGCGCCGTAGAAAACAGCGCACCCTGCGAAGACACCACACGCATCAGCTACGGTGGAGTCGTCTACCACTTATCCGTCGACGTTGCACCCCAACGCAGAATCGACCTTGCCATACGCCACATAACCGTAGGCGCACGCGCATCAGCAGCCAAAAACCCCCGCTCCATCGAAGAATGCATAGCCGACGAACTAATCCTAGCCTCCAACAACGACATCAAGAGCGCAGGCGTAGCAAAAAGAAACGAAATCGAACGAGTCGCGCAATCATCCAGATAAACGCGCCCTCTTCTTTACTTCTATTTTATTTTACAGCAGTTTTGTTTTCAAAAAGAGTTTTGTGGCTATTTCGTGTGCAGTTCCACGATGTCGCCGTCGTCTAAAACGAAGGTTAAACCTGCTTTTTGGGGGCTAAAAGGTAAACGTTTTGCCCAGACGCGGGCGAAGGCAAAGTCTTTGACGAATTCGCCGTGGATGTTCTTGGCTAGGTCGTGTAGGGTGGAGCCTTTTTTGAGGGTGAAGGGGTTTTTGCTGGGTTCTTTGGCTCCGGGTTCTTTGGTGTAGATGCGTATTATGCCCATGGTTTTGAATAATGCTTCTCCGACTTGGTCTAGGCCTGTTTGTTTTTGGGCGGATATGGCTATGATTGGGATTTTGCCTGCTGCTTGGGTTTGTAGTTGTTTTAGGTTTGCTTGGGCGTTTGGCAAATCCAGCTTGTTAGCTATGATTAGAGCGGGTTTGTAGATGGTGCTCTCAAAAATGGAGTCTTCGACTTCTTCTAGGGTGACTTCGCCGCTGATTCTTACGATGGCGTCGTTTATTCGATAGCTGCGTAGGAGTTCTTCAACTTCTTTCATGGTGGTGTCGATGAGTTTGCCCACCAAGATGATGCGTAGTGATACGCCTGTGTGGCGGCGGTCGATTTCTACGCGTCCTTTGGGTCTGCTAAGGAGTATGCGGGCTTTTTCAAGCTCTTCTCTGAGCAGTTTGAGCTGCTGCACAGGGTTATCTGCAAGGTCAACCATTAAAATTATGCCATCTGCGTTTCGAGCTGACCCTATCGTTGCCATGCCCCATACTTTGCCCTCTGCGGAACCCTCCATAACGGCGGGGGCTTCTACAATCTGGAACTGGATGTCCTCGTAGGTCATGATGCTGGGGACGGGTTCATGAGACGTAAACGGCACAGGTGAAACAGGTACTTTTGCGTTTGTCAAAGCTGAGAGTAAACTGCTTTTTCCAACGTTTGTCATGCCCAGCAAGGCAACTTGTGCGGCGCCTCCTTTTTCCACAAAAATCTTGGGTCCACTGCTTTTTCCAGTGCCCTTCTTTTTCTTGTCGTCAAGGTCCTTGCGGATAATTGCCATTTTCTTCTTGACTTGCCCTCGAAGCTTGAGGGTGCCCTTGTGCTGGGGAACCGCAGCTAAGAATTCCTGATACTTCTGCAGTTTCTTTCTTGGGTCATTGGTTGCTTCTACCTCAGCCCATTTGTCCTTTGCTTCAGGAGGTAAATTTGCCGGCATACACGCTTCAGCCATACATACAGCAAACACGGCTTTAATACAATTTCTGGTCTTGGGGCGTAAGCTGGCTGTTTTGGAGTGTGAATTGTTGTGGCTGGTTGGGTTGGCTGTTTGTGGTAAACATCGTGTAGGGTACGACAAAGTTAAAATAATTGGATGAACTGATGTGTTAAGCGAAATCACTAAAATTTAAGGAAAAATAGATTAAAATAGGGATGAATTGAGATGAGCAAAAGCGATAAACCCCACATTAACCTTATCATCATGGGGCACGTTGACCACGGAAAATCAACTACCACTGGACACTTGCTCTATGAGGCAGGCGCAATTGACGAGCGTATTATCAAATCATACCAAGACGAAGCAGAAAAGATGGGTAAAGGCACCTTCAAGTTCGCCTGGGTTCTTGACAACCTAAAGGAAGAACGAGAACGAGGTGTAACCATTGACCTTAGGTTCCTGCAGTTCCAATCAAAGAAATACAACTACACCGTCATTGACGCCCCCGGACACAGGGACTTCGTAAAGAACATGATTACAGGCGCAAGCCAAGCAGACGCATGTGTTCTCTTCTGTTCTGCAAAGAAAGGCGAATTCGAAGCAGGCATTGGCCCAGGCGGTCAAACCCGTGAACACGCCTTCTTGTCCTTCACCTTGGGTGTACGCCAAGCAGTCGTTGCAATCAACAAGATGGACGACATCTCGGTTAACTACAGCCAAGAAAGGTACGACGAAATCAAGAACGAAGTTACCCGCATGCTCAAGATGGTCGGTTACAAAGTTGACAAACTCAACTGTGTTCCCGTTTCAGGCTGGACAGGCGAAAACCTTGTCAAACGAAGCGACAAGATGCCCTGGTACACAGGTCCAACCCTTCTTGAAGCACTTGACGCACTAGAACTTCCACCAAAACCAACCAACAAACCCCTGCGTGTCCCAGTACAAGACGTCTACACCATCACTGGTATTGGTACTGTTCCCGTAGGCAGAGTCGAAACTGGTGTCCTCAAACCAGGCACAAGCGTCGTCTTCATGCCCAGCAACAAGAAAGCAGAAGTCAAATCCATGGAAATGCACCACACCTCTGTTCCCGTAGCTGAACCCGGAGACAACATCGGCATGAGCGTTCGAGGCATCGCCAAAAACGACGTACACCGCGGAGACGTCGCAGGTCCAGTTGACAACCCACCAACCGTAGCCAAAGAATTCATCGGACAAGTCATCGTTATCCACCACCCAACAGCAATCGCCGCAGGATACACCCCCGTACTTCACTACCACACAGGACAAATCGCATGCCGCTTTACACAACTGCTAAAGAAGATTGACCCCCGCTCTGGTCAAGTCACAGAAGAAAACCCCAGCTTCATCAAGACTGGTGATGTTGCTATCGTAAGAATGGAACCCCTACGCCCCATCGCTGTCGAAACATACCTTGAATTCCCAGAACTTGGTCGCTTCGCCGTCCGAGACATGGGCACCACCGTCGCTGCAGGCGTCATCAAAGAAATCACCAAGAAAGGTCCGTAAACCTTTCCTTCCTTTTTGTTTTCTTTTTTTGTTGATTTGTTTTAGCGGATTAACCGTTTTTTCATCAAATAGATGCTTAGCGCAAAAAGTGCAATTGTTACTACGGTTGTCCATGCTGCGGCTAAGATGATTATTATTTGGGGTGATAGTCCGCCTAGCGTGGTTATTTCTCCGATTATGAGTATGCGTGACAGGTTCGCTATGTGCGTTAGGGGTAGTGTGGCAAGGGCTATGGTTTGGATGGCTTCTGGAAGTGTTGATAGCGGGATGAAGGTGTTGCTGATTAGGAACATGGGGGTTATGAAAAGGAAGATAGGGTAGTTGAAGAAGTCGATGCTGGGTGCTATGGCGGTGAAGCACATTCCCATGGCTGAGAAAAGCAGTCCCGCAACAAACGCAACCGGGATCATGCAGAAAACCCATGGGCTGGAAATCAACCCGAAAGCCGCAATTACTCCCAAAACGATGGTGGCGTTTATGGTTGCGCGTGTGGCGCCCCATAGGATTTCGCCTGCAATGACTTCCTCTACACTGATGGGGGTGGCAATAATTGCGTTGAAGGTGCGTTGGAAGTACATGCGTACAAACGAAGCATACGTGCACTCGAAAAATGCGCCGTACATAACTGTAATTGCAACCAATCCTGGGGCAATCCACTGAATGTATGATGTGCCCTCGATAACGTTTACAAAAGTGCCTAAGCCAAACCCGAAAGCAAGTAGATACAAAATCGGCTCAAGCAATGACGGCAAGAAATTGGTTTGCCACGTTTTCATGAACACATCAAAGTTTCGCCGCCAGACCTTCCACACGCGATACGTTAACCTGAACTTGGGGTTCACTGCCTGATTTGTCATTCTCGTAGTTTCCTGCCTGTGGTTTTAAGGAAGACATCTTCAAGGTTAGCATTACGAATGGACATATGCTGCCCTGGAAATTTCTTGACTATGCGCTCAAAAACTCTGTGTTCTCGAAGATACACGTGGATTTGCTCTCCATAAACCTCCATCTCCGCGTCAGGCAACTCTTCCTTGAGAGCCTTTAACGTTTCAGGACTGTAGGACATCTCCACAACATCTTCCCCAGCATACTTTTTGATGAGCTCTTTAGGTGCGCCTGTCTGGATTATTTTGCCGTTATCCATTATCAAGATGCGGTCGCACAACGCCGCGGCTTCTTCCATGTAATGCGTGGTTAAGATTATGGTCACACCTTGTTTGCGTAGGCTGCGGATTTCATCCCAAACCGTGTGCCTGCCCTGCGGGTCTAATCCTGTGGTGGGTTCATCTAGAATCAGGATTTTGGGTTGGTTGATTAATGCGCGGGCTATGATGAGGCGTCGTTTCATGCCGCCTGAGAGCTCCATGATGTTAGCGTCTTGTTTTTCGTCTAAAGCAAAGAACTTTAGCAGTTCCATGGCGTGTTGGGTAGCTTGCTGCTTTGGCATATCAAAATAGCGGGCGTAAACCTGCAGGTTCTTTAAGACGCTAAAGTCAGGGTCCAAGTTGTCCTCTTGGGGCGCAACACCTATCATGCTCTTTATCTGCCGCGCCTGCAACGAAACATCCAACCCCGCCACCGTCAACCTGCCTTGGGTTACGGGCGAAAAACAGTAAATCATGCTTACCGTGGTGGTTTTGCCTGCGCCGTTTGGACCCAAAAACCCTACGCATTCGCCCTTGTAGACCTCAAAATCTATGCCGTCAACCGCTGTGAACTCCTTAAACCGCTTCGTTAAGCCTTCAGCTTTGATGAGAACTTCAGAAACCATACGCTGTCCACACAAACCCTGCCGTGCACAATAACAGCTTAACTCTCAAAACCCAACGCTATAAACCTTTCAGCCAGCAAAAACCTGCAGAAAACGTCCCCCAAAACCTGATGGATTCGAAATGTTTTGCCCCTTGAGTGGGTCTTGTCTTTTTTTTGTTTCATAAAACTTTTATATTCCGCAAGGGGTTTGTGGTTATGAATAATCCAATGGACCACGGTGCTGTAATGGAACCCAGCAAAAAACCGTTAAATGTACTCATCAAGCAGCTTCACGGTAACATCGAGGTAGTTCTGAAAAACGGATGTGAATATAAAGGGAAAATGATACGCGTTGACGGACACATGAATATCTTGTTGGAAGGCGCAACTGAATTCAAAGATGAACAGATGCTCACTAACTATGGTAACGTGCTTTTGCGTGGAAACAACGTGCTCTACATTGTCCTAAGCACCATCCACCACTAATCCCTTCTTCTACTTCTAAGTTTCCACCCGCATAAGCGGTGGCTCTGCTTTTCTACGTTTTAGGTTTGCGTGTTATAGCTGGATGGTTTTTGTGTTTTGCACTGCAGTTTTGACCATGCTGTTTATGTCTAGTTTTGCTTCGGCTTCTTGGACTGCTTCAAGTTTGGCTTGGGTAGAGGGTTTGCTTGGAACAGCGTTGCATCCCGCATCTTTTCTTGTGGATACGGGGTAGGTGCCGATTTTTTTGGCTACGGCTTCGGTTTGGTTTTTGTCAAAACCCAGCAAGGGGCGATGGATAGGGTAGAGGGTTGCGGCTTGGTCTATAACGTAGAGGTTTTGCATGGTCTGGCTAGCTTGCTCTCCGATAGCTTCCCCCGTAACAATGCCCACAGCGTTTTCTTGCGTTGCGATTTCTTGGGCGATGCGGTACATAAGACGCTTACACAAAAGACACGTGTACCTGTCCCCCGTTTGGTGTATGGCTTTCATGTTTTCGCCGTTTGGAACTATGAGGATTTTGCTTAGGTAGCCAATTGCGTGGTCTTGGAGTTTGCGGGCGGCGTCTACGGCTTTCTCGCGCGACTGTGCATCCGTGTAGGGTTCATTATCTATGTACACTGGAACCGTTGGGCTGCCGCGTTTCATAACCAACCAACACGCTACAGGAGAGTCAATGCCGCCGCTAAGCAAACAAACATTCTTGCCCTGAGTCCCCAACGGAAAACCCCCCGCGCCCTGAACCGTCTGTGCATAAACAAAAGCTTCCTGCTCACGCACCTCAACAGTCAACGTAACCTGCGGGTCAGTCAAATTCACCTTGAGACTGCGCTCTTCCAAGCTGTCAAGGATTTTCTCGCCCAGAATCTGGCAGACTTGGATGCTGCTGTACGGGTGGGTACCGACGCGGTGGCATCGAACTGCAAACGTGCTGCCTTTGGGCATGGCTTCTTGGGCGGCTTCTATGGCAGTCGCGGTAATATCTTCAAGGTCTGCGGTGGTTTGCACGGCGGGGGATATGCTGGTTATGCCAAATACGCGGCTCAACGCCTCCGCAGTCTTTTCAGGCTCAGAAGTCTTCAGGTAGATCCTGCCGCGCATACGAACAACAGCCTTGGGTTTGAGGTCCTGCGCTTTCAACGCCAACTTGAGGTTCTGCAGGGTCTGCTTCTCATAAACACGCCTCGTCCACTCACTTTTAATGCCAATCTCGCCACTAAAGCGAACAATAATCGTATCGGGCTGCGTAACCAAAACCTACTTCACAATTTTAAGAAACCTGAACCACAACAGCCGATTTAACAGTTATGCCTCCCAACCAATACGGCAACTGCTGGCAGTACCCGACCCAAAACCAGCAAGCACATAGACCCCCTCCCCCTATCGTTTCTGCATACAATTAAAATTTGGAACCAAATAGGCGGCAAATAGGTTGGTGAAAAGCGGGGGGTTAGGGTTAGGCGTTGGTTTTTTGCCTTTTGAGCTTATGCTGAAGACTGCTGCGTAGTGTGTTTGGGTGATTGTGGTTTTACTTTTGGTAGATTGGTATCTCAACGGCAGTGAAACTTGTCTTTGGACTTGTTTTCTTTACGTTTTCTACGCCGCTGTTTCTGTTGTAGGCGCACGGTAGTGTTACTGAGAAGGTTGTGCCTTTTCCAACTGCGCTTTTAAAGCTGATTTTGCCTTTGTGGGCATCTACAATTCTTTTGGATATTGCTAATCCCATGCCCATGCCTTTTGCTTTGGTTGTAATTAGCGGAGAAAAAAGCCTTCTTTGGAGTTCTTCAGGTATGCCGACTCCTTGGTCTTTAAAAGTGAATTGGATATTTGTGCCCTCAACTTTGCTGTTGACCCAAATTGTTCCTTTTTGGGGGATTGCTTGGATGGAGTTTTGAAGAATGTTCAAAAAGACCTTTTCTATCTTTTGGGCGTCAAGTAGTAAAGTGGGTTCGTTACGGGTTTTGTCTTGTATGCGTACGGTTTGTGGGACTTTTAGCTTTGACAGGGCATTTTGAATTAGCGTTTTTGGTGTACACTGTTTTGGATGCAGCACCACCTCGCCCGAATACTCAATGAGGCTTGTTACAATCCTGTCCGCATCGTCAATGGCAAGGTTAATCGTCTTCAAGATGTCTTCTCTTTGCTCAGCATCAATTGTGTCGCCCTTTTTCTCCAGAAAATACGCACAGTTTTTGATGGCAGCCAAAGGGTTACGTAAGTCATGCCCCAGTTGTCTGCTTAAGTCACTTATCGAAGAAAGCCTCTCCGCCTTCACCGTAAGCTCTTCCAACTTTTTACGGTCAGATATGTCAACAAAACTTTCCACTAGCAAAAGCTTCTCTTTTATCTTAGCCTTAACTACACTTTTTAAAATTGGAACCCTTTTCCCATTTGCCGTCAAGATTATTCTTTCTTGGCTGTCTACTTCTAACCCGCAATCTGTTATTGGGCACTTTCCCTTTTGTGTGGGACAAATAAAGTTGTGGCACTCTTTTCCTAACACTGCCTCTTTACTGGCGCCAATTATCTGCAACGCCATTTTATTTGCGTCAACAATTTGGTGGCTGGCAGCATCTATGACAACGACCCCTGTGTACATTAAGTTAAACATGTTTTCTATATGGTGCTTGCTGTCAGCTAATTCTTGTATCGCTTTTTTGCGCTCAGTGATATTGGTGAAAAGTGCCAAATCAAAGATTGCATTTTCATGTACGATTATTTTTGCTGTGATTTCGGTAAACCTGATTTCGCCGTTCTTTAGCTTAAATTGTGTCTCGTATGGAGGAATGTTTTTTCCTTGTAATCTTTTTTTGAAATTCTCTATTAAACGGGTTTTTTCTTCTCTGTCAAGAAAAAGTTGTTCAAGAATAGTCCTTCCAAGTATCTCTTCTTTTTTGTAGCTAGTGTACCTTTCTGCTAATTCATTGACGGCGACAACTTTGCCAGTTAAGTCAATTATAACTGCTGGAATAGGGATGGCTTCTAACAATGATTCAAATGATTGATAATACTCTATGCTACACGCTTTAGCTGCCATCTTCGATACCTTTCTTCTTGACTTTATCTGTTCTTAAAATAAGAGCATTGTTAACTTGAAATTTGTATATGAAATTAAGAGTTAAAGACGGAATTAAACGGATTAAACCGTATAAAACTCAAAAAGAACCCGATAACGCCTTTGACTTTCATTTTCAAGAAACCCACCAATCCGACGCGGACCTAACCCTTTTTCCCAAGCCGTCCCACACTTAACCTTCAACGCAGAAAAGCAGATTCGCTTCACCTGGGTAGTCCCTTAAATCAGTTTGTATAAGTTTGTTGTTTATACGGGTTGGATGTTGGTTTTTTGCCATTTAAGGCTGATGAGGAAGACGGTGAGGTAGCATGTGAGGGCTGCTATGAGGGAGATGGAGAGTCCTGCGGTGATGCCTATTGCCGTTGCTAAAACTGAGCCTAAGACGGACATGACGCCGTTTATTGCCCACATCCAGGGGATGCTGATTTTGGTGTCGGAGTGGCTGATTAGGCTTATGCCTGTGGGGAAGGGCATGCCCATGAAGAAGCCCAACGGGAAGATTAGCAGGATGGTTATGGCGCTTCGAACAACCGCGTCAAGGGGCAGCCACATGGCAAGCAGCGGATTCAAAGCAACCGAATACACGGTAGTCAACGCTATGACGGTGGCGCTTGCAATCATGACGGTTTTTAGCCAGTTCACAGGTTTTATGAACCTGCCCACAAAACTGCCAATGCCCGTGGATAGCAGCAGCGTGAAGAGGATAACTGAAAGCGTTCTAGTCGGGTACCCCAAGAACAAGATGAATTTCTGGAGCAGTGCAATCTCGACTAGCATGTACCCAATGCCTAGCGCGCCAAAGTATAAGACAAACGGCAAAATTTCTTTGGTTTTGGTGTCTTGGCGTTTGCGTATGAGCGGGGCTGCTGAGACGGCTATGGCTGCGGCTGCGGCGGCTATGACAAGTGGCTGGAGGCTTTCAGGGATGCCTTTTTCAAAAGAGAAGAAGTAAGGGTTGTCGTCGGTGGCGGGGCGAATTTGGCTCTCAGAGTTTTCGTAGAACTCTTCTAAGGTGATGTCTCCGTTGAATAGTTGTGTGTAGGGTTCTTGGGTGCTTACGTGGGCAAGGGTTACGACTTCGTGGTTGTCGCCTAACGCGAGGGTGTTGACTTGCACGTTTTGGGCTTGCTCCACGGTGAAGGGCGTCTTCTTTAGCATGAATAGGGCGGCGACTCTTCCGGGTTCGTACTCCCAAGTTGTCACCGAAATATACTTGCTCACGTCCTCTGGTGCGACGCCCCGCGAGAGGAGCAACTCCGTGGCGGTGGTTACGAGTTTGGGGACTTCCTTGATAAACCGTGTTATGCTCAGAATGCCTCTGTCGGTTAAGTGGTCATAGTACTGCTGGAAAGCCTCCTCTGTGTACAAGTAATTCTCCGCCAACGCATAACCGCCCGAAGACAAAGCCGCCCAAGAATCCACCATAGTCAAAACAATAACGTCAAATTCTTCTTCAGTGCGGCTAATGTAGCTCCTGCCATCATCAATAACTTCGTTAACGTCATCATACGGCGCTAACCCATCATCATAACTGTAAATGTTCCCCGCTTTTGCACCCAAATCTTTCACGACCTGAATCACAATTGGGTTAATCTCGACGGCTGTTACTAAGTCGCTGCCTCCCTGCAATGCCATCAACACGTCGCCGCCTCCGCCTGAACCGATAACCAGCGTATGCAACGGGTCATCCACCACGTTGTAGGGCGTGTAGTATATCATGTTCCTGAGAAACTCGGCGTCGTTGAGGGAGCCGTTGAAGCGGTAAACGTTGGTTCCTGCATCTGCGTCTATGAATATGCTGGCTGCTATGGGGCTTGTCACGGGGTAACCTGCCACGACGTCAACGCGGGAAAAAGAGTTCCAGTCCGTGTAAGCGTTGAATAACGCGGGGTCTTCAAGGGTGCGGTACAACGATTTAGCCGTGTTAGGTTCTGCGCGTATCCACGAATTCTCCGCGTTGCTTGCCGCCATAAACGACGACGCCACCAAAACCACAAACCCCAACGCAATCAATTTGCGTTTGTTTGCAGCAAAAGCAAAAAACAATCCCCCAACCGCCACTATGACGCCCACGACTAACACGGCAGTTCCCGCACTCAAAGGCCCCAAAACAGGCTCAACCAAAAAGCAACCCAAACTTGCCCCAATCATATCCGCAAAATATAGAGAATACACGGTTTTGCTTTGGCTTTGGAAAACTGCCGAGATGCAGACTCCGCAAAAGAAGAACGGGATTACAGATACGGCGTAGAAAACGTATAGGGCGTACATGGATATGGGGAACCGTAGGATGGTGTAGAGGATTGCGGGTATGGATATTGAGAAGATGAGGGTGGCGGCGGTGGCTATGTCGAGGAATTCGCGTTTTTTGCCTAGGAAGTGTGAGAAGACGCCTCCAAAGCCTAAGCCGAGCATGGCGACGGAGACGGCTATGAATGCGTAGTGGTACCAGATGACTGTTGAGTAGATGCGGGTTATTAGGATTTCAAGCATTAAACTGGAAAACGACACTAACAAAATGGCTGCGAGAATGAGTTGTTTGCGTCGTTTGGTTTTGCCGTCTAGGCACGTTGAATTCATGCCCCTTTTGTCCCTTCCACATCACAAACCACCCCACTCAAATTTAACGAGCAGCATGTGTGATTCCCACTGACAGTACGGGAATGTTTAACAGCAAGTTTACCTTTTGCCATGAAAACTCGCGGGGCAATTCAACTTGGAAGAAAGTTACGTGCAAACTTTGGTTGGTTTAGGTTTAACTTCATGTCAAAGCAGGGTCTACCTTGAACTTGTGCGGCTTGCCAAACCTTCTGCGGCAAAAACAATATCCTCCGCCTCTAAGGTCACACGCCAAGACATCTACCGCATAATGCCTGCCCTACAACGGCTAGGCTTAATCGAAACCATCTTGGGTTCCCCAACCACGTTCCAAGCCGTCCCAATCCACGAAGTCATACCCATCTTGATGGAGCGCCAAAAACAGCACCACAGCAAACTACACCAAAAAGCAACACAAATGCTCCAGCACTTCGAAAACACCCCCGAAAACGGTCACCAAAAAGACGACCACTACTTCATGATAATCCCCCAAAAAGAAGCCAGCCTCAAACGCAGGAAACAAACCATAGAAAACGCCAAAAAAACCTTCCACGTAATTAGCTCCAAAAGAAGAGTCTTCCACGCATCCTTCCACCTGCACGAAGAACTAATCAAAGCCGCAAAACGCGGAGTAAAAATCCGCATCATAACCGAAAAACCCCACGAAACCGACAACTACCCCAAAGAACACCGCCTCCTGCTCAAACACCAAAACGTCCAAATCCGCTACCTCCCAGAACCCCCAAAAGCAGTTCTCACAATATCCGACCACAACGAAGCCAGCCTACTCACCCACCCAACCTCACACTGGACACAATCCAACGCGCTGTGGACAAACAACCCCAGCTTCATAGCCATACTCCAAGACCACTTCAAAAATACGTGGGATAACGTCACGCCAGAATAATCGTGCCCGTGAAAAAGAGTGTGTGTTTTGGTTAGATGAGTGAAGCGAAGATGTTTAGGGGCCATGACTTGAAGGGTTTGACTACGAAGATGTCTGCTTGGTCGATGCCTTGGATTTTGTGGACTTGATTTGTTAGCTCGAAAAGGTCGTTGAATTCGTTTAACGCGATTAGGGCTTTTAGGTCGTATGTGCCAATTAGCCTTACGGCAAACATGAGATTTGGAGTTTTAAGCAGCTGGGCATGAATCTCCGCGGTTTTTCCCCTGTTTGCAACTCTAATAAAAACGTGTGCCAACGCTTTGTACCCAAGCTTCGCTAAATCAACAGTTATAGTGGATAACGTCAACAATTGCCCACTCAACCGCCTGTACCGCTGTATCACGTTTTTTGTTGAAATGCCAACTTGCTTTGCAATACTGCTAAACGGCACTCGTGCATCATACACCAAAAGCTTTGCAATTTGCCGGTCTACTTCGTCCATCTGGAATTTCTCAGGTGCATATTCTGTGGGTTTGGACTTGGTTTCCTTAGGTGGCAACTCTTTTCCAAGTGGCTTAATTGCTAGATTTTCCGTGTGGTCCATGTTTGAGGTTTCTACCCAAATCTGAGCGTCCACGCGTTTGATTTTCGGGTTAGAACCAATATCATCCAAAATCTTCGAGAGCCTTTCAACCTCACGCAGTACAACTATAGCTCCAATGGTGTATTTTCCATATCTGCCTGTAGTTGTAGGCATATACGGCTTAGTTTTAAGAAACTCTACAACATCCTGTACATTTTCCACTGCTGTTATGATGCCAATATCAGCAACGCATTTGTAACCAAGAATATGCGGATTCACCTGCATAATCTCACCTGTGATTACCCCTGTTTTCTTCAACTGTGCAAAGCGCATTCGTGCCGCGCCAACAGAAATCTCGCAGTTCTGGGCAATCTTGGTGAAACTGGTGCGTGCATCTTTTAGCAGCATCTTTAGAATCTTGGCATCAGTCTCGTCGATTCTTATTTGGTCTTGCAAGGTTAAGCCTATCTTCTTTTAATGTGCCTTTCCCACAGTTAAATTTTCTTGTCACCACCCGTAGACAAATTATGTGATGCAACTCGGGATTGTCTGCATTTTTTTTCTTATTTGGCTTGTTGTGAGAAAAATTTTATATACAGTTTCGGGGATACAGAGCCTCAAAAACGAGGCATAAAAATGAAAATTACCTCAAAAAAACCCTTAACTAAAACAACATTACTGGCAATCTCGGTATCATTTCTGTTATTAGCAAGCGCTTTCGCAGCATTACCCGTCACTAACGCACACACTCCAGCGTGGGACATACCCATCTGGTCTTACATGAACGTTTCACCAAATCCAATAGGCGTCGACCAAACCGCTTTCATCGTTTTCTGGTTTGATAAATCTCCCCCAACAGCAGCAGGCAGCGGCGGCGACCGATGGACCGACATAACAATCGAAGTCACTGCACCCGACAACTCTAAAGACACTCTAGGACCATTCACAACAGACTCCGTGGGTGGAAGCTACGCAATGTTTACCCCCACACAGGTTGGCACCTACACCTTCGTGTTAGATTTCCCTGGACAAACCGCTAGTCTTTATCATCCTGAAACGGGCGTCGCGGGCAACCCCAGTGACTTTGTCAATGACACCTATTCCTCTAGTACCACAACTGCCACTTTGACTGTGCAAGAAGAACCGATTTCTGACCCTATTAGCCCCCCGCTTCCAACAAGCTACTGGACGCGCCCCATCGAAGGACAAAACACTGACTGGTCATGCATAGCCTCAAACTGGCTAAGCGACCCCTTTGCATACCCTTACAGCAGAGTCCAAACAGTCGGTTCAGCCCCTAACAGCGCCCACGTAATGTGGACTAAAGAAGTTCACTACGGCGGTGTCGTTGGAGGCAGCAACGTTGGCAGCGACGGCATGACCTACTACGGCGGACTAATGTACGAATGCAAATTCGCTAACCCCATCATAATGCAGGGACGACTATACTACAGCATGCCCCTTAGCAATTCACCTTCTGCTTACGGCTTTACCTGTGTTGACTTGACAAACGGTGAGACCCTCTGGACAATCGAAGAATCTTTCGGAGCTGAACCCTTTGGTTTGCCCTTCGCGCAACTCTACGACTATGAATCTATGAACCAGCACGGCGTAATTCCTAACGGCTACATCTGGCGCGTTGTAGGAAGCACATGGATGGCGTATGACGGCTTTACTGGAAGCTGGCTCTTTAACCTAACCAACGTTCCTGGCGGCACAAACGAGGTAGGCACAAACGGCGAACGCCTAAGATACGTACTTAGCTCTGATGCCAACTGGTTGGCTCTATGGAATAACACTGCCGCATGGGGTCTAACTGGAGCATCAAATGCAGATGACACAAGCAGCAACGCGTATCAATGGCGACCAGGCGGCAAAAGCGTTGACGCAAGCACCGCGTACTCGTGGAACGTGACGTTGCCTGAGCAGATAAGCGCAGGATCAGCAATTATAGACGTTATCCCCGGTGATTTGGTGCTTGGGCGAAGCAGCGCATTTGCAGGTCTAACTGGCTTTGGAACCCCTGACCCCTACACCCTATGGGCGATAAGCCTAAAACCTGAAAGCCGCGGCGAACTACTTTGGATACAAAGCTACGATGCACCCAACGACAATCTCACCCGCGTAGCAGGCAAAATAGACCCAGCAACACGCGTTTTTACCATGTACGACAAGGAAGCTGTGCAGTGGACAGGCTACAGCCTTGATACAGGCGATAAGGTTTGGGGACCAACTGCTTCTGAGCATCCCTTTAACTACTACGCCACCAGCGCAGGCGTCATGAGCGCAGGCACCTCCATGGTTGCATACGGCAAACTCTACTCCACAGGCTTCTCTGGCATACTCTACTGCTACGATATGTCCAACGGCAACCAGATCTGGAATTACAGCACCCCAAGCGGCTTTGCAACACCCTACGGCGGCTACTCCTCTCTCATAGGAGCAATCTCAGACGGCAAAGTCTACACTTACTTCATTGACCACTCTCCAAACGCGCCACCCTACAAAGGCGTTGAAGTCCGCTGCATAAACGCAACCACAGGCGACGAAGTCTGGACAATCATGGGTTGGGGCGGCGACCGCTCCTTGGCAATTGCTGACGGCTGCTTGACATACTACAACCTATACGATGGACAAATCTACTGCGTAGGCAAAGGACCAACCGCGACAACTGTCTCTGCTCCTCAGCTTGAGCTTCCTAAAGGCTCTCAGGTGCTGATAACGGGTACCGTCACGGACGTTTGTGCAGGCGCCAAAGAGTTAGTGGAAACAGGCGAATTCAACGTTGTTCCCGCTGTCTCTGACGAGAGCATGAGCGACTGGATGGAATATCTTTACATGCAAAAACCAATGCCCCCTGACGCAGACGGCGTTACAGTAAAGCTAACAGCCATCGACCCCAACGGCAACACCCAAGACCTTGGAACCGCTACCACTGACACAAACGGCAACTACGCAGTCGCATGGACACCTCCAGTTGAAGGAATCTACCAAGTTACCGCAACCTTCCACGGAACCAACTCCTACTACGGCTCAACCCAAACAGCCTACTTCATAGTCGGCGAAACCACAACCTCCACAACACCCGCAGCCTCCGCCCAACCAACACCCACACAACCAACACAAACACCCCCACAATCCGCTTCACCTTCCCCAAGCATCGCACCCCCACCAACTAGCGACACGCCAACAACAACCTACATAGCAATCGGAGCCGCAGCAGCCATCATCATAATCATCGCAGCAGCTATCGTCCTTCGCAAACGACAATAACCAACAAAACACAAACCACTTCCTCCACCTTTTTTATTCCTCACCAACACAACCCCTGGGCTGAATGGGCTTTGGCGAACATCACTCCTATTGGTAGGCATCACTAATGGGTTTCATTCTTCCTCCTTGTGAACCCAAAGCCCCAGCAAACCCCGCTGTACCTTGTGTGAAAAATTAGGCTCAACCCTATTCTACTCGTTTGGCAGAACTTGGAGCACGCTGTTTAGTCTTATGCAAAGTTTATGTGTCGGCGGGAAGTTGCTTGGTTCAACTAGTTTTTTCTGATTTGTTCTTTGTTTTTTCTTCTTTTGGTGCTAACGAAAAGATGACCTTCAAGAGGTACCCCAGTCCAGCGAAGAAAATAGCTAGTCCAACAGGAGAACCCCAAGAAAATATTGCCACTATTGCTTCTTCCATAACCACACACTCCTCTCATCACTATCAAGTAGCTTTCGAATTTTCAATTATAGAAAAAATGAAAGCCGTATCCAACATAAACTATCTGTATTCAACTATTAAGCATTTTGACAGCCTCATAATTGCCATCAAATTTCGAAAACGCTTCAGAGCCTTGTGCACACCGTTTCAAACCAATATACAACTGGTGGTGGGGCTGCCCGGATTTGAACCGGGGTCTATAGCGCCCGAGGCTACAAGCCTGGACCAAACTAGCCGACAGCCCCATGTTTGTGTTTGTTGCTTTGTTTTGATTGAGTGGTCTGTAAGATAAGTTTTCCTCAGGTCAAGGTTTCTTGACTTGCATTGGGCGGTGTTGGGGGCTTGTTTGGTCAAAATATCCTTACAAAAATGCTTTTTACGCGAAATAAGCCTAGATTTTGAGTGGAGTGTGATTTAGTGATGTTAGGTTTGAAGCGTTTGGTTGCGGCTGGGTTTTTGGCTGTGGCTCTTTTGGTAGTGTACTACTTGATGAGTGGTAAGGGGTTTGGGATGGATTCTAACTGGGGGTTTGTTTTGTTAAATGTTGGTTTCTTTGGCTTGTTTGTGCTGTTTATGCCGTTTAAACGCAAGGTTAGCCGCCGCTCCTCAAGCATCTACATTGCCTTCATAGTTGGGTTGTACGCGGAAATGTACGGTGTCCCCTTGACCATGTACTTTTTTAGCTGGGCATTTGGCGCAAGCAACCTCTACACGCTAGAGTTTTTGCTCTCAGGCGTTCTGGGGCAAGAGCTCTTCTACACGACCTTCACATACTTCATATTCCCCGCAACTGCCCTTCTCATGATAGCGGGCATACTGCTCATAGTTTTTGGGTGGAAAGAAATCTACAAAGGACAAGCCACCAACCAGCTCGTCACGTCGGGTATTTACTCGCGCATACGCCACCCCCAGTACCTTGGCTTCATGCTGCTGACTTTGGGCATGAACTTGGAGTGGACAACTTTGTTCACGCTGCTCATGTGGCCCTTGCTCGTTGTCATGTACTACCGCCTTGGCAAAGAAGAAGACGCAGAAAACTTTGAACGCTTCGGAGATGCCTTCCAAGAATACAAACAAAACGTCCCCTCCCTCATCCCCCACTTACACCCAACGCCGCTGCAAACCCCAACTCCACCACCAAAACACGCCACTTAACCCTTCAGCCCCCTCTTTTTAGCTCTTCAACTTAGCAGATTTGCTTGTAATGCCACTGTAAAACGTGTTTATGCCTCAAAAAATCGTCTTTTTTCGCATGAATTTGTTCACCGTAATGTTAATAAAGTCCGCACTATGTTATCATCCATGCTACTTCCTATGGTTGGAATTCTTTTTTGAGTTCCGTGAATTAGCGTTTTAGGGAGACTAAATGATATGGCACAAAATTCAGGTAATCTCATTGTTAAGGGGACAACTACAGTTGGTGTCGTCTGTACAGACGGCGTTATTTTGGCTTCGGATACACGCGTGACTATGGGTTACTATGTTGCCCATAAACAAGGCAAGAAAGTTTACAAGATTGATGAGCATGTGGGTATGACGATTGCGGGGAGCGTTGCTGATGCCCAAAAGGTCATTGACATTATAACCGCTAACGCGCAGCTCTACAGGATCAACATGAACCGTCCCATGCCCATTAAAACCGTGGCGCGTATGACTTCTAACCTGCTGTTTAGCGCTCGGGGCTTGATGGCGCAGATTCTCGTCGGCGGCTTCGACGATACTGGACCTCACGTTTACTCTCTGGATCCCTTGGGCAGCCTAATGGAGGAGACCATGTCCTCTACGGGTTCTGGTTCGCCCTTGGCGTTGGGTGTTTTGGAGGACCAGTTCCGTGAAGGCATGAAGCTTGAGGAAGCTTTGCCTGTTATCGCTAAAGCCGTGAACGCTGCCATGAAACGTGACGTAGCCAGCGGCAACAACTACAACATCATCGTAATCAACGGCGACGGCTACCGCGAGCTTTCAGCCGAGGAAAAGCAAGCTCTTTTGTTAAAGGGAAGTTAAAGTTGTGGCTCGAACACACCAAGACAAAGACAAAATCGAAATAAGCCAATACATTCTGCAAAAAGTACCCCAAGAAGCAGAGGTCACAAGGATCGAATACGAAGGACCCATGCTTAGCGTTTATACCAAAAAACCCGAAGTCCTCGTAGACCAAAGCACAATCATAGCCGAAATCGTCGGCGTAATCCGCAAACGAATCGTGATTCGCCCCGACCCCTCCGTAAGGCTCCCAGAAGTTGAGGCAGAAAAAATAACCCGCGAACTCATCGCCAAAGAAGCCGAAATAACCGACATCAACTTCGACCCCAGCCTAGGCGAAATCATCATCGAAACCAAAAAACCAGGCTTGGTCATCGGCAGAAACGGCGTGGTCCTGCAAGAAATCATCAAAAAAACCCGTTGGCGCCCCCACGTCCTGCGCAGTCCCCCCCTAAAATCCAAAATTGTAACTAACATGCGTCATTACCTGCATTCGGAGAGTCAGGAACGCGAACGTGTGCTTCGCACTATTGGCGAACGCATTTTCCGCCCTAAAACCTATGATGTGGGTGATATTCGTTTGACGGTTCTTGGCGGCGCACAAGAGGTCGGGCGCTCAGCTTTTCTGCTTAAAACCCGCGAAAGCAGCGTGCTCCTTGACTGCGGAATCAACCCTGGTTCACAGCGTCCCTTTGAGGGTTATCCCCGGTTTGATTCGCCCGAATTCCAAATCGACAGCCTAGATGCCGTGGTTATTACTCATGCTCATCTTGACCACTGCGGCTTGGTGCCGTTCCTCTACAAGTACGGCTACGATGGCCCCGTGTACTGCTCAGCGCCTACGTCAAACCTGATGACTCTGCTACAGCTTGACTACCTCGACGTCGCTGGCAAACAAGGCGTAACCCCCTGCTACGACCAAAAAGACGTACGTGAATGCGTCCTACACACCATACCCCTAAGATACGGCGTAGTCACCGACATTGCACCTGATATTCGTTTGACATTGCATAACAGCGGGCACATTTTGGGCGCGTCTATGGCGCACTTGCACGTCGGTGAAGGCTTGCACAACATTGTCTACACTGGTGACTACAAGTTTGCTAGGACCATGCTTTTGGAAGCCGCGGCAAACGAGTTCCCCCGTGTTGAAACCATAATTACCGAAAGCACTTACGGTGGACCTGACGATGTCATGCCCTCTAGAGTAGAATCTGAAGAGCGCTTAACTGGCATCATAAATGCGACGTTGCAGCGTGGAGGCAAAGTGATTATTCCTGTTCCCGCCGTAGGCAGAGCTCAAGAAATCATGCTAATCCTTGATGGCTACATGAAACGTGGCATGATGAAGGAAGCGCCTGTTTTCATAGAGGGTATGATTTCTGAGGCAACAGCTATTCACACGGCTTACCCTGAATATTTGGGTAGGGAAGTGCGTCATAGCATACTGCATGAAGAAGTTAACCCGTTCCAGTCTGACTACTTTACTATCGTGGAGCACCCAAGCATTAGGCAAAGCATTATCGATGGTGAGCCCTGCATTGTCCTTGCCACTTCAGGCATGCTTGAAGGCGGACCCGTAATCGAATACTTCAAACACTGGGCAGCCGACGACAAAAACACGATAATCTTCGTTTCCTACCAAATCGAAGGCACCATGGGCAAACGCGTCCAAAAAGGCATCAACGAAGTTCCCATGCTTGACAACGAAGGCAAAATGTCCGTGGTTCAATGCAACCTGCAAGTCGAATCAATCGAAGGCTTTTCAGGTCACAGCGACCGCAGGCAACTAGTCAGCTACCTCACAAACATGTCCCCCAAGCCAGAGCGCGTGTTCCTTTGCCACGGCGAAAAATCCAAAATCTACAACCTAGCCAATTACATAGCTAACAAATCTGGTATAAACGCGATTGTTCCTATGGGTTTGGAAACGTTTAGGTTGTTGTAGGCAGCGGCTGGTTTTGGGCTGGCGTTTTTTCTCGCCAGATTCTTATTTTTTGTGGGCAAACAACTATGCGTTCTTCGCCTAGGCGTGCTATGTCTCCGTTTATGTTTTCGACAAAACTGTAGAGTTCGTTGATTGCCTGTTTGACTTCTTCGATGCTTTTGTTTGCCAGAGGCGTTATGCGTATGATGATTATGTTGCCTTTTTGTGCTTGAGCTTTGATGTAGTCCAGATCTGACAAGTCACGAAGAGGCATAGCTCGTAAATAGGTTACCTCTGCCTCGTTTTGTTCTGGCACGTCGGCGGGTGAGGTTTCTTCTTGCATTCTTGTTTCCTCATGCTGCCCAGTTTACAGAGTCTTGTTGCTATGCAAAGATTTACTCTGCAAGTGTTACTTGTATAGTGTTTTGTGCAGTTAAGCGTTTCTTTCTCCTCAAATAGAATTCTCCATACCAAACACAAATTACAACCATCCACCCCCACACCTAAAACCCCCATACAACGAAAAGCCCCCAACTCCCAATGTTTTGTAGGGTTTTTGTTAACAGCAATCACTATTTTGTGTTCATAACGGTTTTAACTTGCAAATTTATGATTTTGGTACTGACACAGCCACCGCATGTTGAGGTAAAAAGGGATGGATTCCATTGTCGACCCCGAAAACAAAATCTACGTTGAAGGCTTCACAGGTAAACCTACAAAACATTTTATCGCAGGTTCAGACGAGATATATCGTCGCCTGTTCGAGGGTGCTATGGACGCTATTGTTTTGTCAGATGCTGAAACGGGGGTTATTTTAGGCTGCAACCAAGAAGCCACAAAACTCACTGGCAGGTCCAAATCCGAATTAATCGGTATGCACCATTCCTTGCTTTATCCTAAAGACCAAACAGAAAAAGTGGCTCGTTTCAAAGCACATCTTAAAGAACGCCTCGGTACAGTTATCGAAACCGTAATGGTTACAAAATCAGGTGAACGTAGGGATGTGGCTATTAAATCAAACTTTGTTGAGGTTAAGGGACAAAAAATTGTTCAGTGCGTATTTAGGGATATAACTGTTTACAAAGCGAACATCAAGAAACTGCGTTTTCAGGCTAGCTTGCTTGGGGCTGTTGGGCAAGTGGTGGTTGCTGCAGATAAGGATGGCAAGATAACTTTTTGGAATTCTGTGGCGGAGCAGGTTTTTGGTTGGTCAGAAAAAGAGATGCTTGGGGCTGGTATTTCTAAAGTGTTCCCCGATAAGGCTACGGATATTCTTGGTAGCCTAAAGGAGGGGGTGGCTTTTACGACTGAGAAAGTGGTTCAACGCCGTGATGGCAGACCCTTAGCCATGCTTGTCAAAAACTTTCCCCTGCTCGATGCCGCGGGTTTTTTCCAAGGTAGCATAAGCGTTTTCACTGACATCACTGAGCAGAAATGGATGCTTGACGCCCTATCAGAAACCATCGACAAAATCCAAGAACTCAACGAAAAACTACACGTCGTCGAAAGCCTAACAAGACACGACGTACGAAACAAACTCTCCGCCATGAACGGCTACCTCTACCTGCTAAAACGCCAGCTACGCGACAACCCCACACTTTTAACTTACGTGACCCAACTCGAGGCATCTTCCAAACAAATCCTCTCAATTTTGGACTGCGAAAAAATCTACGTGCAAGTAGGCGCAGAAGAACTAACATACGTGGACGTTGGCATGTACTTCCAAGAAGCAACCCTGCTCTTCTCTGACCTATCCAAATACACGTTAATCAACAAATGCAACGGCGTAAAAGTTCTTGCCGATTCCCTGCTCAGACAATTATTCTACAACCTGCTCGACAACACCATCAAATACGGCGGCAACCTCTCCACCATCAAACTCAGCTACACCCAAAACCCCGATGCGGTAGAGCTAATCTATGAAGACGACGGCAACGGCATCCCCGAGAACTTGAAAAGTCACTTGTTCCAGAAAGGCTTTGGCAAAGGCACGGGCATGGGGCTTTACATGATGAAACGTATGTGCGACGCTTACGGCTGGGCTATCACAGAGACAGGCAAAGAAGGCGAAGGCGTACAGTTTGTTATGACCATACCCAAAAAACAAAACAAAGAAGGACAAGCTACCTGCCAGCTACCCCAACCTAACTAACACCGTTTCCGTTTTAGCATTCGATTAGATTTTTGTTGCATCTGTTGGTTTTGGCTCTAACAATTCTTAGTTACGTGATATATCACATTTTTAAGTTCGATTTTGTACAGTATGGTAAAAGGTGACCCTAATTTGCCTAGGCTTCGATGTAAAAAATGCCAAAACGTTTTCGAACAGGACATGCTAACTGGCGTTGTTTTAGGTCCACATATTGGTCCGTTCCATTTTCTTAAATGTCCCGCTTGTGGAAAACGCAGCTTCTTTAACCTGTACTCGTCTGTAAGTGACCCTGTGACTTGGCCGCCGCAAGAACCCGCGCAAGAGCAAACGGAAACGCAGCTTTCAGACGAAGAACTCGAAAGAAAACGCATCGAAGATTCCAAATACGAAAAACCCTAAGCAGTTTTCGTGGTGGCTCACATGATTCAAACCCAAAATCTCACCCGCAAATTCGGCGACCTAACCGCCGTGGACAACCTTACACTGCGCGTTCGTGAAGGAGAGGTTTTCGGGTTCTTGGGTCCTAACGCTGCAGGCAAAACCACCACTGTTCGCATGCTTTGCTGTTTGATTTCCAAAACCAGCGGTAGCGCCCACATCGGAGAATACGACGTCGACCGCAACGAGGACTGTTTGGCTATTCGCAAACTGGTAGGTTTTCTTCCTGAGAACGTTGGGTTATACGATAGCCTTAGCGCGTACAAGAATCTGGATTTTTACGGGAAACTCTACGAAGTGCCCGAGCAAAAACGCCAAGAAAACATCGAACGCCTCCTACGGCTACTGGGCATCTGGGAGCGAAAAGACGACAACGTCGGCAGCTTCTCAAAGGGCACCAAACAAAAAATCGCCATAGCCCGAGCCCTAATACACGACCCACAGCTGCTGTTTTTGGATGAACCCACAGCGAACTTGGACCCTGAAGCTTCCAAAACAGTACGCGACTTTGTCTTGGAACTAAAAAAAGAGAAACGCACCATATTCATTAACACACACAACCTTGATGAAGCCGAAAGGCTTTGTGACCGTATAGCTATTTTGAAAACTAGGCTCGTTACCGTCGGTTCGCCTCAAGAACTTAAACGCAGCCTTTACAACCGAAAAACCATCGTGCACTTCCAACAGCAAGTCACCAGCCAAATCGAAGCCGCCGCAAAAACTCTGAGCTTTGTAAAAAGCACACGCATCATGGAAAACAAGCTGATTTTAGACATGGACAACCCCGAACGCGACAACCCCGAACTTATCCGCGCCATCGTTGCTACAGGCGCAAACATCCAATACGTTACCGAATTAAAATCCACGTTAGAAGACGTTTACCTCAAAGTTATTCGGGAGGCGACTGTGCAGTGAGGTTTTGGAAGGCTTGGATAGTTGCGACTAAAGATTTGGCGGTTTTCAAAAAGAACAAGTACATTTTGTATTCGCTTATCGGCATGCCCCTGTTGATGGGTGTTGTGATTCCTTCGATTTTGATATTTGCTTTGCAAAGTGAATCTGCAAGTCTTCCCGCCGCGAGTCTTTTGCAGGAAGCGGATATGCTGCTAAATCTCTTCACTTCCTACTTTGTTATCATAGCCGCTGTGTTGCCTACTATACTTGCTTCTTACAGTTTCGTAGGTGAGAAAACCGAGAAAAGCCTTGAACCGCTGCTTGCCACGCCAACAACCGATAGCGAACTGCTCTTTGGCAAAAGCCTCGCTGCGTTTTTGCCCTGCATCGGAGCAACCTACATCGGAACCGCCATATTCATCGCCATCATCGATGCGTGGTCGCTTTCGACCCTGGGGGTTTTGCTGCTTCCCAACTTTTACTGGGCAATAACCCTTGGTTTAGTAACACCGTTGGCTTGTGTATTAAGCGTAGAAGCCAACGTCATAATCTCCTCGCGAGTCAACGACATACGAGCCGCCCAACAACTAGGCGCCTTTGTCATCATGCCCCTCATCTTAGTGGTAATCTTTGCCTCCACCATGACCACGTTCCCCCTAACCACCATGACACTAATCGTCTCCGCAGCCCTAGCCGCAGCCGACCTAGCCCTGTTCTACCTAAGCAAAGCAACCTTCAAACGAGAAGAAATCCTAACCAAATGGAAATAAAAGAAACGTTGCGGGGCTACTCTGTGATGGCTTTGGCAAAGTTCCAGACTTTGTCGCTGACGTAGTGCCTACTTTTAATGACTGCGCCCTTCTTGATTGTTTGAACCTCTTGTGAGTCGTAGAGTGCCTCACCCAGCGCCAACGGTTTGCCGTGCTTCTCATCCACCACCGCCACCGCATCACCCTCGCCAAAACTGCCTTCGTAACGCACAATTCCTGGAGCCATAACATCCGCGCCGTTGCAAACAAACCTGACCGCGCCCATATCCACCACAGCTTTAGGCAAACGCTCCACGATTTCCTGTGCTAAAAGCGTTGGAAACACCGTTTTGTCTTCGGCTCGAAACAGCAGGGGTTTTCCGTTGACAAGTAAAACATCTCCAAACTCAGCTTCCACAACTTCCACGCTGGCTTTTGACCCAAAAACATTTTCTGCATCCACATGAAAACGCTCCGCAGTCTGCTGGGTAATCTGCTTTGATTCCCTGCTTTTGAGGTTGTAGCGACGGTTTTTCTGAGGCATCCAAAATCTCCTATTCATCTATGCAAGTATGCGAGATGGCACTAAGCTTTTTTAATTTTCCCTTAAGCGTCTGCCTGCGGCTCTTCTTCGGGGATGGTTTTTCGTTTGAAGATTTTTGTTAGCCATTTGTCTATGTCGACTTTGAGCAGGACAACAGTTACGACGATGGTTAACACGATGGATATGGCTATCATGACTTCTGAGCTTATCCAGCCCGCCGTGGCACCTTTAACCCAGTCCCCTAAGAACGCACCTGCGATGGTGATTGTTATTTTGCCCAAGAAAAACGCGGAGAAAAACTTTACGGGGCTGTACTTCATAAGTCCCAAGGGTACGACGACGGGTTCATCGGGAATTGGGGAAGCTGCGGCGCTAAACAGTAGCAAGAACGCCCATTTCTTGACTTTTTTCGCTTGCACATCAAGTTTTCTGCGGCGGTTTTCGCTTAGGCGTTTGCCGATGAAGAACGTGACCATGTAGTGGACGCTTTTTGCTAGGGACGCTCCCAAGGCGACGAGAAACCCGATGGCTACAAGCGTGGTGGCGTCGGCGTTTGCTATGCCCAATGCTGCGGTTGAGGCTATGAAAAGGTTCGATGGACCCGCAAAGGGTATGAGGTTTAACCCAAAGGCGCTGAGTAAAACAATCAGCAACTCGATAAATGACGCCATTGAATGCTCCCGTATTCGTGCATAGCATACGTGCTTGGTTAATTTAAGTATAAGCTATAATGAACACAAAAACTGCAATAACCGCCCAGAGATAGCCCGCCCCGAGTTTATGCTGTGAGGAACGTGATTATTAGCAGGGCGATGCCCAGTGCCCAAGTGTAGAACGCGAATAAGTGGAATTTTTTGCCGCGCACCAGCTTGGCTAAAAGCTTTAGGGCAAAGTAACCCACAACCATGGCAGCTACAACCCCCGCCAGAACCTCAACTGTGCCCAAGCCCCCAACCGCAAATTGCCCGCGGCTACTGTAGAATTCGTAAATCAAATCCCCCGCAATCGCAGGTATCGAAAGCAAAAACGAGAACTTAAACGCTTTTTCTCGGCGCAACCCAAACAGCAACGCCGTAGAAATAGTTATGCCACTACGTGAAAGCCCTGGGAAAATCGCGAAACCCTGCGCCGCACCCATCAACAAAACTATGCTGTAGGGCAGACCTGGGTTGATTTCTTTGGAGAATTTGGTGGAGTAGACCACGGTGGCTCCGATGAGGAAGGTGCAGGCGATTATGGGTATGGTTCGGGCGGTGCTCTCCAAAAAGCCATCGTAGAGGAGGGCTATGACGGCGGTAGGTATGGTTGCGACGGCTATGCGCGGGATGAGCTGGCCGTTTTCTGACTTAAAATCCAAACGAAACAGCGCAGAGAGTAGGGCTTTTACTTCGTGGCGGAAAAAGAAAACAACCACCATCAGGGTTCCAGCGTGCAAGATAATGTTAAACAGCGGCGTAACATCCAAACCCAAGTAGATGCCCGCAAGCTTCAAATGCGCCGTGCTGGAAATAGGCAGCCACTCAGAAATGCCCTGAATCAAACCAAGCAATACCGTCTGCAACAGTTGATCAAGCAAGCCAAACCCTACTACCACTAGATTTAATACCCTACATCACAACCCCAACCCTAAAAGGTTTTCACCCAAAACTCTATCCTCCCAAACACAAGATGCCTAGCAAAAAACGAGAAAATGCTAGAAAATTGGTTCGCGCTTTTCTTGATCTGTCTCACTCGTTGCATGGCTAAAGGTGAGAAAAAGTTTGTTTTATGGGGTTGTTTGTGTTTTTCTTGGTTAGGCTTAAGTTTAAATCCGTTTAGTCTGGAATAAACGAATTAGTTTTTGTAATTAATCTTCTTCGTACTCTTGCTTAGAGAGCTCAACTGAAATGGAATCATCATGAGTTGCTTTACGGTTCTTTTTTAGATTCATTTCTCTGCCTTGCATAAACGCATTTTCTGATGCGGTTATTTCATCCTCTTTTAACATTGTTTCTCGCTGCTTATCGTCGTAGATGTCTTCTGTTTCTAATTCCTGATTCTCCTTTGGTTCAAAAGTTTCTATGTCTGTATGTTTTACTGGTCGCTTTTTACTCAACGAAAACACCTAGTAATGAATTGTTAAGCCAAGCTTATAATAATAGTGCAAATCGTGAATTCTTGCAGCCGTTTGAAAAACTGCGGGAATGTTATGCTTATTTTCCAAGACCTCGCTTTTATTAATGCCTTAAAATTATGCCCTGCGAATAGTGCGTACGTGAGTTTTATGGGAATTTCATCTGTAAAGCCGCCTCAAACGTCATAGAAGCAACAGGGATTATCACTTCCAAGTTTTGCCATCCTGGCTAAATAAACTATATCAGAAACAAATCAAAAAGAAAGGGGAACTGGGCGCGTGGTGACTGACCCGTTTTGGTCAATAGGTTTAAATTCTATTAGTTTTAATTAGATGGGCGTAAGCAGACGAAGGGTTCATTATGAGTGAGATGACAACTGAAATCCTTGAGCAGAATCTTAGTAAGATAGTGCTTGTGCGGCTGAAAGGTGGAAAGAGCCTGCGCGGTAGATTGAAGGGCTTTGACCAGCACCTTAACTTAGTTCTCGAAGAGACAGAGGATACCACCAACATTGAAAATCAACGCAAACTAGGACTTATTATTGTCCGCGGTGACAACGTAGTTCTAATTTCGCCCCCGCCAAGGTGAGATGAATGGGTAAAGGAACACCATCAATGGGTAAACGCCAAGGCAAAGTCGTTCACATACGATGTAGACGATGCGGCAGGCGCGCCTATCACGTGCGTGACAAGCGATGTGCTGCATGCGGGTATGGCGAAACAACCAAACTGCGCCGCTACAACTGGCAAACAAAGACTCTAGCACGACAAAGAGTCGCCTAAACCTCTTCTACTTTTAACAAAGTTTTCTTAAAACAAGCTTGCCTCTCTAAGGGCTGCTTTTGCAAAACTTTTATGCCAAAAAAGCTTGACGGATTCTAAAAAGGGAAAATGGTGGTTTATTCGTCTAGCGTATCGTAGTAGCCTTTGTCGACTTTGACAAAGATCAGTGGACCTCTGCTTTGTGCCATTTCTCGGGCTTTGCGTAGTGATTTGTTGAGGACGTTGCAGATTTGTTCTTTTTCGTTTAGGCTGTGGTTGTTTTTGTCGCCTAGTTCGAGTTTGATTAGGTTTTCTGCGAGGATTTCGGTTCCGCAGATTTCGCCGTTCTTTTCTAGTGTGGCTACTACGGCTTCCATGATTTCGTGTTTGTTTTCTATTTCTCGCCAGAGGGGTTCTGCGTCGGCTATGTTTTTGGAGACTTTGTTCCAGCTTTTGGCGTTTTGGTCTCCTATGAGTAGTTTGACGCGTTGTTTCCATTTTTTGAGCCACATGCCTGTCCAGACTGCCAGGAAAGCTTCAATTTCTTCGGGTTCCCTCTTGAAGAGTCTTTCAATTCTTTCAGCTAACTCAAAATTGCTTGCTTCTTTGCCAACAAGTTTCCACTGTAACTTTAGGTAGTTCGCGAAGTCTTGGCATGCTATGTAGAGAACTTTGCGGTCGGACCCCAAGATGTCAAGGGCTGGATCTGCGTCTTTGAGTTTCTCGCTTAATATTATTTCTACGTAGTTCATTTCTACCCACTCGAAGCCTTCTCCACTATACCTATGATGTTGAGGCTCTAATTAAGGTTATTAACAATTCAGATATAACTGGTTTAGGCGGAATTTGGCAATATTACGAGCCTCGAAATAGCTCAAAATCGCCTGTAGCGCCCTTATTCTAGAAGGTCTGAGAGTTGGGTTAGGGTTTCTAAAATATAGTTGGGTTGAGATTTTGAGAGTTCTGTGTGGGAGTACAGTCCTGAGAGAACCGCTACGGTTTTGATTCCTGCGGCTTTGCCTGCTTGGACATCAATTATGGAGTCGCCTACTATGGCGCAGTCGCTTGTTTTTAGGTCGATGGCTTCAGCGGCTTTGAATAGTGCTTCAGGTGAGGGTTTAGGTTCGGGCGTATCACAAGCAGTTACGATGCAGCTAAAATATTTGTCCAAACCAAACTGTTTAAGCTCCGACGCTACAACCTCTTTGGGGCTGTAACGCATAGTAATTATAGCTAACTTGGCTTTTTGCGAAAGCGCCTCCAACGTAGACTTCACATCTGGAAACGGCTTAACCTTCTCTTTTGAAACCGAATAAAACGCCTTCAAGTAAGCTCGTAGAAACTCCATGTCATCGCAGCTAACCAGTTCCGTAAGCGGCAGCCTTTGCTCTATGCGCCTTGGAATCTCCAACGCCACAGCCTCCACAGGCGGATCTTGACCCAAATCCAAAAACGCCAGCTTCGCCGCTTCCACATACGCCTCTTTAGTATTCATCAAAGTACCGTCTAAATCACAAAGTAAACCTTTGACTGCAAGTTTGCCTTTTCTCATTTTCTATGCCTGTTAAGTCTGTGAATGCTTTTTCCGTTCATAAGAGTGTTGCGTTAAGCTTATTTGAATATTAACGTGCCCTTAGGGGTTGGCGTGGGTTCCCCTTTTGGCGTTTTGTGGTGTTTGTATGCAAACTTCTATTTAGGACATCGTAAATTGGTGTGTGTTTAGCTTTAGCCAAAAATGGAGGTTGCTGTGGGTGGACGAGCGTAAAGAGGCTGTTGTGGATATTTGTCGTTGTCCGCATTGTGCTTGCTGTTTTTGTAGTGAAGCTGATTTGAAGCGGCATTTGGATGCTTTGGGTGAGTCTAAAGCTAAGCATGTGGATGCTTTTCGCGGTGTGCATAGGCGCCTTGAGCATGGCGCATTTGGCTATGAGTGACTGTTTTTTGTTTAGGTTTGGTTTATGAACGTTGGTTTTAGCGGTTTTTGTTTTCGTTTGATGTTTGAACTGTCAGATTTGCGTGCTGTTTCCTCAAAGTTCTCCTCATGATATGTTACGTGGCAGCTACATGTGTAAAAGCTATAAAGTAGAAAGTCGTACATTGTTACCCGTTGAAGACTGGATGGACATGACTGAACAACCCTTAAACAACCAAGACGCATCCCCTGAAAAACTCCTCATTGATGACCCCTCAAACTTTCAGTTCCACGCCGCATACCTTGTTTACTCCGAACTGTTCGACGGGGCAATTGACGCTGAAGAAAAACAGGACCTAAACCTTAACCTTGAAGAACTTAAAGAAAACAAAATTGACGCCCCAACCTTTTACCGCAACGTGTCACGTTACCGCCATGATTCTGCTTCTGAGCGAAGACATAACCGCTTTTCTGTAACAACGCAACGAAAACGTGACTGGCGCATGAAATCCCAAAGACAGGACAGACTCAAACGACACAAAAAATAGTGTCTTTTTTTGTTACCCGCTTTTACTGTGCTGTTTACTTTTCTTTTCTTCACCTATTCGGGTTTATGGATAAACCTTAAACGCCACTTGCGATATAGGTGGTTTTGTGCAAACCCTGTTGCGCATCAAATTAAAGGAGTTGAGAAATGAGTATGTATAAAAAAGAGATGCACACGGCTACATGTTCTGACTGTGGACAAGAATGCCAAGTTCCCTTCAAACCTGACGGCACAAGACCCGTTTACTGCCGCGAATGTTATGCTAAACGAAGACCTCCCCGAAGATACTAACCTCGTGGCTTGAGGTTTTCTGTTTTTTTACCTCTTTTTGTTTTGTTCTTGTCTTTTTGGGCTGAGGGTTTTATGGGCAATTATTTAAGTTACGACGTGGCATAGGTTGCGTTGTCTATGTTGGCGGAAATTGGTGTTGTGATTGCTGTTGTTGCTACGGTTGTAACAGCGGTAACTGTGTTTTGGATTGGACGGAAAATCAAAGATGTTACTCAGACTGCACGCAACGCCGTGGAAGCTCAACTGCTAGTTGATGTTTTACGCGAATACTCCGCAGACGCCATGGTCAACGCCTTGCAGACCCTAAACAACTGGGTTGAAGAATACAAAGACGCATACATAAAAGAATTCGGAGAACGCTACCAACGCAAAGACCTCTCTGTTATGCCCATCAACCGTGCCCGACGCGTGGTTCTGGGTTACTTCCAACGCGTACTCCAACTATACGACGGCGGCTACGTCTCCGCAGACTTTTGCAACGTCATCTGCCGCATGAGCGGAACCAAAATCCTCTTTGAAGTCGTGGAACCCTTCGACGAAATCGCCTCTCAAATTGACCCCAAGCAGCCCCATAACAAAAAAGTCTTCGACTCCCTAAGGATAATCTGCAAACAACCCCAAACCTAACCGAGCATTTGAGGCGCACAAAGCTTTTCATGTGCTACAGGCAGTGTCTCAGAAGCAAAATCAAAAGCTAATCACCAGAGCTAACCGTGCCCTTTTCATACTGACGTGAATTTCATCACAGACACTACAAATCCCCAAACGCAGAACTCGCGTTTAAACCGTTCTAAACCTGCCCCTCACTGCTTCTTGCGCCGCCAACACGCGCCTGATACTTTGGTGCCCAACTATTTCTTTTGCTCTTTTTTGCCTACGCTGTCGGCGTCGATTTCTTTGTATTTGCCCTTCTTGTCGACAACATAGAAGTGAAAATCGTACTCGTCGCAGTAGTTTCGCAGTTCAATATAGCGGGTTTTATCACCTTCAAACATGTCCTCAGTAGCTACTTCACAAATCCGTCTTAAACAGCCCTTCTTTGCTTCAATAGCAGGCGGCAAACCCCCAACACTATCTGGCCTGTCAAATCCCTCCAAATCTGCTTTGACTTCCCAGCTGTCCTTTTTGAGTTCGTCAGCGATTTTCCTTACGCATTCGTCACGGCTATCTTTTGACTCGGGCTTTTTACTTGCCATTCTCATATCCTCCCTATATAATTGGTCGTTGCATTTATTAGGGTTTCAAAAAACAACTTCGGGTTCATATCACTGTGAACGCCATTTTTCTTTATGTTAACGTTATTTTTTGTGAGGGTGTGCTTGGTTGGGGGTTGCTTGTTTTTCTGTTTTTGCTTTGTTGGTAACGAAACGAGTTTAGACATGTTTAAACAATTCATACGGAATGCTTAATTGGGTCTGCGTTGTCGCTTGTTAGCCTAATTGATTAGCGAGGTTGAAAATTGAAGTCTCTAAAGATAGCAGCTTTTGCTTTGAACGCAGCCTTATATGTTGTAGCTGGAATCCTGTTCTACAGCGTTTTACCCTTAAGCTTTGGACCAGTACGGTTTTGGCCCCAAGCCGTGGTTCCCGCAGTGTTCGCCGTGGCTTTTGGACCTTGGGTCGGCGGCTTAGGCGCAGCTCTTGGCATCTTCCTAAACGACCTGTTACTTGGCGGTAATCCCTTGCTGAGCCTAATGGCTGGAGTAACCTCCAACTTTGTAGGCTTTTGGCTCTTAGGATACATCGCCAACAAAAAAGTCGCGTGGCTAAACTCCATGAAAAGCTACATCGTCGGCACCGCCCTATTTGCCGTGCTCTTGTTGACCGCGTACTTCTACACTGACATAATGTACGTGTACATCGTAGCCGCAAGCTACGCAATGTTCTTGGCAGTAGCGCTGTTGTCGAAGAAGTGGCAAAGCTACGAAATCGGCTCCGTAATCGGCTTGCTAGTCGGCAGCGCCATAATCGGCGTAATGGTACCCCTATACCTACAATACTTCGCCCCCACCGTGGAACCCCTAACCATGGGCGGCATATTCGCCTACACCGTCTGGACGTTCGCCACCGAAATCCCCTTCATGCTTGTCCTAGGACCCCCAATCCTAAGCGCCATATACCGCGCCTTCCCCAACCTCAAACCAAAAGACAAGCCCGGGGAACAGCAGTGAAAACAGCCTCCGCTTTTTCTCCTGCTGGCATCTCCAGTTTTTTTCAAATCTGCGACACAAACCCCGACGGCACCCCCATAGCTGACCTTGCCAAGATGGGTTCACGCGGCGGCGGCTTTGGTCTCAAAAAAGGCGTACTAACCCACGTTTGCGTCAAAAAGGCACCTGAAAACAGCGTGCAGGTTTTCTTGAACGGCAAACTCGAACCCCAAGCCTATACCACAAAAACCGTGGTTCAGGAACTTTTGGGGCAAGCCTTGGGTGCATACAGTGTTGAGGTTAGGCATGAAATTGCGGTTCCCGTAGGCGCGGGATTTGGAACCAGCGCGGCAGGAGCATTAACTGCGGGGTTAGCCCTATCCGAAACGTTGGATTTGCCTTTGACCTGCAACCAAATCGGGACCATCGCACATATAGCCGAAATCAAATGCAAAACCGGTTTAGGCACCGCAACCCCCATGATGCTAGGCGGCGTTGATTTAGTTCTTGAACCCGGAGCCCCAACCCACAGCGTCATAGACCGCCTACCCCTAACGCCCGATTACACCATAGTTGCAGGCATCTTCGAGCCCACCCTAACCAAAGACGTACTCTCCTCCCCAGAGAAACGCGGCAGGGTCAACAGTTTTGGCAAGCAAACTTTGGATGCGATTTTACGCAAGCCGTCTTTGGAGAATTTTTTGGCTTGCTGCTGGCAATTCGCTCAGGATGCGGGGTTTGCAACTTCACGCGTCAAGAGCTTGGTGGAGGCTGCGAATCAGGCAGGCGCGGTTGGAGCGACGCAGAACATGGTTGGTGAGGCGGTGCATGCAGTGGCGCGTGATGAGGATGCGGGGTCAGTGGCGGCGGCTTTTGAGGCGGTTTTACCGAAAGAAAAAATAGTTGTGAGCAAGATTGACTTTTTGGGTGCTCGGCTGGTAGGCAGTCATGAAGAAGTTTAGTAGAGTTGCGGTTGGCGGAACCTTTGATGAGTTGCATCGGGGGCATAAGGTGTTGCTTGCTAAAGCTTTCGAGGTTGGCGAGTTTGTCGCTATTGGTTTAACTTCGGATGAGCTTGTGTCCCGTTTAAGCAAACCGCATGTTACCGCGTCGTATCAAGAGCGACTCAAAGGGTTGCAGAAGTATTTGGCAGCTTTGGGTTTATCCGACCGCGCACAAGTAATTCCGTTGTTCACGGCTTTTGGCTCCTCAACACAAGACCCCCAGCTTCAAGCCATCATAGTCAGCGCCGAAACCCAGCCCACCGCACAAAAAATCAACCAACAACGCAAAAAAAACGCTCTACCCCCACTAGAAATCATAGCAGTCAACATGGTACCCTCCCAAAACAGCCACCCCATATCCACCACCCGCATACGCAAAGGCGAAATCGACCACGAAGGACACCTACTACAAAACAAACCCTAACCCCCCAAACACTAACCTATTTGCCGTCTATTTGGTTCCAAATTTTATTTGTATGCAGAAACGATAGGGGGAGGGGGTAGGTAGTGCTGGTTGGTTGGCGAACGGTTTAAGTTTTGTTTGTGTGACTGTAGTGTTGTTGTGTGGATGCTTTGAAGGAGCTTGTGTTTGTTGGTTTGGGCTTGAACGATGAGTGTGGTTTGAGCTTGGCGGGTTTGGAGGAAGCCAAAGCTTCTGATGCGGTTTTTCTTGAGTTGTACACGAGTTTGCTGCCTGGTTTTTCGTTGCGGCGCCTTGAAGAGTTAGTGGGCAAGCCTGTCACGGTCATACAAAGATGCAACTTGGAAGAAGAAAACGGCAAACTCCTCCTTGACGCTGCTGAAAAAGGCAAAGCCACCTTCCTAGTTCCCGGAGACCCTTTCATAGCAACCACCCACATCACGTTGCGCATTGACGCTACCAAACGCGGCATTAAAACCCGCGTAATCCACGGAGTCTCCATACTCTCCGCCCTCATCAGCCTCTCAGGACTACACAACTACAAATTCGGCAAAACCGTCACCGTACCCTTCAAAGAAAACTTTAGCGCAACACCCTACAACGTGATAGCCCAAAACAAACAACTCGGACTACACACGCTGTGCCTGCTGGATTTGGACGCCGCCAACAACCGCTACCTAACCATCTCCGAAGCGTTGACACTACTGGGCGAAGTTGAAGAGCAAAAACAGCAAAACATCGCCGCCCCCAACTCGCTGGCGGTAGGTTTAGCCCGAGCAGGAAGCCAAAACCCCACCTTGAAAGCGGATTTTGTCGGTGCTTTGAAGGGTTTTGATTTTGGGGAGCCGCCTATGACGTTGGTTTTTCCAGGGGAGTTGCATTTTATGGAGGTTGAGGCGTTGATTGCGTTGGCGGATGCGCCTGTGAAGCTTAGGAGTTTGATTCGATGAGTGCTGAAGAGTTGGCTGTTAAGTATATTCGGGCTATGGAGCAGACCCTGCAAGGCATGCAACGACGACGTGAAAACCTTCAGGTCAGCAAACAATGCATTGATGAAGTGTTTGGGTACGTTAACGCTTACTTGCAAGACGCAAAATACTTTTACAGCCAAAAACAGTACGAAACCAGCTTGGTCTCCATTGCTTACTGCGAAGGCTTGCTGGACGCGCTAAAACTTATCGGAGCTGCCCAGACCCCCAACAGCGCCAGCCCTCTAAAAGGCAAATAACCCGACCCGCTTTTGTCTTTGAATAGTCTTAGTTTTTGCGTGTTGCTGTGATACTTATTTGGAGTAAACAAACCATAAAAACTAATTTTTTGCTGTTAAACAGTGGATGACTAAGCTATTTCGTAGATTGTTTCGTAGCAGGCTGGCTTTTTCGGCTGTTGTGTCAGCTCTGATTTTGATGCTTATTACTGTCAGTGCAGGTGCCGTCGTGTATGTTTACGTAACAGGCTGGTTGGGTAATGCACAACAAATCCCCAGTCCTGGCGTCGGCGAACTCCAAGTTGACAGCATAACTGCAAACGCCGCAACAGGAACCATAAACCTGTACGTTAGAAACTCTGGCGTCAACACGGTCATACTCGACAAAATATACGTAAACAACATAGCCGTAGAAAACTCCACAATCCCACCCACGACATGGACACCCCAACTCACAGTCAACGAAGTAGCATACCTAAACCTCACAGCAAACCCCCTAACCACAGGAGAACTAATCAAAGTAAAAGTAGTCTCCACCAACGGCATCTCCATAACCACCTCCGTAATCCCCAAAACACCCACAACCCCAAACCCCACAACCACCCCAACATCAACGCCCACGCCAACTCCTTCCCCCACACCAACACCTACACCTTCCCCAACACCTACTCCCACGCCATCACCGACGCCAACGCCCACTCCCTCTCCAACCCCCTCACCAACGCCTACCCCAACTCCAACACCTACACCCACGCCAACTCCTACCCCAACGCCTACGCCTTCTCCGTCTCCTACTCCTGGTGTTCCTGTTACCATACGGTTTGCAACGGCGAATCTGCAAAACGTTGCTGTTTCGTCTTATCGCATCGTTATAGATGGTGTGCAGTATTCGTTGTCAGATATTTCGTGGAGGGTGTTTAATTGGGTGTCTGGAGAAACTCATACGGTAAATTTCCCAACGCCTCTTACTGCGTGGGATAGTCATGTTTTTGAGTTTGCGGATTGGACCAACGGAAACGGCTTAGTCACGGAGTCTGGAACGTTTACGGTTCCTGCTCAAGATACAACCGTGACTGCGAACTACGAGAAGGTATCTTACACTGTTAGGTTCTCAACAACGGGTGTAACTAACTACAACGGTCAAATCATGATTATCGATGGCACGACATATACGGTTTCGGATATTGGTTGGATGGCTTTTATTTGGGTGGCTGGTTCTGAGCATTCTGTGGAGGCTATAACTCCTGTGAAAGGCTGGGATAACGTGGGTCACATGTTTGTGGACTGGACCAACGGTTTTGGCTTAACAGACGTTTCAGGCACCCTCATCACACCCGAACAAGACGTCACCGTCACAGCAAACTATGACCTCTCAACGGTGCATGTACGCTTTGACCACAACGGATTAAGCAACATAAACAGCGGCGTAACCATCCTAACAATCGACGGCTTCACCTACGATTTCTGGCAAGTGTACCAAACTGACTTCATATGGGACATAGGTTCAACCCACACTGTTGTCGCCTCAACTCCAGTTACGGGCTGGGACGGCATATCCCACGTGTTTCTAAGCTGGACAAACGGCAACGGCTTAACAGGCGCCTCAGGAACCCTAACTGTTCCCTCCTCCGACGTCACTGTCACGGCAAACTATGGCGAATGGCTAATTCGTCCTGGTTTACCTATTTCCCCTATCTTGCCTTTTCAATAGCTTTGCTAAAACACGTTGAACCCATGGTGCTGCAAAGATTCTTGATAGGTAGTTTTCTGAACTTGGATGACCAAATTTTTATCTTTGAACCGCGTATGGGTCAGTTAAATGCCAAGTCATCAGGGTGAACGTAGGGTCGTTTTAGCTTCTGGCGTCTTTGATTTGCTGCATCTTGGGCACGTCAAGTTTTTAGAGGAAGCCAAGAAAGCTGGGGGCGAAAACGCGCAGTTGGTGGTTGTTGTTGCCCGCGACAGTACCGTGGAGAAAACTAAGCACCGCAAGCCTGTGATGCCTGAAAACCAGCGCCGCGCCTTGGTTGAGTCTTTGAAGGTGGTGGACTTGGCTGTTTTGGGTGTGGAAAGTTTTGATTTGGGCAACGTTATAGAAACCGTTAAGCCTAACGTTATTGCTTTGGGGTATGACCAAGCAGAGGTTGAGGCGGCAGTGAAAAGCTACGTGCAAAAACACGGGCCTGACATATCTGTAGTCAGAATCGGCAAACTTGAAGCCGAAGAACTCGACAGCTCCTCAAAAATCCGACAAAAAATAGTAGAAAAATTCGCCAGATGAACAACCATGCCCAACAGCATAAACTACAAACCAACCTACATCCTAATCGCCCTAAACGTAGCCTTCTACATCTACACATCCATACTAAGCAACAACTTCTTAGCAACCAGCAACGCCGTGGTCTGGCAGTGGGGACAAGTAAACGCCCTAGTCTTCGCAGGCTCTTACTATCAACTCTTCACTTCCATGTTTGTCCACGCTACCATAATCCATCTTGCAGGAAACATGTTCTTCTTACTAATCTTTGGCTTGCGTGGCGAAGAAATGTTCTCCCTCCCCGAATACCTTGGTATCTACATCTTTGGCGGCTTAGTGGGAAACCTGCTTTCCTTGATTATGGGACCTATTTTCTCGTCTGTTGGTGCTTCGGGAGCTATATTTGCGCTGTTTGGAGCCTGCGTAGTTTATGACCGCCGCAGAATCGGACAATCCATAACAGGCGCTTTGATTTTCGCGTTCTTTTTGCTAATCATAAGCTCTGGAGCAAACGTGAATTACCTCGCGCATATCGGCGGATTGGTTTCAGGCTTAATTATGGGTTACGTGTTGGCATCACGCAGAAAACCAGAAGCCAGCTACGAAATCCACTACTCTTACCGCACGCCCTTCTAGCGCCGCTTAGTTGGTTGGGAGGACTTGGATTTTGACTTTGTTGCCGTTGTTAATATCTAAGTGTTTGCGTAGGCAGACGGGAGCGATTATTTCCAGAACTGAGACGTCATAGTGGCTTCGAAGCGCCGAAATCAGGGCGCCTTTGACTTTGTTGCCAATTAGGACGGGGTAGCATTTGACGGTGCCAAAGGTGCGGTCTGGGTTTTTGAAGCCTTCGACTTCTACGGCGGGGTATGTTTCGAGTTCCATGCGGGTTTTGATGTCGTAGTCGGTGGTGAGTTTAAGGTTGAGTGTGCCTGGGTAGGGGTCGAAGCCGAGTTTTTCTATGAATTGTTTGCGGTAGATGTCTTTGGTTATGTAGTAGGCTCCTTCGCCAAGGCCTGTGAAGACGGTTCCTTCGAGGGTTATGCTTGGCTGCGTGGTTTTCTCCATAAGGGAACGCAAATCTGCGCAAAGGTTTTGAAGCTGCGTTAGTCCCGTGGTGCTGATTCTTATCAAGCAGCCATCATGGGTAATGCTGCGTTCAATCCAGCCTTTATGCTCCAACTCTATCAAGTAACGGCTAGCAGTTTGCTGGCTAACCAAAAGCTTCTGAGCCAAATACTCCGTACTAACCCTAGCTGTTCGCTTATGCGCACCCATCTCAGCAAGCTTAAGCAACGTAAACACCTGGCGCCACTCCTGAACATCCATCCAAATAACCCCTATGTCAACTCTAAACCGCTTTTACTATCTTGCCTGAGTTGATATTTAAAGCCTACACAGCAAAACCAACCATAAAAACAAGATACCCAATTACTTCGCAGCTAACCTGTTTCTCCCCAAGCCAAGGGCACTTCCAAAACACGGTTGCTGTGCTATTTGACTAAACCCATTTTCTTTGCGCTAAAAAACCTAACATGACCACAATTTCTACACGTAATCGGCACAGCGGCATAATAGTTTTCTGCATTGTTATCTTCCGTATCTGCTTGTGCATTTTGTCTTTGCGGCAACTCTACAATATCTCCCACGCTCTGTTTAGATATTTCGCAAACAGGACACTTTGCAGAAATATCCTTCTCCGCCAACCACAACTTTACTATTCTGAATTCTTCTTGGCTTAATCCCATTTCAACACCCAATCTTTGTTGCTTCTCACGCATATTAAACCTTAACCAAACAATGGGCGGCTCCAAGAAACCCTGCTGGTTTGTGCTGATGTTGTCACGCCAAGTCTTATTAGGGGTTTTCCTGTTATATTATACCTGATTGTTATGAGTAGTAAAAAATTGGCTTTAGCTGTGACTATGGTTCTGGCTTTTTCCGTTTTAGTCTGTCCCTGTGCCTTTGCTGAAGAAACTGAAAGCGTAACTGTTGACCCTCTCTCCGAACAAGTCTTAGTCTTCAATTTAGATGAAGGCGTCAAATTCAGTGGCTCCCTCGCAATTAGCGGAGGCAACAACGACATCGATTTCTGGGTAACCAACCCCGAAGGACAAACAATTCTTGACCTAGGCAGAGTCAGCGACGGCAAATCCTTCAACTTCACCGCAGACAAATCAGGCGCCTTTAGCTTCCACTTCAACAACGACTTCTCAGTACTCAGCTCAAAAGTCGTCACCCTATCCTATAACATAGACCTGCTAAGCGCCGTCACATCGCTTCCCGACTTCTGGCTCATACTAATCGGAGCCCTCATCATAATCGTCATCGCCGCAGTTGCATTCGCCCTAAGAAAACGCTAAACCATCCTTCCTTCCAACCCCCAATATTTTTTGTTTCAAAAGCGCCTGTGTATCTGCTGTTTTTCAAGTATCCTTGTGTTTTTGGTTTTTGGAACTGTAAGGTTCTTAAGTTGTTTCGTGTCTTGTTTGGTTGGATGATGAGCTCTAGAGTCGTTGAGCCCTTGGGCTGTGAGGTAGACTCGACGGGCAAACTGACACGCTAAAGCGGGCAAACTGGCATTGGGATGCGTAAGACTTATCTGGGTAGGGACAAAAGAAAAGCAGACCTTCGTGTTTCCTGTTGTGGGATGCAAAGGTTTATGGCTTGCGCATTGACACAGCCTTAGCAATTAAGGTTCATTCCTTGTCTTGACGAGTCTATGTAAAAGCAAACAAAGGTGAAAGCTTCATGGCAGAAATAAAAGTGGATGCTTCAAAACTAAAAAGCGAAGGCGCAGCGGTTACATCGCAGCTAATTAGCTTCCTCAAAGAAAAAACCAGCGCCGAAGTCTCAAACGAAGGCGGCAAAATCAACGTAAAAACCCCCGAAGTAGGCGTCAACAAAAAATACATCCGAGTCCTCCTCAAAAAATTCCTACACCAAAACGACCTCAAAGCTACTTACCGCGTAATCGGCGGAGACGAAAACGCACTCTTAATCAACGAACGCAAAATCTACGAAGAAAAAGACTAACCGCCCCTAACATTTTCTTCTAACCTGCATTTTCATTAACCGCCTAGCTGCGGGTATCTTTTTTACGATTTGGCAGGTAATGGAACCCTAAACTGGTTCATGGCTGGATTTTGGTGTATAGATTTTGGAGCATAGGCATATTAAGCTGATTTGGAGAGTTGTGGTGTGAAGCTTATGCAGTTATCGTTTACTGAAATCTTTCGCAACTCTGACTTACTGAACCCCGTTTCTGCTAAGACGCTGTTTTCTGCGGGCAAAGCTGCAGGGATGGCGCCGGGGATATCCGTGATTGACCTTGCAAGCGGCAAAGCTTCGCCTTCATTGCGGTGGGCAAGCACCTTTGGCGTAACAGTTGAGGGATATGAACGTAGCCAAGTAGCTGTTGACTACGCTAACGCGCGTGCAAAACTTTTACACCTCAACGAGCAAGCCAAATACTTCTGTCAAGACATCGCAGATTTTACTCCCAACAAAAAATATGACGTCGTCGCGGCACTGGGCTTTGACGTATACATCTACGGAGGCAGAACCCAAGCCCTCCAAAAACTCAAAAGCATGCTAAAACCAGACGGCACCATAATCCTCACTGAGCCCATCTACACCCAAAAACCCGTTGACCCCCGCGTCCTCAAAGAACTAGGCATAACCCAAGAAGCCTACCTAACCCTAGACGAGATGCAGCAAACCTTCACACAAAACAACCTAAAAATAATCTACCAAAACACCTCCACCAAACAAGACTGGGAACAATACGTCCAACCCCTCCTCACAACCCTACCGCAAATCATCAAAGAAAAACCCGACCTCAAAGCTGACGCCCAAAACATGATAGACCACTTCAAAGCCGAACGCGACAACGCCCCACAACACTGGAGCGTAGCCCTATGGACCCTAAAACCCACCTAAAACACTCTTCTCTTCTTCCACACCCCCTCCCCCTATCTTACAAAACTTTGATTTCTAAAGCCCATTTAAGATTTAGAGGCTATTTTGGGGTTTGATTGCGTCTGGAAAAGTCCCTAAGTGTCTTAGAAAGTCGTGGAAAGTCCTTATTTTGTGGTGTTGTGTGCTTGGGGCGAGTGAATGGGAAAAACCTTTTAACCTTATCATATATTTCTTTGATGTGATTTAAATGATAACGCTTAATCTGATTACTTATTTACGTTTTGAACTTCATGCTCTCTTTGACAGAGGGTTAAATATGTCTACAAAAGACGCCACGGTCATGTGTACGCAAAGGACAGCATTGGAAACATTTTAAAACAAATTCGCAAAGAGGGATAGAAAATTCCAAACCTTTCCTCCTACCTTTCACTTTACCGTTATGCTCTAAGCCGATATCCTGGTTTTTGGAGTAAATGCCGTGTCACTTATGCATTTTTACGCGGCTATTCTTTATCACGAAAATTTGCGCATCGCGCCTTTATACACGTAGATGAGGGCGTTAAGGTAACTGTGCGTAATGGGGTATAGAAATGGCTAATTATGGGCATTTATATCGAAATGCACGCTTAAGCTGTGTCGGTTCAAGTTCACAATCTGCATTATTGCGTATCGGAGAAGGCAGCCAAATTGGAGACCGAACAGAAATACATGCAGGTGAAAAAGTTGTCATTGGCAACCACGTTTTGGTCTCTTGGGATTGCACTATTTTAGACCGCGATTACCATGGCATACATGGAAAACCTGAAAAAACTGCGCCCGTGATTATCGAGGATAACGTCTGGATCGGTTGCCGCGCAATTATCCTTAAAGGTGTTCGAATTGGACATGACGCAATTGTTGGAGCCGGTTCGGTCATAACAAAAGACGTCGACGCTGGCAGTATTGTCGCTGGTAACCCAGCTAAAGTAATCAAAAAACCAGTTCCACCTTAACTTCAATGCTCCCCATTAATTTTTTAGCATCTTTCCCTGCAATCCTTTTTTTCTTCTCAAAATTACACTCAACAGGATTTTCCTTGTAGCGCGTTCTATTGTTTAGGCGAGCAAACTCCAAACGCGCTATCACAAATGTAGAGCATGTGAACACGTTTGGAATTTAGCTTTTACGCCTTGTCGATAACCCAGTAACCTCTTTTACGTCTCTGTTTGGGTTAGTTTTGGTCTTTGGCGATGGATGCTTTGCTGATGTTTGCTTCTTTTTCGAGGATGATGACGTGTTGGGCTTGGTCGGCGAAGTTTTCGCTGTGGGTGACGGCTATGATTTGTTCGATGGCTTTGAATTTGCTGATGGCTTGGGCGAGGCGTTCGATGCTGCCGTCTTCGGTTCCGAGGTTTTCGGTGGGCTCATCTAGTAGGAGCATGCCTAAGCCTTGTCCTGTGCGTGACTGCATAATCAGTTGCCCCAAGCCTAAGCGGTAGGCAAACGCGAGTAGGGTGCGTTCTCCTCCTGAGAGGTTGGCGACTTCGCGGTCTGCGCCTGATTCGCTTTTGACGTAGGGTGTGTATTTTTCGTCGACGACTACGTTTAGCAGGGGTGCTTCTCCTCCTACGAGGCTGTCAAGGACTTGCTGGACAAAGTTGCGCAGGACTTTGATGAATTCGCTGCGTAGTTTGGGTTGGATGCTGCGGTAAGCGTCGCGTATGGCGGCTATGAGTTGGATGGTTTGTTTGGTTTTGTCGAGGCGTTCGATTTTTTGTTGGGCTTGGTCGATGCGCGCTGTTATGTCGTCCATGCCGCGGAGCAAGTCTTTTTTGTGGTTCTCTTTGGTTTTTAGTTCTGATTCTGCCGCGTAGTACTGCCTAAACGCTTGGTCTTTTTTGCGTCGCGCCTCCTCCAACTCCGACACATCAAACCCGCTGATTTTAACGCGCACCTCTTCAAGCTGAACCAAAAGCTCGCTCTCCAACTGCTTCTTGGCTTGCTGTTCCTCGGTTACTTCTGCAAGGCTCTTCTCTTCCTCGGCTATGCGGCTTTTGAGTTCGTCTGCTCTGGAAACCAGCGTCTGCAACGTAGAAAACGCCTCATCCGCCAAACGCTTCGCCCCCTGCATCTCCCTAATCTCCTGCTGCAACTGAGAAATAACTGCTTGCCGCTCCGCGTTTTCCTCGTTAATTCGTTGCACCATGCTGGATTTGTACTCGTCGTTAAGCGGCTGCAGACACAGCGGGCACTGGTTATCCGTTTCGGTTTTGAGCTGCGCCAACCGTTTCTGGTCGGTCTGCAAACTGCGCGAAGTAGCTTCCTGCTCTGCCCTCAAACCACTTATGCGGTCATCAAAATCCCGCAAAACCCCCCGAAGTACCTCCAAAGGCTGGTTCGAGGGCATTCCGCACTTCTCCAATGTGCCCTTACACGAGATCATCTGCGAATCCATACTGCCCTGGCGCTGATGCAGTGAACTAATCATCCTTTGCCTAGTTTGCGCCTGCTGCAAAAGCCTAGCCGCCGCATCCTTCGCGTTCTTGATATCTGCCTGTAGCCGTGCTTCTTTTCTTTGCAGCTCCTCTATAGCCAGTTTCTTCTCTTCGAGCTGTTGCAGTTGCTTTTCCGTTTCTTCCATAACATGCTGGGTCTGATAGATTTTTTCTTGCGCGTTTTCCAGTTCAACTTCGGTGAGCGTGTATTCTTCGGTTATGCGGTCGTATTCGGCGCTTAGTTTGTCTTTGCCTGTTATGTCGGGGTCTTTTTCGAGTAGGCGTTTTTCTACTTCGTAGTCGCGTTGGTACTCTGCTATGCGGCTCCACGCAGTTTCGTAGTCAGAGAGCCCGAAGAGTTCGTCTATGCGTTTTTGGCGGTCTCGGGGCTGGGCGTCAATTAATTCTTTGAGGTGCTCTTGGCGAACCCACACAATTTCGCGCCACAAATCTTTGTTAAGTCCCGTGATTGCGTTGAGTTGCTCAGCTACGGCTCCTGTGTTCATGCTTGCCAAGAGTTTTTCGTCCTGAAGCAGCTTGAGTTCTTCGAGGTTCTGGGTTATGCTCTTGCCACGGCGCCTGATGGCTCGCGTTAACGTGTACGTGTTCCCGTTCACCGCAAACTGCACGGTGACTTTTGCTTCGTTTTCTCCTTCACGCAGCAGGTACTCAAAGCTTCTGCCCACAGGGTCACCAAAAAACGCGAAATCCACCGCGTACAGTACACTGCTTTTTCCACATCCCATACCGCCCACTAAGCAGTTAAATCCTCGGGTAAACGGAACTGTGGATTTGACGTGTGAACGCACGTTCTCAAGCTTGACAATGTCGATTTTCACTAAAGCAGCCCCTCCAGTTTCTGGCGAACTTCGTCTTCCTGCTTACGCTTAAGTGGCTCAATAAGCTCCACCGCCGCATGCGCAACCTTCTCCGCATCTTCGTGGCTGTAGCGGTCACCAAAAATCTCCAAAAAATACTCAAACGCCTTAGTCTTCAAATCCTTAAACTCGCCCTCAAAAATAGAACGCACAACCTCCTCGGAAACCGCTGACTCCTTAAGCAAAACCACAGGATGCACAAGCAACGCTTTTTCCGCCACACTTCGCACATGCGCCAAATCAATCTCCCCCCTGCTAGCCTCGGAAGGCAAAACCCCCCTAAGCACAGGAATCAAAACCGCGCCCTCCGCGTCCTCATCCCTAACCATCTGCGCCGCCTGCTCAGTAATCCTATGAGAATTCAAACCCGTGAAATCATTTTCTAAAACCACGAATCTGCGCGGGGACTCTAACTCTATGCATTCTTGCTGGAACGTGCCTTGCTCGTTTACGTGTACGTGGTAGAAGCCTTTTGTGTAGCGTGCTTCGGTGTAGCTTACGGTTTCGGTGCATCCACTGTAGACTAGAGTGCCTGTTTTGAATTTGTTTGTGAACTGTTCGTGTATGTGTCCTGCCGCGTAGTAGTCAAACCCGTCTGGTACGAGCTCGGGTGATAGTTCTGCTTCGATGTATGGGGGTTTGAAGTTGGGCAAATCGACGGCGCCGTGGAACACGAAAATGTTTGCGGCTGTGGGGTCGGGTTTGGGTTTGTTTTGCTTCATAAACGCTGGGAGCATTTCGTCGGTTTTGCGGCGGGTTCGGTAGTTGGGTATGCCATAGACGTAGCAGCTGTCTTTTTTGCGCCAGCATGCCCCTTTGTGGCGTGGCAAATGATAAATTAGCCCTGCGCTGTCAAGCGGGTTTAGTATGGTGCCCGTGATGGAGTTAGGTGCCGAATCGTGTGAACCATCCACCGTTAACACTGTAATTCCTGCGTCGCGTAGCCGTTTGAAGTTGCGTATGGCATTTTCCAAGGTAACGTTCGAGGGGCGCGCTTGATGGAACAAATCGCCCGCGATAATCATAAAATCAGGTTTTAACTCGATGGTTTTTTCTACAATTTCTCCAAAAACCTTGTCAAAATCTTGCCTGCGGGCTTCTAACCCGTACTGTGCATAACCCAAATGCAAATCTGCAGTGTGAACGAAACTAAACGGTTTCAACCCAAAGTCCCCTCAATCTTGGCGGCGAGTAATCCTTTTAACATGCTTGAACCTCTTAACAATTACTGTAACACGGCTAAAACCGTTTTTAGCGCCTTGAGGGGAAAGATATAAACCCTCATATTTGCTCTATGCACAAAAGAGTTGCGCATTATGAACTGCCAAAAATGTGGACAAGACGTCCTCATGCCTTTTCACTGCCCTTACTGTGGCGGCCAATTCTGCAGTGCCCATCGCCTGCCAGAAAACCACAGTTGCCCCAACATCGGGCTGGCTCATGCGCAACGCCACGAAACCGTTTCAGACGCTTTTAGTTCCCGCCAGAGCTCATACGAGTACTCAGTAAGCTTTGGGCGCCCCCGCCCCGTAAAAGGACGCATATACTTTAGCCCCAAAGAACTCATGCACTTAGCCATAGGCACCGTGCTAATTATCGCCATAGGCTTATCCTTTGGGTTAGGCTCTTTTCTTAGCGGCGAAGGCGCAGTCGTCATCTTTGGCTTAAGCATCCTCGCATCTCTCCTAACCATATCTTTCCTACTGCACGAATTAGCCCACAAAATAACCGCCCAACGACGCGGCATATGGGCAGAATTCCGAGTAACCACTTGGGGACTTATAATCACAGTCATATCCCTGTTCTCGCCCTTCAAACTAATCTCCCCTGGAGCAGTCATGATCGCAGGTGTATCGCGACTAGACGATATGGGAAAAATCTCCATAGCTGGACCCATAACCAACATCATCCTCGCCACCCTGTTCCTTACCGCCACCGTCATCCCCAACCTGTACTCTTGGGCATTTGCCATAGGAGCCCTGCTAAACTCTTACATCGCAGTTTTCAACCTCATACCCTTTGGCATACTTGACGGCTTCAAAATCTACCGCTGGAACAAACTCGCCTGGGTCACAACCTTCGCAGCCGCAATAGCCCTCGCCATCCCATCATACATGCTCTACACAGGCCTCTAAAAACCGTTTTTTACACAAACAAACCCCTGCGTAGCTAACGCGAAAAGCAACTTTACACAAAAACTAAGTTCAAAATGAAAAGGTTGATGGGGGTTTTAGATGAGTTCGATGGTTACGTGCACTTCTTCGGGTACACGGATACGCATGATTCTTCGCATGACGCGTTCTTCGCTGTCTATGTCGATTAAGCGTTTGTGTATGCGCAGTTCCCATCTGTCCCATGTTGCGGTTCCAGCTCCAGAGGGTGCTTTGAGCACGGGCACACGCAACCGTTTAGTCGGTAGTGGCACTGGACCATTAATCTTCACGCCTGTCTTCTGGGCGATGCTTTTGAGTTCTTCGCATACATCTTCCAACTTATCGTAATCGGTGCTTGTTAATCGAATCCGAGCTTTTCTGACCATTCAACTATCAATCCTAAATTCTGCCCTTCTAACAGGCTACAAACACTAAGGAGACATAAACCGCACATAAAAACCTATCGTCCTTGTTTTCTGCCTTACCATCTAGTTTTTTGTAGCCTAAACCTCTCAGTTTAGCTGTGAAGATGAAGCGCATTCTCGAGCAAAAGCACTGCCTTTCTATTGTGCTCAGAAAACTATTGGGATTTGTTAATGGTAAAGATGTATTCGTTTGTTGAACTATCCTTTTTAACCGTTGGTGCTCTTTCTTCTTTTACAAAGGTGACTGGGAAACCCCACGGATCTTTGCTTCTGAGTGCATTACAGACTGCCGGCATCCTATCTTCTAGACCCATTTGTCTGTGGATAACGCCTGAGACAAGCGTGATTGTTTTTTCTCCTTTGGACATTGCAGGCTTGAAGTGTTTTTCAATTACGAATGTTCTAATCTGTTCCAGAAGTCCCATGGTTTTCACACTGTTTATGGTTTTGTCTGTTTTGGCAATAATAGTTTTGGGTTGAGTGATTTGGGGCTGTTCTTGAGGGTTTTGTGGTAAATGATATATGGTTATTGTGGTGTTATGTTTTGTTGTCTGTGGTTGATTGGTTATGGCTGAGTGTACTGTTCCAACCCGCAAGGGCAAAGATCATTTGACGGTTTTGATACTGCTTTTGCTTGCGGCCATCTCGCTCATCGGTACCTACTTGACCCTTGCTATCCCCGATTTTGGCTTGTGGTTTTTGCCTGGGGATGTGCCTTATGTTGCGGGTGGCATAGTTTACGAGGTCATCTATGTTTTGCTGACCATTGCTACGGATATTTTGTATCTTTTGGGTGGGGGTGTGATTGCGTTTGGTGCGGTGTTGGTGGCTTACCGGTTTTTGCAGTGTAAGCTTAAGAGTCCGTATCAGCCCTCATGCGTTACACGTTTTCTCTCAGGTTACTTGACCTTGAGTTTGGAGCTTTTCATAGGTGCAGAGATTATAAAAACCGTGGTTGTGCGCACTTATGAGGAGTTTGTGTTGCTTATTCTTGTAATCTTTAGCAGGGGCTTGTTTAGTTTGATTTTGTATCTGGAACGCCGCTGGCACGGTTCAGACGCTGAAACTGAGTAACCGCAGCTGCTTGCGGCTCTATGCCCTGTTTTGCCTGTTTTTTGCTTTAACCCCATGTTGAATGGTGGTTGAGTGGGCTAAACTTTAAATCTTCCTACGGTCAATCTATGAAGTCAAGCTCGGAGCATCATGAGCAAATTACAAGGTATGCCTTATTGGCTATCATCAGACTGTTCGAGGAACCAATTTTTGTCCAATCGGCTAGTTGATGTTCTCTCTGATGTTGATGAACAGTTAGCTCAAAAACGCTGCGATAGGCTTAAATATTTTCATGCCACGTCTCATTTCTATAAACACTTGGAAACATTAATGAGGAAAAGTGGAAAACTTGTTCAAAAGTCGTTGTCGAGGGGGAGAAAACATAATTGATCATTGAATCCATAATTGCATTCTTGCTTATTCTAGCTGCTGCCTCACTAATCTACTACCTAGGTCGAAGAGCAGCACCAAAACCCGTCCAAACAGAAGCAGAACTTTCCACTTACGCCTGCGGAGAAAAAATCACTTTTCCCAAACTAAAAATCAGCATATCTCTCTACAAATACCTAATCTACTTCGTAGTCCTAGACAGCGCCGTATTACTCTTAGCGTACGGATCATTCATGGAAATGGGAATGAACGTTCCCCTGATGCTTGTTTACCTTGCCACGATGCTCATAGCTGGATTGCTCTTACTGGATGGAGGCAATGAACATGACTGATTTAGCAACTTGGGCACGACTAAAATCCCCATGGGTTATACATTTTAACTCAGGAGCCTGCAACGGATGCGACATAGAAATTGTCGCTTTACTCACACCAAAATATGATGTTGAACGCTTCGGCGTTAAGCTAGAACCTACCCCACGGCACGCTGATGTCTTGCTTGTAACAGGCTCAGTTACCCGACAATGCGCTGAAAGGCTAAAACGCATCTACGACCAAATGCCCCAGCCCAAATTCGTCGTTGCCATAGGCGCCTGCGCCTGCTCAGGCGGCGTCTTCCAAGGAACCTACAATACCCTCGGCGGAGTAGACAAAGTTCTTCCCGTAAACGCCTACATTCCAGGTTGTCCCCCCCGTCCCGAAGCCATAATTGACGGTGTAGTAAAGCTTCTCAACGCTTTGGCGGCGCCTCCCGCACCTGCACCCGCAAAAGAAGCGCCTGCGCCTGTCGAGAAAGAAGAGGCTTCTGCACCAGAAAAAGTTGAAGAGGAAGTAAAACAAGATGCCGAGTAATGGAATTGATATTGTAAAAATTCTTGAAACTAAACTGAAGGGTAAACCTGTTCAAATTGTGCCTGGTCATCTTGGCACCGCCGCAGTTGTAACCAAAGGCAACGACCACCTTGACGTTTTCAAGGCTATGGTGGAAGCCGACGAGAAAACCGCGGTCACCTCAATCACAGGCATCGATTTAGGAGAAAACATCGGCGTTTACTATCACGTTCGCACAAGCAACGCTTTCATAACCATACAAGCTGAGGTTCCCAAAACAGACCCCACGCTTGCAACCGCCAACAACGTCGCGCCAAGCGCAGGACTGCACGAACTCGAAGTAACCGACTTATTAGGCGTAACCTTCGAAGGCAACCCCAGCGCAGGACACTTCGTCCTCCCAGAAACCTGGCCCGACGGCGTCTACCCCCTACGCAAAGACATAAACCTCGACGAAGTCAAACTCAACCCATCCCCTCCTGAAGAAAAATCCGACGAAGGCGACCTAGTAAAAATCGTCATTGGCCCCCAGCACCCCGCACTGTTGGAACCCGAAAAGTTCTCCGTGCTCGTTGACGGCGAAACCGTAAAACAGGTCATACCACGAATCGGCTACGTCCACCGCGGCGTTGAAAAAGCTTCCGAGTCACGAACTTACCTGCAAGACGTCTACTTGGTAGAACGTATCTGCGGTATCTGCAACAGCTGCCACGCATGCGCGTTTGTTGAATCCGTAGAAAAAATCCTCAAAACAGACGTTCCCCCAAGAGCCAAGTACCTAAGAACCATAATTTTAGAACTCAACAGGCTCCACAGCCACCTACTAACTTTGGGACACGCAGGCCTAGAAATCGGCTACGAAACCCTATTCCAGTACTTCTGGCGAGACCGCGAACCCATTATGGACCTCACCGAGATGGTCACTGGCAACCGCGTCATATCCTCTTCCATGACCGTGGGCGGCGTTCGTCACGACGTAAAAGAAACCGACATCCCAAGAATCAAATCCGTCCTCGCTGACCTTCGTAAGCGGCTACCGTTTTACAGTAAGGTCTACCGTGAAGAACCCAGCATTGGATTGCGTATGCAAAACATCGGCACTCTTAGCCGTGAAAACGCGCTCAAACTTGGTGTTGTTGGTCCCGTAGCACGCGGCTCTGGCGTAGACATTGACGTACGCGCAGATGAACCCTACGAAGCTTACGGCGAGATTCCCTTCAAAGTCATTACCTATGATGCAGGCGATACATGGGCAAGAATGAACGTTCGCATGGATGAAGTCGAGCAAAGCATTGACATCATTGAATACGCTCTTGACAACTTGCCCTCTGGACCTTTCAGGGTTAAAGCCCCACGTGTTGTTCCCGCAGGCGAAGCTATCAACCGCGTGGAAGCCCCCAGAGGCGAACTCTTCTACTACGTTAAAAGCAACGGCACCACTTCCCCCGAACGAGTCAAAGTGCGAACCCCCACATTTGCGAACATACCCGCCTTCCTAACAACAGCAGTTGGCGAACCCTTCGCGGATGTTCCACCAAACTTCGTAAGCCTTGACCCATGCTTCTCATGCACAGACAGATAAACACAACACAATACAACAACAAAACACGTGAAAAAACATGATTGACATCCTATTGCTCCTCTTCCGAGTGCTTGTCTTTCCAGGCTTCACTTTCATACTATCATTTACCCTGTTTTGCGACTGGGTAGAACGCAAAATAGAGGCCCGCATGCAAAACCGCATGGGTCCAAGCTTTACTGGTCCAAGCGGCATACTGCAGCCCTTAGCAGACTTTATCAAAATGCTCACCAAAGAAGACATCACCCCCGGTGATTCAAAACGTCAAATCTACCGTTTTGTCCCCGTAATAGCGGTGTCTGTCCTGGTTTTCGCGTTATCCTTTTTGCCCATTGATGGCGCAACAGTTATCCCCAACGTAAGTTTTGGCGGCGACTTGATTTTCGTTATGACGCTGGTTTCTGTTGCAAACTTTATGCTGTTCTTGGCTGGATGGTCAAGCAGCAACCCCTACAGCTCCCTTGGAGGCGCAAGAGTCCTAACCCAGTTCCTAGGCTACGACCTCCCCTTAGTGTTGCTCGCGTTGGCACCTGCATTCTTAGCTGGAAGCCTCACCATAACCACCATAGTAGCCAACCAATGGCTACCCTTCGCCATCTTAGCGCCCTGGGCGTTCATACTGTTCATAATCACTATGCAAGCCGAACTTGAAAAAGACCCCTTCGATGTTCCCCACGCAGAAAGCGAAGTTGTAGCGGGTCACGAAACCGAATACAGCGGTGGCAGACTGGCTTTCCTAAAGCTTGCCCGCGACGTACAAGTCGTGTTCGGAGCAGCTCTAATTACCGTGCTGTTCTTGGGCGGCGCTGCAGGTCCTGTACCGTTTGGTTTTCTGCCTGAACTCTGGGGAACTTTGTGGTTCTCACTCAAAGTAGTTGCCATAATCATACTCTCCGAATACTTGACGGTGCTGTTTGCACGGTTGCGCATTGACCAGGTGGTTAACATCAACTGGAAGTTTGTGTTGCCTCTATCAGTTCTGTCTTTGATGCTGACAATCGGCTTAGTATACTGGATTTACCCAATGGTCTGATAAAACATGGTAAAACTTCGAATATCACCAATGTTCCGACGGGTCCTCTCGCACATCTTTGCTAAACCCGCTACGGGCAAATACCCCTTCGTTAAATGCACCCCCGCAGAGGGCTTTAGAGGCAAACAGGTCTTTGATATTGACTTGTGTGTAAGCTGTGGTCTGTGCAGCAGAGATTGCCCCGCAAAAGCCATTGAAATGGTGGAGATGAACGGCAAAAAACGCCCAGTGTTCTACCTTGACCGCTGCATCTTCTGCTACCAATGCGCCGACAGTTGCCCCAGAAACGCCATCAAACCCACAGACATATTCGAATTAGCAACAACAGACAAAGGGTCACTGGTTATCAAACCCCAAATACCACAAAAAAGTGAAGATGAAGGTGCAACAGCATGATACCTGGAGTACTTGAAGTAGTAAGTATAGGCTTAGTTATCTCTGCATGTCTAGCCATATTTTTAGACGAAGCAATCTACGCAGTAGCAGCCCTAGCAGGAACATTCCTACTCACCTCGCTACTGTACGCCCTAACAGGCGCACCCTACGTCGCCATATTCCAGTTCGCCGTAGGCATCGGAACCATCGCCATCCTGTTCCTATCTGGCGAGATGCTCAGCGAAAAACCCGTAGCAAAAACCTCCAGTACTAAAGCCCTCACGGTAGCGGTCACAGGCTTTGTCTTGTCCTTGCCTGCCATACTGTTCTCTCTATCCTCTCCCAACTCGGTCGCCTACGATGTTTCCTTTGGCGAAGCCCTTTGGGACCTAAGAGGCGTGGACGTGGTCTTGCAAGGATTGGTCGTGTTAACGTTGGCTGTAGGCATGGTCATAGTGCTTTACACTCGTAAACACAAAAACTCAGGGAGCGACGAACAATAATGGACTTTGTCATTTTATCTATGATAATGCTTGCTATTGGCATTTACGGTTTGTTAACTAAACGTCACCTGCTCAAAGTTTTCATGTCTATTGAGCTAATCGCAACTGGCGCCACTCTCAACTTCGTAATGCTTGCCTCCTCCATGAGCAAAGACATCGGGCAAGCGTTCCTGATACTGGCGTTCTCCACCGACACAGCCGTCAGCGCCGTCATCTTGGCACTACTGGTTGTCGTCTCCAAAAAGTATGGAACAAGCGACATAAGCAAAATCGTTCCCCCAGAAACTGAACCAGAAACCGAGGAGAAACAATAATGCAATTAACCGAACTTTCAGCATGGCTAGTATGGATACTCCCACTAGTTTCCTGTCTCTTTGTACCCTTAATCGCTAAAATCGGCAGCACCGCACGAAACCTCTACGTCGTAGCAGTAAGCGCGGTAACTGCTGTTTTGGCTTTCTCACTTATTCCAGTGGCTTCTACAGGACTCGAATCCTACGTGCCTTGGGTAACCCAAAACATATCCGCAGGTGTCTTCATTGACCCCTTAGGCGTCCTGTTCGCCTGCCTGGTAAGCTTCTTTGGACTAATAATCGCCGTGTACTCCATCGGCTACATGAAAGAAGAACAAAACCTCACCCGATACAACTTCTTCCTACTCCTGTTCATCGGCTCCATGATAGGCCTTGTTGTTTCCGACAACTTTTTGCAGATGTTCATATTCTGGGAAATGGTCGGACTCTGCAGCTACTCTCTAATTAGCTTCTGGAGCCACCGCCCCGAATCCGTCAAAGCAGGCAACAAAGTTTTCCTCATGACCCGCATCGGCGACGTCCTACTGCTGGGCGCCATCGGACTCTTATTCACCGAACTTGGCTCCTTTAGCTTCCGATACGCCATCGACAACATCGCCATGATTCCAACCCCCACCCTAACAGCCATAGCGTTTCTGATACTGGGCGGGGCTGTCGCAAAATCCGCGCAGCTCCCCTTGCACACTTGGCTCTACAGCGCCATGGAAGCCCCAACCTCTGTTAGCGCTTTACTGCACGCTGCCACCATGGTCAAAGCAGGTATCTACTTAATTGCCCGCTTCATCTTAATCGCAGGACCCTTGGTCGCAACCCTTGACCTCTGGTTGCCCACCGTAGCCTGGATAGGTGTCCTGACCGCGTTTTTGGGTGCAACCCTTGCGATTCACACGCCCGACATCAAAGGTGTTCTTGCCTACTCCACCGTGAGCCAGCTGGGTTTCATGATGGCTGCTTTGGGTACGGTGCATTCTCCTGAGTCTTTGGGCATGTTCGCCAGCTTGTTCCACATGATGAGCCACGCCTTCTTCGAGGGTCTGGGATTCCTTTTGGCAGGTGGCATAATCCACGCGCTGGGCACCCGCGATATGCGTTTGATGGGTGGACTGCGAAAGCTCATGCCTGTCACGTTTGTCTTGGCTGTATTGATGATTATAACCACCAGCGGCTTGCCCCCGTTCGCGGCGTTCTTTAGCAAAGGCTTGGTAATTGAAAGCCTCATGGAATCAGGTAATATTCTACAGTTGATTTTGATATTCTCCGCAACTGCCATGACGTTCGCGTACAGCCTAAGATTCATCAAGCTGGTGTTTCTGGGCAAAGAATCCGAACACATCCAAAAACTCCACGTTCACGAAGCACCCAAAGTCATGCTTGCCCCCGCCATAGTCCTCGGCGCCCTGTGTATCATCTGGGGCTTTGTTATGCCCTATCTAGGTACCTTCTTGGCTTCAGAAGCTCACACAAGCTTCCTTGGCGCCTTCCTAAACATCGAAACCGCCATATTCGCCGCCATACTTGTCCCCGCAGGCTTGCTCGTTTACGCGACGTACTTCAAGAACTACTCCATAATGACCGCCATACGCAGCCCAAACAACCCCGTCTCCAAACTGTTGGCGCACGGGTACTTCTTTGATGACTTCTACGAAAAAGGCGTCGTACGAGGCTTGAACGCTTTCTCTTCAGGCGTAAAGTTTGTCGAGGTCAAGGCGTTGGAGGTTTTCCCGCAAGCCGTCGCTACAAGCGTTATCCGCTTTGCTGGAGGAGTCCACAAATACTTGGATGCCGCCGCTGACAACGTGGTAACTGCCGCTGCTGGAAAAACCGAAAGCTCAGCCTCCAAAGTAAAAGCCATAGATTCCCTTGCTGACCGCCTGCTTGACGTAGTCGGACACCGCACTGAGGATTCTGCCAAAAAAGTGACGAAACGGTCTTCCGACAGTTTACAGCATTACCTTGCAGCTGCCCTTATCGGCTTCATAATGCTCGTCATATTAATCATAATAAGCATAGGAGTGTAAAACAATGTTGCCAATTCTATTGTCTGTTCTTCTACTGCCAACTTTGGCTGTTCCGTTCATTTACTTAGCTGGAAAGAAATCTGCAAAGTCCGCGGCTATCTTGTTAGCTGTGGTTTCGCTGGCTACGCTGGCGTTGACTTTGACGACTGTTCCAACTATGCTCGATAGCCCTCAACATAACTATGTGGAGAGCTACGACTGGATTCCAGTTCTAAACTCTGACTTCACGTTGTACGTGGACGGCATCAGCTTATCCATGGTCATCATAACTATGGTGCTAATGGCAGCAGCAGCCCTCTACTCAATAAACTACATGAAAGACAAAAAGAACCTGCCAGTGTACTACACGCTGCTAACCCTGCTCTTCATAGGACTTGTGGGCGTCTTCATCACATCTAACCTGCTGTTCTTCTATTTCTGCTGGGAACTCATGCTTGTCCCTGCGTTCTTCCTTATCGGAGGCTGGGGCTACAAAGAATCCTACAAAGCCAGCTTCAAGTTCTTCGTGTTCACCCATGCAGGCGCCGTCTTCGTGCTGCTGGGCATTGGCGCGATTTACATGGTCACAGGCAGCATCGATCTCTTCCAAGCCGAACAACTCCTACTCACTGCAAACACTGAAATCGTCAAATGGATACTGCTCGCCCTAACGGCTGGCTTTGCAGTAAAAATGGCAATCTTCCCCGTACACCTCTGGCTCCCAGACGCATACTCCGAAGCCCCAGCACCCATGTCCGCACTCTTGGGTGGTGTCCTAACCAGCGCAGGAGCCTACGCAGTAATACGCGTATCCATGGAAACCGTCTTTCCCGCAGTCGCTGGAACAGACTTTGGAACAATGTTCCTACATGCCTTAGCCCTTCTAGGTGTAATTAGCGCGTTCTTTGGCTCTTTTGTCGCTTTGGTGGAAACTGACATTAAGCGCATTATTGCATACTCAAGCATCAGTCACATGGGCTACATACTCTTTGGAGTCTCCCTGTTCGCACCCATGACCCTAGAAACCGCCATGACCGGAACCGTGCTTCACATAGTTACACACGCTTTTAGCAAAGGTCTGTTCTTCTTCACCGCAGGTGCAGTTATGCAAGCAGTGGCAGTTCGCAACATCAAAGAAATGGGCGGCTTAGGCAGTAAAATGCCCATAACAGGCATCTCTTCAGCCATTGCAGCCCTAAGCCTTGGCGGAACCCCACCCTTCGCCTGCTTCATAAGCGAATTCCTCATATTCATGGGCGCCTTCCAAATGATCCAAGTCGACAGCTTCTACATAATCCCAACAGCCCTCATGCTAGCCGCCGCAGTCCTATCCTTAGCCTACGGCTTGCGCTTCATCTCACACGTGTTCCTTGGAACCCCCAAGACCCCCATCGAAAACAAGAAACTCGAAAACAAACGGTTCATGCTATTCTCCATGATACTCGTAGCCGCTATAGTCGTCATCATCGGAATCTTCCCCTCGTTCTTCGTTGACATCATAAACGCCGCCACCTCCACCTTCCTCTAAACCGTTTAGACCCGAAAACTTTGCTTGCAGAAGCGTTTCTGCCTGGGAAAGCGCGTTTGTTACGCTGCTCCGCCTTCTTTTTTCCATTTGAATATTGCTTTACGGTGTATGCTGAATGGTCTTAGAGTTAATCGCGTTAAAACTGCTGTTATATTGAACGTATGCCCTGACTGTTTTTTGATGTTTTATTCATTTGCTATACTTGGTTGGGAGTTTTTTGTGATAGATTTATATTGAATTCGATAATGATATCTTGGCTATAGGTGCATAACTTGCCATATAGTCTGCTTGCGGTCTTTCTGCTCCCAACTTTAGGAGCGCCACTTGTTTATCTAGCTGGAAAGAAATCTCCCAAAATTGCAGCCCTCTTGGTTGCGCTTATATCACTTATCAACATTGGACTCGTATTAACAACAGTTCCAACCATAATGGATCACTCCACCTACACCGAACAATACGGTTGGATTCCCGTCCTAAACGCCGACTTCACACTGTTCGCAGACGGCATCAGCGCCTCGATTGCAATAATCAGCTTACTGCTGGTTTTTGTCTCGGCGATCTTTAGCATAAAATACATGGAAGGCAAGAAAAACCTCCCCGTCTACTACGCCCTCTTAAGCCTGCTCTCCGTAGGACTCGTAGGCGTCTTCATCACATCTAACCTGCTCTTGTTCTACTTCTGCTGGGAACTTATGCTCGTCCCCGCGTACTTTATAATCGGAGGCTGGGGCTACCGCGAATCCTACCGCGCCGCCTTCAAGTTCTTCGTGTTCACCCATGCAGGCGCCGTCTTCGTGCTGCTAGGCATTGGCGCGATTTACATGGTCACAGGCGCAACAGACATAACCACTGTCCAAGCCGCCCTCATGAATTCCCCCGATATCGCCCGCTGGATACTGCTTGCCCTAACCGCTGGGTTCGCAGTCAAAATGGCAGTTGTCCCCGTGCACATGTGGCTTCCCGACGCACACTCTGAAGCCCCCGCAACCATGTCCGCCCTTCTTAGCGGAGTAATCATCAGCGCAGGCGCATACGCCATACTACGTCTATCTTTGGGCACCGTTTTCCCCGCCATAGCAGGAACAGAATTTGCCGTCACCTTCCTTCACGGCTTGGCAGTTTTTGGCGTAATCACCGCGTTCTTTGGAGCCTTCATCTCTTTGGTGGAGACCGACATCAAGCGTATAATCGCGTTCTCAAGCATCGCCCACATGGGCTACATCATGTTTGGGCTCTCCTTGTACCCAGCTAACCCCCTCGCAGGCGGAATGCTAGCCTTAACCCCCGCGATTGTGGGAACCGTGCTTCACATACTCACTCACGGAGTAAGCAAAGGGCTTTTGTTCCTTTCCGCAGGCTCTGTTATGCACCAGACCGAAGTGCGTGACATCCGCGATATGGGCGGTTTAGCTTGGAAGATGCCCTTCACTGGTGCTTCCTCTATTATTGCTGCACTAAGCATCGCGGGCTCTCCGCCGTTCGCGTGTTTCATTAGTGAATTCCTCATATTCGTTGGTGCCTTCGAAGTTATCCAGCATAACCAGTTCTACCTGCTCCCAACCGTTTTCATGCTCATAGCCACCGTGCTCTCACTGGCGTATTCTCTGCGGTTTATCTACCGAATCTTCCTTAGCCAATCAAAAACGGGCAACACAGACAGCGAAACAGCAAACACCGCCCACCACAAAAAAATCGTTGACGTACCCAACTACATGAAACTAGCAATGCTGATTTTGATAGTTTTTGTGGTAATTCTCGGAGTATACCCCACATTCTTTATAAACCTGATTAACACGGTAGGGTTTATTTAACGGCGTGAGAAAACGATGGTTGGCATCTTCGAGGTAGCGTTACCCATAGCTACGTTGCTTATTTTTGCACTTTTGACAATCCCAATTTTCAAGCTTATCCGTAGAACCAGCAAAGTTACTGCTTTGACTCTTGTCTGGTTTGCTATAGTTTTTGTGGCAACCTCTGCAACAGTTGCAAACCTCGCTACGCAGTATTACGCCCTGCCCCTTGAGCAGTCCATAGTCAACATAACTTTGTCAAACACGCAAGACCCGCAAATAGCCGCAGTATCAAGCGCCTTCATGGTAGACGCAATATCCCTCTACCTCGTAATCATCTTCGTAGCCGTAACCGCCGTAATTTTGCTCTACAGCATATTCCACGTCAACCCCAAAGAAAGCCCCTCAGAACGATACTTCGCCATCATGCTCATGCTAACCGCAGCCCTAATCGGCGCCGTATGCGCAGGCGACCTCCTCACACTGTTCATATTCTGGGAAGCCGCCGCGGCAGGCTCAAGCTTCTTGATGCTGTACCGCAAAAACCGTACGTCGCTTAACTCCACCCTCAAATATATCGTCATGATTGTTATCGCGTCTGCATTCATCGTTTTTGGTTTATCCCTTGTTTATGGCATCACGGGAACTTTGAATTTCTGGGCTGTACGCGAAGCCCTAACCGTGTTGGCTGACAAGAGCCTTCTCATTTTAGCTTTCATATTCATAGCTGCAGGCTACGCCATAGAAGCCGCAATCGTACCGTTCCATTTCTGGCTACCTGACGCATATGCCGCAGCCCCATCCTCTTCTTCCGCTTTTCTCTCCGCCATAATCGACCAAGGCAGCTACTACGTGCTCATACGCGTCCTCATCTACATCTTAACCCCTGACCTTGGAATCCTCAACTGGACATTCATGCTCGGCATCATGGCAGCCTTCACCATGATCGTAGGCAACATGTTCGCGCTCATACAAAACAACGTCAAAGTCTTAATTGGAAACATCTGCGTCGCCGACGTCGGCTACAACCTAGTAGCCATCACCAGCGTAACCGCGCTAGGCATCACGGGCAACCTGTACTTCTTCCTAATCGGAGGCATAACCACCGCCGTCTCGTTCATGGCAGTAGGCATCATCAACCGTTACGGCTTTAGAACCCTAGAGGACTTCTCAGGGCTAGGCAGAAAAATGCCCCTCACCGCGTTGGCTTTAACCATAGCCGCGTTGTCCTTTGCGGGTGTTCCTCCGCTGGGCGGTTTTATTGCAAAGTTTCTCGTGTTCACTGCAGCTATACAAGCTGACATGACCTGGCTAGCCATCATCGGAGTCTTGATGAGCGTTGTCCAAACCGCCTACCTGCTACGCCTCATAAACTACATGTACGCCAAAAAACCCAAAGACGAAACACGCATAAAAGAACCCAAACGCCTACTCATCCCAGTCTTCATACTAATCGGAGCAATCATCGTACTGGGACTCTACCCACAAATAGTACTCGACTTCATCCAACCAGTAACCGAGCAACTCCGATTGCTCATCCCCACATTTGTCTAAACCAAAATCCCCCTTCATTCTTCTTTGTTATCTAACCAAAGCCCTGCCTGCTGTGCAGCATAGCAGAAGTTTTTGAAAAATCCGTCGTTTAAGTGGCTTGCATAATCTTTGCAGGCGCAGCTAGGGCCCATTTGGTCTTGAAATAGTTGCTGGCTAGTTTTATTATGAAGGGGTTATTTGCGTAGAGCCAGGTCATTTTGTCTATGCTGTTTTCGGCTGAAGTTGAGAACATGAGCCGTTTTTTGTCAAAAAGCATCATTTCAATTGGTGTGGGGTTTGTGGGGGTGGTGGTGTTTATGAATTTTATTTCTGCCATGGGTGTTACGTCTTCGTATTTTTCTACGTTGTCTTGCTCTTGTTTTTCTACAAGTATTCGCAGTTTGACTTCTCTTCTTGTCATGACCTTGGAGATGTTGTAGAAAAACTTTGTTAAATCCAAGAATTTCTTTAAAGGAATTGTAAGGTCTATGCTTTGGTGAACGTCCTTGTATTCTTGAGAAATCCTTGAGTACATGGCTTTTCCAGTTGGTATCATAAATATTTGGGGTTCATCGGGGTTTTGGCTGCTTACGTCGGGGCATCGTTTGCATGCATCCTCAATTTTCTGCTGCAACTCTGAGTTTTCTTGTTCTTTTTGCTGCATCAAAACAGCATACGCCTTCTTAAGCGGAATAGCCCTAAACGTTTTAGGCGACGTTATGACTACTTCTGCAATTCCTTTCTTGTAGAGTTTTGGCAGTATTTGATAGATGAATTCCCGTGTTACTCCAGAGTTTCTTGACAGAGCTTTTGCAGTGGCTTTTCCCATTTCAGAAAGTGTAAGGTAAACCCTTGCTTCATTGAGAGTAAGTCCAAGCTGCATTAAAAGTTCAATGTGGTCTGGGGCTTGTGACATTTTTTCCTCTCCCGATTATTGGAACTTGCTAAAAGATTCTTAATTAAGCTTTTCCTGATGTTTTTTGCGTTATGCTTGAATGGTTTTACAACATCATATACATTGTAAGTAACTGTGTATTTTACAAATAATTAAAAACGTAATTCAGACAGTTTTTCTTCCATAAAACAGGAGAGAGAAATTTGAAAATATCAATAATGAAATCTCTATGTCCTCTCTGTCTAATGCTGCTTCTAACAATGCCCATCGTCTTCACTGCTCTACCCACAGCCACCGCACACGACCCCCCAATTGACATCCCAACTTTCGCGTACATCGAAGTATTCCCAAACCCAACAGGCGTTAACCAACCCGTAAACATCTTTGCATGGCTAGACAAAGTCCCACCGACCGCAAGCGGCGAATACGGCGACCAATGGGAAAACCTCAAAGTCACCGTAACCAAACCCGACGGAACAACTGAGGAACTAGGAACCTTTGGTTCTGACCCCGTAGGTACCATCTTTTTAGGGTACACACCAACACAAACGGGAACCTACACTTTCAAACTTGAATTCCCTGGACAAGTGCTAGAAGGCAAGAACCCGCCTCCTGAAGGGTGGGGTAGCATCTCCATGTTTGGTGGTGCCTCCTACATAGGTGACTACTTCGAGCCAAGCTCCAGCGAAGCCTCAATTGTAGTGCAGACAGAGCAAATTCCAACCGACAACACCGTTCCGATGCCCACTGGCTACTGGGAGCGCCCAATAAGCGACTCCATAGTCGGATGGTCCTCAATTGCAGGTAACTGGCTAGGAAACGGACAAGGAAACCCCTATACCAAAGCCCCCGAAAGCGCACACATCGTCTGGACTAACCCATAACCTTTGGTGGTGTCGCAGACGGCAAATTCGGCAACGATGCCTACTACACTGGCTTGTCCTATGAAAGCTACTGGTCGCCCCCAATAATCATCAGCGGCGTACTCTACTACAACACTCCAAACCCGCCCATGTACGGCTTCCACGCAGTTGACCTACGCACGGGCGAGGAAATCTGGTACCAGAACAGCACTGGCTCAATGCAAATCGCAGGCGGCTTCCTAAACCAGCAATACCCACAACTATCATTTGGGCAACTGCTTAACTACAACTCGCCAAACCAGCACGGCGTCCTACCCTACCTGTGGTCAACCTACACTGAAAATGGCCAAACCCTGTGGGCAATGTTTGACGCTTTCACTGGCAACTGGATATGCACCCTTGAAGGTGTACCCTCAGGCGGCGCAATGTTTGGCGCTTCAAACCAGTACATCGACTCCGCAGGGAGCATACTCCTATACAACGTTGACATGCAAACAAACACCATTGCAGTCTGGAACTCCACTGCGTGCATCTTGGATTCGTTCCCCTCTAACTCGCCCTTAGCCAACAACGGCTACTGGATGTGGCGACCCACCCTTGGCGGAACAATAGATGCCTCCTCTGGCTTGACAACCAATGTCTCTTTGACCAGTTCTTCGCCTTTGCCTCCTATGGCTTCTAACGTCGGCATTGACTCTGAATCTCAAGTGATGGTTTTCGCCAGCGGCATGGGCATGCTTGGTATGGCAACTTACCCCACACCTGCATCGTATACTACGTTTGGCATAAGCATCAAGCCTCAAACCCTTGGGCAAGTCATGTGGGTACAAGAGAACCCTTGGCCTGAAGGCAACTTGACCCTAAGCGTGGACGCTGTCGGCGAAGGCTACTTCGCAGTATTTGCCAAAGAAACCTGCCAATGGTACTGCTACAGCACCACCACCGGCGAAAAACTCTGGGGACCATCCGCCTCTGAAACCGACCTGCACATGTACGGCGTAACCGCCCAGTTCTACAACGGCAAACTGTACTCTGGAGACAGCATCGGAGAAGGCGGAACAGTCTACTGCTACAACGCACAAACAGGCAACCTCGACTGGAGCACCAAAACAGAATCCATGGGCAACACAGGCTACTGGCCAAACACCCCTGTATCTGTTGGTGTAGCTGCAGACGGCAAACTCTACTGCTACGGCTCTGAACACTCCCCCGGACCCTCACTAGAACCAGGATTCAAAATGCGTTGCCTAACAGCAGATGGCGGTGATGAACTCTGGAAGATATCCTTCTGGGCTAACGGCGGCATGGGCGGAAGCTTTGCTCTTGCTGACGGCTACCTAGTCGGGCTAAACGCGTACGACAACCAAATCTACTGCTTTGGCAAAGGACAAACAAAAACAACCGTTGACGCACCTGACACTGCAGTTCCCCTTGGCGGCTCCGTAGTCATAAGCGGCACCGTAACCGACCTGTCCCCCGGAGCTGAAGGCATGCCTGCCATATCCGACGACGACATGACCGCGTGGATGGAATACGTCTACATGCAAAAACCGCTCTCAGGATCAGTAAACGGTGTCCCCGTGCACTTAACAGCTGTTGACTCAAGCGGCAGCTCCCACGAAATCGGCACCGCCCAAAGCGACTCCAACGGCTTCTACAGCATCATGTGGCAGCCACCCACAGAAGACAAATACACAATCATCGCAAACTTTGACGGCTCCAAATCATACTTTGGCTCATGCGCTGAAGCCGCAGTAGGCGTATGCTCAACCTCAGCCACACCCGCAATCTCCGCATCCCCCACAACCGCCCCACCACCAAGCGACAACGCCTCCACAATGACCATCTACATAGCCATAGCAGCCATAGCAATCATCATCATAGTCGCAGTAGCCGCAGTCATCCTACGACGCAGATAAAACCCTCCTCCTTTCCCTTCTTTCTTTTTTCTTTTAAGCAAACCCAAGTACGTCATGTTCAACCCGTAGCTAACGCTGAACCAGCCCTTGCAGATTTTGTAGTGACAAAAAGATTTTGTGTCTGGTGGGAGGGGGAAGTGGCGCCGAGAAAGGGATTCGAACCCCTGCGGACCTGAAGGTCCACGGGCTCTCAAGGCCCGCGCGTTAACCACTCTGCCATCTCGGCTCTTTGTTGGTTTCATCTTCTCTTGTTCACTGTGTCTTTAAAATCTTTAGGGTTGGTGGGGAAAAATTATTTAAAGTCTTGGTGAGCCTCCATATGGGAGCGTCAAGGCGTTATCTATGATGAATGGTAAACTTTCAATTGCAAAGTTCGGCGGCAGCTTGCTTGATATTGAAGGCAAGGGCATCCCTAAAATTGTTAAACGTATTAAGGAGCGTAAGGCTTTGGATGGTGTTGGTCCTGTGGTGGTTTTTTCGGCTCCCACAGGCTGCACTGACGAGTTAATAAACATCGGTGAATCCTGCGCCCAAAACAAACAGTCCTCTGTGGATGCTATCTTTCAGGTTTACAACAATTTAGTTAAACGTTACGTGAACGCTGATCTGCTTGAATCCGCACAAGAAGAACTCGAGTACTACAGAACCCAAACCCAAAAAGCTCTACGCATAGTGAACAAACGCTTCGCTGGTAGCGTAAGAGCCAAAGTTTTAACCTACGGCGGCGAATTAGCCACAGCCTCTTTCATGTGCTACATCCTAAAAAGCCACGGCGTAGACGCAACTTGTGTTTCCCCGCATCACTGGCCCATAGTTACCGACGACATGTTTGAAGACGCCATACCCAGCTTAGAGCTTAGCAGAAAACGCCTCAACCTGCTAACCGAGCCCCTAAAACAAGGCAAAGTCGTCGTCATGGGCGGCTTTTTCGGTGTCACCTCTGACGGATTAGAAACCATTTTGGGCAGAGGCGGCTCTGACTTGACCGCAGTTTTTGTTTCCTGCCTTCTCAACGAATGCTACGAAACCACAACAAGACTCTACAAAGACGTCCCCGTCCAAAGCGCCGACCCCAAAGTCGTCCGCGGACAAAAAACCAGCCACATCGCCTCCATGACCTACAACGAAGCCCACAAAGCCTCACTAATGGGCATGAAAATCGTACACGGCCCCGCCATAGCACTAGCACGCAGCTTCTCTGTGCCGCTACTCGTGGTGCCCATTGACGAACCAGCCATGTACTCCTCCATCCAAACCCAAAGCCAAGGCGACGAAGTCGTAAAATGCCTAACAGGCAAATCAGGATGCGCCATACTTTCCATGCGCGACGACAAAAGCCGCTCTCTCGAAGACTCCCTGCGCATCTGGGAACACCGCAACGACTTCATGGACCTAGGCGCCGAAACCCTAGAAACAGGCGAACGCATCCGAGACTTCCTATTCCTCGATTCCGGTTACCTACAGAAAAACGAAGACCGCCTAAAAGGCTTCGACGAACACCTCAAAATCGACTACGGACTAGGCATCGTAACCCTCATAGGCGACAAAATGAAAAACAGCCCCGGCGTAGCCTCCACCGCCATCAGCTCAATCCAAGGCATAAACATCAAACGCGGCATATTCGCCCCCCACACCAGCCAAATCATCATAGTCGTCGAAGACAAAAACGTCAAAAAAACCGTCGCAGCCATCCACAAAAAAATGGCCGAACTCAACAAACACCCCGCCTAAATTTCTAATTATTGCTATTTGAAAACCTGTTCTTTTTTCATTCTGTTTTTGAGGACTATATTGGTAATCATGCGTAATTGCTTTTTTTAACTCCTCTCTTTGCTGTCTGCGATACATGGCTATTGTTTTGGTTACCACCCGTGTTAATTTGCTTGATTGCGTTTGTTTAAGCCTGTACCTTAATTTCTTCCAAGATTTTTTTGCCTATTTCTAAAAGTTCGGTTATTTCGTTCCATGCTTTTTGATTTTCGTCATTTTGTTTGGCACTTACTTGACATTTCTTCCAAAAGTCTTCGAATTCTTCCTTGCTAAACTTGATAGTTGAAGGAGTAACCTCTGGTGTATATCCTGCAATTGTTTCATGTGGGTATTCGGCTTTTAGATATTCGTCTATCGTTTGTTTTTTAAAGAGTGCCCACGCAATTTTGCTTCTCTTGTTTTCTATATTTCCGCTCACGTCTTTTGTTTTTATGTATAGTTCTAAGATGTTATTGTTGCTGTCTTCTGGAAATGCTTCCTTTTTTCTAGGAAATCTTTCTATCAGTTGGTTGCGAATAATCTTTATTGCTATCTTATATGCTTGCCAATCCAAAACTGGTTGGAGCTTCACGACTCTTTCATAGAATTCGTCAATTCTGTTTGTTAAAGTCGGATTAAGCTGGTCGTACAAGTATCTATCATGCAGTTTTATTTGCGGTTGTTTACTCACCGATGTGCTCTTGAACTTTTGTAGTCTTTCGCATATTTCTGTTATTTCTGCGTATAATGGCTCAATAACCTTTTTGACTATGTCTCGTCGTCTTGTATAACTACTTTGAAATGCCCTCAGAACACTTTCATGACCCATGGGTTTCGTTTGATAATTCAAACGCTGGTAGTAAATACTGTTGTACATGTGTGGGGGATTGTTGCTTTTAGGGACCTCAATAACGAAAATGCCTTCTTTTCGTTTGGTTTTATTTTCTATTCTCTTTATTCTTGTATTCTCGTCCCACGGTTGAACTCTAGACAATAGAAGGTTTTCTATTCTTTCCTTTTCTGCTGTGCACCATTTAATTTCAGCCGGGCGGTTATGCACTTTTTCCCTTTTTTCCGAAACGCCATAGACTATTATCCCGCCATCTGTATTGAGGAAACTAGACAGTATTCTAGCGATATTGTCACAATCGGCACCGAACTCCTCCTCTTGGTTTGGTTGTTTGTATTCAAGATTTTGGGACTCTTCAATTCCATTGTTGATTAAAAACTGAATATCTTTCAACTGAACCTCATTAACCTCTTTTCCAAACCGCAGATTACTTGGTGACTTCATAACGTAACAATATTTGATTCAACTTTTCAATTTTAGGGTCGTTTACCAATATTATTAGAGTTGAAAACTATTTGGGTCTCCAAAAGAATGTGACTCCCCTCGTTTGGTTTGGCTATTATTGTGGTTTTGGGTGGAAGAGCTTTTTAGTTTTCAGTGTCTATTAGTTTGGGTATCTAAAATTTCGGGTTGATGTGAAAATCTTTGAATGTTGAGCGGGGTAGGAAGCCTAAGCTGGTTGTTTTCGATGTTGAGGGTGTGTTGGTTCCTAAGAATCGCCTGTTTTTTGATGTAGGCAAAAGCTTGGGTGTGCTTGCTTTGTTTAAGATTTTGGTTTATGGTTTTTTGTATGAGGTTGGGGCGTTGCGTTTGAGGCGGGCGTTGCGTGGGGTTTATGGTGTTGCTCGTGGGGTGAGGGTGGAGTTTTTGTTGGAGGTTTTGGATAAGATGCCGTTTTTGCCTAGTGCGGTGGAGGTTTTTTGTGCTTTGAAATCTGAGGGCTGCAAGACTGCGCTGGTTAGTTCAGGCGTGCCTACGCGTTTGGTTGAGCATATTGCGTCTATAGTTGGGGCAGATTACGCTGTGGGTGTGGAAATCGGCGTTAAAGACGGCGCTTTGACAGGCGAGATTTGGGGTGATGTTACCGAGCAAAACGGCAAGGTTTTGGTTCTAAAGGAGCTTGTGGAGGCTGAGAACCTGCGTTTAGAAGACTGCGTAGTAGTAGCTGACGACCGCAACAACGCCAGCATATACCTAAAAGACATCCAAAAAATCGGCTACAACCCCGACTTCATGATACGCTACAAAGCAGACGTAGTCGTAACAGGCAAACTAACCAAAATCTTGCCCATAATACACGGCGAAACCAAAACCAAACCCTTCCCCTCCCACAAAGACCTGCTACGCGAATCCATCCACATGTCAGGCTTCCTCGTACCCATAGTTGCCATGCTAATTGGCGTACCCCTAATGACCGCCATAACCCTTACCATGATTTGCGTCTACGCTATCTCAGAGTTCCTAAGGCTACGCGGCACAAACATGCCCCTCATCTCAACCATAACCCGCCACGCCGCCTCCAACACCGAACTTTGCGAATTCGCCCTAGCCCCCATATACTTCGCCGTTGGCATCATGCTCACTCTCCTGATTTTCCCCGCACCCACAAGCAGCGCAGCCATAGCTATGTTCGCCCTAGGAGACAGCACCGCCTCACTCTTTGGCGGAACCCTATCCAAAAAACCCATGCCCTTCAACCGAACAAAAACCCTAGAAGGCACCCTAGCAGGTTTCTTCTTTGCTTTTTTGGCTGGAACCGTTTTTGTGTCTCCTTGGATTGCTTTAGTTGGCGCAGTTACTGCGATGGCTATTGAATACTTGCCTTTGCCTGTGAATGATAACCTTTTGATTCCGTTGGGGACTGGGTTGCTGCTTGTTTTTCTTGTGTAGCTACATTGATTTTTGTTTGCTTTGCGTTTTTTGTGTATTATTTTATGTTTGATTCGTTCAGCGCGGTGGTTTGATTGTGGATAAAAAGTTAAAAAATTCGCGCTTCAAATGCGTGAAAGAATTTGGGTGAGATTTTTTAGTTTTTAGGTCATTTTAGCTTTTGATATGTGCTTTTTGCTTGATATTATGTGTGTTTTGGGTGCTTTTGGTTGCAGTATAGTATAATCTTAGTTTTTATTGTATATCCGTACGTGTATACAAGTGATATACAGAAAGGAGAATAAAGGCACATTGAATAGAGAACTACTAATTTCGCGAAACCAAACTGGCAAACACAGACTACACAGCAAGAAATTCCTTATGCTTTCTGCTCTTTCCCTGCTTCTTCTCATGGGCTTTGCTAGCATTGTAAACGCAGCTGATCCCTTTGAACCTACCTACGGCACCGCAACAGTAGATGGCAACATCGGCGAGTGGGACTTGACCCAAGATTACTTTGCAGACATGTACCGCGCATTCAAAGATAGCAAACCCGTTGAAGCAAAAGCCTACCTACGCTACGACATGAACACACATACCATGTATGTTCTAGTTCTGACTGAACCAGGCGTTCCTGGTCTACTCTCTGAATCTGACGCATGGGCAGCAATCAACGCAACTGGCAACAAAGTTTTCTTCGGTGACTCTGGAAATGACGGCGTTCCCCCCGACTTCGCTTGGGTTGGAATAGGTTATGACGGCGATTCATCACACGTTCAAGGATACGAAGCATCATTTATCCTAGAACCTGGAACACACACAATGAAAATGCACATAGAAGTCTACGATGACGGTGAAGCTCAAACATCAGGTCTAGTAAAAGCTGGACTCGACCTATTTGTCGTCCCTGAAACCCCAATAGCTACCACCATAGTTGCTGTGATGCTTGCTGGCGTGGTTTTCGCTGCATACAAGAAATACCACTAAATCATTTCAAAAATAACTTCAAAAATTACTCCCTACCCTTTTTTTGTTGTAGGATCAGATTTGCTTTTTGCTCGTGGCTTAGTTTTTTGATGGCTTTTTCGCGTTTCATAGCTTGGCTGCGGGTGGGGAACTGTTCGGTGTATGCGATTTCTTTGGGTTTGTGCATTTTGGTGTAGCGAGCTCCAGTGCCGTTTGCGTGCTGGGCGGCGCGGTTGACAACGTTTTTGGTGTACCCCGTGTAGAAGCTGCCGTCTTCACAAAGCAAAATGTAAACATAGTAACTCATGCTTGTGTGTTCTCCACAGTGTTATTTGCAGTAGTGGTCGATTTTTTCGGTTTCCTGCAGTGATTTTTGGGTTTGCAGTTGCTCCACGACGGGTTCTTCTTCTAATGCGAATCGGGCGGCTTTGTGCAGGACTCGGCGTGTGTAAGCTTCGGGGTCCATGGGTATGACTTGGGTGTGGTCTACGTCGATGACGTAAATTTCGTGTATGCGCGCGTTGCATATGCCCTCGTAGGTGACGGGGGGTTTTTGGTAGTAATAGTCGCATAGGTTTTTGATGCGTTCGACTTCTGCGGCGGCTCTTTTTTTAGGCGGCAACGTCAACGTACGCGGCAACGGCAAAATGTAGTGGGGTGGGACGCCTATGGCGAATTTTCCTGAGAAGCTGCTGTAGCGTATGATTTTGCTGGCTAACCGCGTGTACGTGTAGGTTAGGGGGTCCATGGCGTGTTCAGGGGGGATGTAGCCTGTTTCGATTTCTATGATAAAGTTGCCTAAGCCTTTGATGGCGTGCAGGTCGCAGGTTAGGATGTCGTTTAGGGCGTATTCGACTTGGACGTCGTAGCCTTTTTGGATAAGGTATTTTGCGCAGACGAGCTCCATTACGGAGTGGTTGATTTTCACAATGTTTTCTTTGTGCATTTCGATGAGGTCATCTTTTAGTTTGCAAAGTTTCTGAGCATGCAGGGTCTCCATGTCCAGCGACAACCGCGAAACAAGCGCTTTAATATCCCTCTCAAACTTAACCCTGCCCTTACTCATCCCAAATCAACACCAACAAATTAGGCCTCTATACCCTATTGTGAATACCAGTTAAAAACCTTCAAGATTATATAAATAAAACATCTGCACACTACCCTGACTCATCAGATTCTCCACAGCGCCCAGAGTTATATACACACCATCATTTCTTGTCCGCACGCTTAAGCAACATGGATTAATTTAATTTTTCTTGTCAAAAACCCTGAGAGGTCAATTGCAGATGTAATTTTTCTGTGACGCTACGCTTATATTATATAGACTACGTATTTTATATACCCAGGTTGAGAAGCAAGCTGGAATGTGCCAACAAAGAACAGTAGGCGCATTAACTATCTGCACTCTGCAAACCTTACCAGATAACCTCAAATAAGGCACGCAAAAAGACAGTTAGTTAACAATTGACTGAGCAATGTTAGCCGTTCAGGCTTAGACCCAACCTGGAACTTCTTCTTTCTCAAACACCAAAATTTTGGTCGTTATTCCTTATTTTTAGTCTTGTTGGATATGTTTTATTTTTGTAGTTATTAGCAAGTTTATTTGTGCCCTCTGTGGGTCAACAGTAAACAGCTTTGTATGCTGCATTAGTTTTCTATTTTGTTCTCACCGATTGACACACCCCTAATGGCTTTCTGCTTCATACCTGAGAGTGTGACCATAACAATAGTTTTTCTTTACCTTTCTTATGGCGTTTTGGACATATGTTTCTCCTTCAATCCTTTTCATGGAGCAACTACATTGCTACTGAAAGTAAATTCCTTTGATCCCTCTGAATGCTTTAACTCCGTTATGCTCAAAATGGGAACAATTGGGGTCAAATTCAACATCTTGTTCCTTCAGGTCCATCGCCTTCGACGGCAACATGGAACTCCAGCCACTTGAAAACAAAAGCAGCTTCCCTAAAGAAAATAATAAATTAGCCCACGCGGTAACCGACTGTTAAGGTGCCAGATTGTCCATCAAAAATGGGCCAAATTTTCACGCATGCCACATGGCAACAACAGATTCCGTTAAACAGCACAAATTAAGAAAGCTCATAGCCTGGTTAGCAGACAAAGAAGGCAAAGACAAAGACTTCATTTCACTCTACATACCTCCAGAGGCAACAATAGACAAGATAATCGCAACCATAAAAAAAGAAAACACCTCTATCGATGAGAAATCGGAGCGAATCGAAGGTCAGCTCCAAAAAAACCTCAAAAAACTAATCCAACGTCTAAAACAAGAAAAAGAAATTCCCGCGAATGGCCTTGTAGTATTCGCCGGAACTTTTCCCACAAACAACCCTGTCTTGACCTTTGAGGAAATTGTTCCACCCGAACCCCTTGCTATGTATCTATGCGTGGTTGATAATCATTTCCAGCTTGAACCACTTAGGGCAATGCTCCGAGACCAAAAAGTCGTGGGGCTTATCGCGTTGGATGCAAAAGAAGCCTGCTTTGGTATACTCATCGGAGAACATTTTAAACTACTAAAGACCATAACATCAGGAATTCCGGGCAAGTCGGGAAAAGGCGGGCAAAGCCAAAGGCGTTACGAAAGAGAACGCAACATGGAGCTCACAAACTTTTTCCACAGAATCGCGGAACACGCAACAAAACTGTTTCTGGAGAATTACAAAGTCACGGTGTTGCTGATTGGGGGACCTGGATTAACCAAAACCGATTTTCTGAAGGGAACTTACCTGCACTATGAGTTGAAGAACATGCTTTTAGACACAGTTGATACACAATCTGCAGGTCCAGACGGTGTAAAAGAAATGCTGCGCAAATCATTCGACGTACTTAAAGGCATGTGCGCCCCTGAAGAGAAACGAACCGTGCAACGCCTTATGGAAGAACTGGCAAAACAATATGGGTTGGTCACGTATGGGCTGGATTCGGTGTTGGAAGCACTTAGGGAAGGCCAAGCTGAAGTTGCCATAGTAACCGACAACACGGGCATGATTGAAAACGTTGTATTGTGTAAACGATGCGGATTATCAAAGGCTAAGATTCTAGACAAGAGAAATGCACCAGCTATTAGCGAAATGATATTAAGTCCATGTGAACGGTGCGGTGCCGTTGATTACGCAGTGGAGGAGAAAGACATCGTTGACGTTTTGGAGGATGCCGCAACACAGACAGACGCCATAGTTGAAGTGATATCTACCATGTCAGAAGAAAAATCAAAGCTCGCCTCTTTGGGAGGATTCGCAGCTTTCCTAAGATACAGACATGGATGAAAACAAAACGAGAATTTCAAGCAAAAACAAATTGACTGGCTAACAGAAAACATACGACCCTGGAGCAAAAACCCCAAAGAAATCTCACCAAAGCCGCTTTTGATACGGGAAATATCATCTGACCCAAGGTCAAATAGAGAACTGCCACTGTCCATTCTTACAGAACAGCTAAAGCAACTGATCAAAAAAAGGAAGTCTCGGCATAACCTAAAACAGTAATTTTTTATGGTTAGGTTTGGCGCCGCCGATAGGACTCGAACCTATGACCGACTGGTTAACAGCCAGCCGCTCTACCTAGCTGAGCTACGGCGGCACAGCGCAAAGCGCATATGCTCTCTCAAGTCGGAAGTAGAGTATTTAAGTTTAGTTCTTTGGTTATGCGGGTATGGCTTTGGTTTCTTGTTCTCTGGCTTTGCGTTTGGCTATCCATGTGAAGACTTTGTAGCCGCTTTTGAGTGCGGGGCTGTACCATTTTCCTGAGAAGGTTATGTCCATGAGGTTGCCGACCCAGTGGAAGTCGTGTTCGGCGCATTGGATGAGGAGTTGTTTGTGTAGGTTGTTTAGTTCGGTGTTTTTGAACCAGTCTTTGCTTTTGAGTTTGCCTAAGGGGACGAAGAATAGGGGGACTATGAGGCTGCGGCAGTTTTTGAGGTCGTCTATCATGTCCATGGTTTTGAGCAGGTCGTCTTCGGTTTCTTCGGGTAAGCCGACGATGACTGTGCCGGCGGGAACCAAATTGTTATCATGCATCAACCCCATGCCCTGCTTAACCACTTCATGCCACTCTGAGGGTTTGAACGGGTACGCTTTAGCCGGCATAATCTTTTGTGCCAACTCGGCTGAGCCTGTTTCGATGCCGATTTCTGCGCCCCACCAATCCTGCTTCGTTAGTATAATCTCGCTTAACTGAGCGAACAGTTTGGGGTTTGAAGCAACCGCCGCAAGCGAACAGTGACTCCATGAGATGCTGTCGATTTTTGCCATAACCATCTCGTGTAGCTTGACGAGTTTTTTCTCGTCGGGAGTGACGTTGGTGCTGCCGTAAAGCATAACATCCTCGCCATGCAAACAGCAGACCTTGTTTTTGCCCTTCTCTATGTTGACGTCTATTTCCCTCATGATTTTGTCGTAGGGGTACCATCGTAGCGGGCGCAATGTGACGTTGCAGAATTCGCATCCCCGACAGCAGCCTCTGCCGATTTCTACTAAGCCGTTGACGGAGGGTTTTGTAATATCTGGAATATCATCAAGTTTAGGTACGTCGGTGGGGTTGACCGTGGTGTATTCGGGTAGGAATTCGCCTTTAACGGCTGATTCAAACAGGCGCCCAAGAACGTTTTCTGCTTCACCTTCCATGATGCAGTCGATGCCGTATTTTTTGGCGAAGTCCGGTCTATATTTGAACTGCCACGCACCTGGACCTCCGACAAGGATTTTTAGTCCGCGTTTTTTTGCTTTGACGATTTCTGGTTGGCTCAACAACCGCTTGAAATGCACTGCTAGGTAGGATTCTTTTTTGAACAGGGCAGAAAGGGTGCTTGAGGCGGGACCTAGTCCAAACGGGTCCATGGTATGTATGCCTAGTACGTCGGCGGTGTCTAAGAATTGTTTAAGGTGAGTGGGGCTTACGGTGGTGACATCAAAGTTTTCTTTTAGCAGTTGGGCTTCGATTTTTCGTAAACCATAGGGGGCTTCTTGGGGGGTGCCTTTTCGGGTTTTTATGTGGGGGAAAAACAGGTAGCTGTATATCCATTCGGGCAGGAAGTTTGGGGGTGCGCAGGTTCCAAAGCCTACGAATTCGTTTTTGTGGTAATTGCTCATTAGGGTTCGGTCGCTGGTTAAAAGTATCTTTGACGTTTTATCCTCACCTTCGCTGGTTCAGATGTTCACTCTCTCAACTTCTATGATGTGCGATTCATATTAATAAGATTTATTTGACGCCAAAAACGCGGTGATATACCTCATACAAAACTTATATGCCTCGAAATCGTTTGTATATAAACGTCAAGTTGATGTGTGGCTGTGTCGCCTGCGACTTTGATGATTAACATGGGAATATTTCTTTTTCTACAAAAACGTATATCAAGGAAATTTCCTATTTAATGAAAAACTATCGCGGAGCAAGTAGATTTGAAGAAAATGTTAGAATTCAGATGGCATGGTAGAGGAGGGCAAGGCGCATGGACTGCAAGCGAGCTTTTGGCACGAACAGCAATAGCCGAAGGCAAGTACATACAGTCTTTCCCCGAGTTTGGCCCCGAAAGGATGGGTGCACCCGTAGCGGCTTTCACGCGCATAAGCACCGAACCAATACGGATTCACTGCTCAGTATACGACCCTGACGTAGTAGTAGTCCTTGACCCGACATTGCTCAAAACTGTACCAGTCACCTCTGGAATAAACAGTGACGAAGACATAATCATAATAAACTCTGCAGAAGAACCTGCAAAACTAAAAGCAGACCTCAAAATCGAAAAAGGCGCGGTCTGGACAGTTCCAGCAACCGACATAGCCGTCAAAATTTTAGGTCAACCCATAACAAACACTGCCCTGCTAGGCGTTGTTGCACGTTCCACATCCGTGGTTTCCATGGACGGCATCGCAGAGACAGTTAAAGGCAAATTCCGCCCCGATATTGCCGAGAAAAACATTGCTGTAATCAAGCAAGCTTACGAGGAGGCAAAAGCATAATGGTTGATAAAAACTGGAAAGAAATCGCGCCCGCAGGCGTTTCATCAAAGCCAAGCACCCAGTTCCTAACAGGCGACTGGAAGACTTATACTCCTGTGCGTGACCCCGAAAAATGCACCACCTGCCTGCTATGCACCATATTTTGTCCCGAAGGCGCCATACACTGGAAACCCGAAACTGGCGAACTAGATTTTGACCTCAACTACTGCAAAGGCTGCGGCATATGCGCGAACGAATGCCCAACCAAAGCAATAACCATGACCATAAAATAGGTGAACAATTGTGATGAAAACTCAGGTTAAACAAGAACGCACCGCTATGAACGGCGACGAAGCAGTCGCGTTTGCTGTCAAACAGTCAGACGTTGATGTCGTAGCCGCTTACCCAATCACCCCCCAAACCATTATCGTAGAAAAGTTTAGTGAGTATGTAGCTGACGGCGAAGTTCAAACCGAATTCGTCTGTGTCGAATCTGAACACTCTGCTATGGCTGCTTCTGTAGCTGCTTCTGCAACAGGCGCACGCGTATTCACCGCCACCGCATCAGCAGGTCTAGCCCTGATGCATGAAATGCTCTTTGTAGCTTCTGGCTGCCGCACACCCGTAGTCATGGCAGTTGCAAACCGCGCATTATCCGCTCCGCTAAACATTCACGGCGACCACTCTGATAGCATGGCAGAACGCGACAGCGGCTGGATTCAAATCTACGTTGAAAACGCTCAAGAAGCCTACGACTCCATCATCCAAGCTTTTCGCATCGCCGAAGACCTAAACGTCACACTTCCCGTCATGGTCGGTTTAGACGGCTTCACTTTGAGCCACACCCTTGAGAACGTAACCGTGCTTTCCGACGAGGCAGCCAAAGATTTCGTAGGCGAACGCAAATTCCCGCTTGTAGCCACCCACGAAGGCAAAACCGCCCCCTTCAAGCTTGACCCCAAAAACCCCATGACTATGGGACCCATCGCACTGCAAAACTACTACTTCGAATTCAAGCGCCAGCAAGAAGAAGCCATGAAAAACGCCTTAGACGTCATCCAGAAAGTCCACGCCGAATACGCCGCAATGAGTGGTCGAAGCTACGGTGATGGTCTTGTTGAGAAGTACATGCTTGACGACGCCGAAGTCGTTGTTGTCGCTGCAGGCTCCACCGCGGGCACTCTAAAAACCGTAGTGGACGAAGTGCGCGAAACAGGCATGAAAGTCGGCTTGCTACGTCTGCGAACCTTCCGACCCTTCCCCGTCCAAGCCATACGCGACGCTCTCAAGAACGCTAAAATCGTTGGTGTCATGGATAAAAGCATGAGTTTTGGCGGAAACGGTGGCGCTCTCTTCCATGAAATACGCCACGCCCTCTACGACGCGCCCTCAAGACCCGTAATTGTGGATTACATTTACGGTTTAGGCGGCAGAGACACTAGTCCCGCAGGGTTCAAGAAAATCTTTGAGGAGCTAGCCAAGAACGCGTACGAGGACACTGTGTGTCAACCTGTAAACTTTGTAGGATTAAGAGAATAAGGAGAAAGAAAAATGTCTACTCAAGAAGAATGGAAATTTACTGCAAAAGACATCGCCCAAAAACCTGACCTGTTCACTGCAGGACACCGCGCCTGTGCAGGCTGTGGACCCGCCGCGGTTTTGCGCATGATCATGAAAGCCACCCGCGGACCAACCATCGTGACTGAGGCGACGGGCTGCATGGAAGTGGTCTCGTCGATTTATCCGTATACGTCTTGGGCTGTTCCATGGCTGCACACTGCCTTTGAAACTTCTGCGGCGAACGCTTCAGGTATAGAAGCTGCTTTGAGGATGCAAAAGAAAAAGGGCAAGCTCCAAGAACACGTTGACGTTATCGCGTTTGCAGGTGATGGCGGAACCTACGACATCGGCTTCCAAGCGCTTTCAGGTGCTATGGAACGCGGACACGACTTCCTCTTCGTACTCTACGACAACGAAGCATACATGAACACAGGCATCCAACGCAGCGGAGGCACCCCCATGGGCGCAGCAACCACCACCACCCCCGCAGGCTCAGTCATGCCCGGCAAACTCCAAAACAAAAAACCCATAACCGACATCATGGTCTCCCACGGCATCGAATACGTAGCAACCGCCGCACCCTTCTACTGGAAAGACCTCATGACCAAAGTCCGCAAAGGCCTAGAAGTCGAAGGACCCGCCTTCCTACACGTCTTTGCCCCCTGCCCCCGAGGCTGGAGAACCGCATCCAACAAATCCATCGAATACTCAAAACTCGCAGTCGAAACCTGCCTATTCCCCCTCTGGGAAGCAACCAACGGACAATACCAACTCTCCACCCCAAGCAAAATGTACGCCCTCGCACCCCAAACCAAAAAACCCGTCACCGACTACCTCAAAGGACAAGGACGCTACCGACACCTCTTCAAACCCCAAAACCAAAACGTACTCGACAACATCCAACAATGGACCGACAACCGCTGGCAACAACTACTACAAAAAACAGGCGACACCCCCAAAGCCTAACCCCCACCCTTCCTTTTCTTTGGTTAACTTTTGCTTGCTTTGTATCCTCTTCTTGACTTGATGTTTTACTGTTTTTCAATTCTTTGTTTTTTGTCTCTTAATTCGAAACCTAAAAAAACAATGGCGCCTGATGTTGATTCTGACTCGAATGACGGACTATGATTACCCAAAATACTACAGTGCCAAAACCTTTGCTGAACTAGTTAAAAGAGCACAAGTTGTGGACTACAAGTATCGGGTTACCCTAATAGCATCTGCGCTAATCACCATCCTTTTGGGTATTATATCCGTAAATCTTTTGACTCTTCTGCTCAATTTCATCACGGCGCCATTACTTGCTCTTGTAATTAATTTAGTTCTTTCTCTTATAATTTCAATAATAGCGGGTTCTGTACTCGTTGATATAGTGATGCGACTCCTTCGGTTGGTCTATGGAAAAATTCATGGTTATCCAAGTCCGGACGAATTTGTTTTTGCTCAATGCATTCTAACTGCACAACTTTTTTGTGAAAACAAACGTCTTAAGGCAGCAAGGAAAGCAAACACTATGTGCTACGAGTTTTCTGTTTTTTCAAAAAGTCCAAAATTCTTAAATCGCAGAGGCAGTTTGTATGCCGCAGAGTTTTCTATCCTAGCCAATAGAAAAACTGAGATGTGTCGTATGCTCCTTTTTTCAGAATCACAATTGGTAGATACCTTTACCAACTTTTCTCTTGCTCTTGTGAATCATGATGACCCTCGGGCATACCGGTATTTAGGTAGACTCGTTACGGAAGTTGAAAAATATAGTAGACTTGAAAGACACGCGAGGTTCATAAAACCTGTAAATAACATAAAAGGTATTTTAGAAATTTTGGTGGCGGTGGTTACCTTGGCAGTCAGTATCTTCAATATCATCATAGGCTGATTTCAATTAACATATCATAAAAGTCAAATACTTACATGCGCTATGCCTACCTAAGTGATGTATTGTGTCTGGGAAGAAGCGTTTGGCTGGTGAGGTTGAGGTTGATTTTGATAAGCTTGGTCGTATTGGCAGTAAGGTGAATGATTTGTTGTGTAGGCGTAGTAAGGGTGCGGTGGAGGCTTATGCGGTTTTGCGGTTTTTGTGTGTGTATTATGAGGAGGATTTGGGGATTGCGTTTGCGCCTGAGTTTGAAGAGGAGCTTAAGCGTGTGGTTAAAAAGTTAATTGAGAGCAAAAACGAGGCGGCAGGCTCCGCGGAAAAGGCTTCCTGAGTTAGTTTTGGGTTTGGGTTTTGTTGTAGGGTTCGCGTAGCTGGTTTGCCCTGCGGAAGAGGTTTTGGAGTTCTTCGTCTGTGGCGCCGTTTCTTATTGGGGTGAGCAAGTCGGTTAGGTTGTCGTTTCTCATGAGGCAGGGTTTGAGTTTGCCATCGCTGGTTACTCTCATGCGGGTGCAGTGCATGCAAAAGTCGGTGTTGTCAATGGGGTGGACGACTTCGACGTTGGCTTTTGGCAGGTGGTAGATTTTGCGGTTATGCATGAACGGGCGTATTTCGACGTTTACGGCTTTTTCTTCGAGCATAGCTTCGGTGGCATCTAGGAAGCGGTGGTGTTTTTCGTAGTAGGTGTTGCTCACGTTAATTGGGTCTAGCTCGATGAGCTGTAGCGTAACGCCGCTTTGCCCTGCGAACGTAATCATGTCGGGTATGTCGCCTACGTTTACGTCTTCTAAAACAACCATGTTTAGCTTTACGGGGCAAAACCCTGCATCCACCGCCGCCTGCACACCCGCCAGAGCATCTTGCACGTTGCCGCCTGTGAGTCTGTGATACGTAGCTGGATTCAACGTTGCCAGACTGATGTTGATGCGTTTAAGACCCGCCGCAAACAAATCCACCGCCATATCCTTGAGCATCAAGCCGTTAGTGGTCATTGACAAATCCTTCAACCCAGAAATCCCCGCGATGCCCCTAACCACCTCCACCACGTCCTTGCGCATGAGCGGTTCGCCGCCTGTGAGTTTTATGCGTTTGATTCCCAAGTCCACAGCGGTTTGGGCGATGCGCACAATTTCTTGTCTGGTCATTTTCTCAGCGCTGCGGTTTGCGCGTTTGACTTCTCCTTCGCGGTGGCAGTAGATGCATTTTAGGTTGCATCGCTGGGTAATTGAAATCCTCAAGTTTAGCAAGGGGCGGTTGTAGCAGTCGTGTAGGGTCATAATTGCCGTTGTTCCCGAGCGTGCTTGACGATATGAGCCGCTTCAGGAGATATAAGCAGTTCGACTGCAAACTTTACTGCGTCAGGGGAACCTGGTATGCAAAACAGTGCTTTGCCCTTGGCTACGCCTGCGGTTGCGCGCGTCATCAACGCGGACGAGCCCCGTTTATCATAGGTTACCCTGCGGAAGATTTCGCCAAATCCTGGTAGGGTCTTGTCAAAAAATGGTGTTATGGTTTCTATGGTTACGTCGGTTGGGGCTATGCCTGTTCCGCCGCAAAATACTGCTGCGTCTAAGCCTTGGTTGTCTATGACGCTTTTGACGGCATGCGCTATCATGTCTTGGTCGTCCAGTATCACGCGCTTAAACAGGACGCTGTGCCCTGCTTTTTTGAGGAGGAACTCTATGGTTTCGCCTGAAACATCTTTCACGTCCTCACCGTTCTCCAGTGCACGGTAACGGCTGGTGCTGCAGGTAAAAACTGCAAAATTCAGTTTCTTGGGGGCATGCGCCTTATGACTCTTAGTGCTCTCACTCATCACCCTTCCCCCGCTTAACCTTCTTCACAACATGTATGTCCTCAATAGCCGTGGACGGGTACTGCCCCTGAGCGTCTTTCTCGTACTGCTTGGTCATGTCCCAAACCGTCAGCAACGCCGCCGAAACCGCCGCAAGCGCCTCCATCTCCACGCCTGTTTGCGCACACGTCTTCACCAGAGCCGTCACCTCAACCATGCACTCGCCCGCGACTTTAGCTGTCACCTCCACGTTAGTTAACGGCAACGGATGGCACAAAGGAACGATTTCGCTAGTTCTCTTCGCTGCCAGTATGCCTGCAACCTTTGCGGTGTAGAGGGGGTCGCCCTTGGCTATTTCTTCTTCCCTGATGCGTTTTACGGTTTCGGGTTTGAGCCGTATGGTTCCACAGGCAGTTGCTTCCCTGAAAACTTGGTTTTTATCTGAAACATCAACCATAGTCAAACGTGTCGTCTCCTGTTTTAAAATGTGGTAAACAAGCTTTATGTTTCTTGTTCCCAAACATCGATGAGTTCTTGCACCGCCACGGCTTTAGGCGAAGCCTGATTGAACCTGTAGAGCCTAATTCGCCCATACGTTTTTTGCAACAGTATGCCCTCTTCTTCTAAGAGTTTTAAGTGACGGTTGGTTGCGGTGAAGTTAAGCCCTATTTCCCTTGCGATATGTGAGACGTTGAGTTCGCTAAGTTGGTTGATAAGTTTGAGGATTCTCATGCGCGGCTTGGACGAAAAAACCTCTTCAACATCCATGTTAGGCACCTCTTTCCCGTTCCAAAATCAACCGCAACGTCTTGGCTAACTCTTCAGCGGAAACAGACGGCAAATAAACCAGCGTCGAACGACCACGTGCGCCCTCAGACGAAACCACCGTTCGCAGCACACCCAACGCCGAAAGCAACTTGGCATAACTCCAAAGCTGCGTATGGCTAACTGGTTCTACCTCGTACTCTTCACAGATGACGCCGTATTCGTTTTCCAGCTCTGTTAGAGTCGCGTATGCTTTGGCGTTTTCTTTGAAAAACTCGGCTACGGAGAGCAAAAACAGTTTCTCATGCTGTCCCAGATTTGATACTTCGCCTTTTTGCAGCGTTGGGATGATGCTGGATATGGCTTTACGCACACACTCAGGAGTCACATCCCCCAAATCCTCCGCATCTGCGTACTTGCCTGCACGCCAAAGCAACTCTATAGCAAACCGTGCATTCCCGCTTTCGCCCTGAGCCAAATCCGCCGCCAAACAAACCACATCTTCCGCCACCGTGGATGCTTCAAACGCCATGGCTACGCGGTCGTTAAGAATATCTACTAGCTGCTCTTTGTCGTATGCTTCTAGGCGGATTATGTTTTGTTGTAGGGTGCTTTTGGCGCTGTCGTCGAGTTTTTTGGTGGCTTGCAAGTTGCGCATAATAAACAGCAAAGAGACCCGTTGTGGTTTTTCGGGGCGTATTTCTTGCATGCGGGTTAGGTTGTAGACGGAGTCTGAGCCTTCAGCTTCTATGAGGCTGTCAAACTCATCCAACGCCAAGACCATGTGCATGTTTTCTTCATCAAGCGTCTGCAGAAGCGCGCTTAGAATTTCTTCAGACGAGAAGCCGCGTTTGGGAAAGTTGGGGCGCAAAACAGCTACGGCGTGCTGCATGATAAGTGAGAGTTTGCCACGGTATTCTCGGCAGTTAACATGAACATAGCGTACGTTTACGCCGTTTTTGCGGGCTTGGCTGGTTATGTCTTGCCCAACACGCTGACACAACGCCGTTTTTCCCGTGCCCACTTCCCCCGTGACGATGACTCGCTGCGCCATGCGTTCAGGAAACTGGGTGAGAAAACTGAAAAACTCTGTGAGGAGGCGGTGTTCTTTTTCGCGGTGAGGCAAACGGCTAGGTATGTAGTTTATATCCAGCTTCGTCTCGTCTTTGAATACGCTCCTTCGAAACTTCACGGTTCTACTGCCTCCCCGTTTTATGTTCACGCCTTATTTGTATGGTCAAACAATACTGGTTAGAGTGACGCCTAATAAATCCGTTAGGCAAGTCTTCTGTTGCTTCTTTTGAGTTTTGGTGTATAACGCTTTAGGGGCATCAGGGTGGTATGTGCAACACTTTTTTAAATACGTTGACTGTATTTATTTTGTGGTTTTCTATGTCAAAAAAGTATCAAGTATACCGAGACGTTCAAGACAAGTTTCGTTTTCGACTCATGGCCGAAAATAACAAAATCATTGCTGTAGGCGAAGCTTACGAACAACATGCAAGCTGCATAAAAGGCATAAAAAGCATACAGGCAAACTGCAACGCAGAGATTGAAGACCTGACCGTTGAAGGTCCAAGAATTAACAACCCAAAATACCAGGTTTTCTTCGATAAAAGCTGTGGGTACCGATTCCATTTGACTGCTACGAACGGCGAAATCATAGCTGCAAGCGAAGGGTACGAAGCAAAAAGCGGCTGCTTGAACGGAATACACGCTGTTAAAGCGAGCTGTGATGCAGAAATTGAAGATTTGACCACTACACAAAAACCCAAAGAAGACACAATGTCTTATGATGCATTGGAACTTCCGCCTGTTGTCGCGTCTGAACCCGCACCTGCGCCTGTTCGAACAGTAACCGATGGTCCAGTTCCAACAACCATTGAACTTCAGAGTCTTTCAACCTACAAAAAAGACGACCCTGTGTTCTTCAAGGGACGACTCGTCAGAAGTGATTCTGGAGAAGGAATACCTAAAGCCAAGATTGACATCTATGAGCGCGACCGTTCCCTGCTGGGCGACGACTTCTTAGCGTACGGCTACACCTCTGAAGATGGAACCTTCAAAGTCGACTGGAGAGCTAGGTCTTTGACATGGTTCGAAAACACTGGCCAAGTCTACGCGTACTTCAAAGGAACCGAAGACGCCAAACCCTCAAAAAGCACCATACAAAAAATAATCATCGAATAAGGGGACTTTCCCCAACTTTTTCTTCTTTTCATACGCTTTTAAATCTGACTAAGTTTAGACGAAACCTTTCTTCGAAGCTTTTGACTCAGCAACCTTCTCTGCGCGTTTCAAGCTGTTACACGTTTTCTAACTGGCACTCACAACCTATTTGCTGTCTATTTGGCTGCTGTTTTTAATTGTATGCAGAAACGATAGGGGGAGGGGGTCTACTAAAACAGCAGAAAACTTGGTTATCCATGGTTTTTTCGTTCAAACTTACGCGTGCTGGAAATGGGGCGAATCAAAATTCAATGGAACTATTGTCCAGAAAAACCTTTTTAAACAAATGCTGTACTGTCTATCTGCGACAACAATGATACCAAAGTATTTCTTCTTAACAAAAGGCGTTGGTAAGCATAAGGAGCAGCTTCAATCGTTTGAGTTGGCACTTCGAGATGCAGGTATTCAGCATTGTAACCTTGTCAGCGTCTCAAGCATCGTGCCCCCCGGCTGCGAATTACTTCCACGTGAACAAGGTCTAAAAATGGTTGAGCCCGGAGAAATCACGTTCGTAGTCATCGCCAGAAACGCCACAAACGAACCCCACAGACTCGTTGCCTCCTCTATCGGCGTTGCCATACCCTCAGGCAAAAACCAGTACGGCTACCTCTCCGAACACCACTGCTTTGGACAAAACGACGAAACCGCAGGCGACTACGCAGAAGACCTCGCCGCTACCATGCTCGCAACAACCATGGGCATCCAATTCGACCCCGAAAAAGCATGGGACGAACGCAAACAACTCTTCAAAACCAGCGGACTCATCATAAAAACAGCCAACATCACCCAAACCGCCGTAGGCGACAACAACGGCTTATGGACAACCTCCATAGCAGCAGCCGTCTTCATCGACGATAAACCCCTCAAACCATAACCTTTCTTTACTATTTCCTAAAAAAAGCCCTTGTTTGGGCGTTATTTTTTTCGTGCTTCAATTATGCCACGGCATTGCTCGGCGTATTGGCAGTATTCTAAGCAAGCGGCGTTTTTGCTGGGGCGTTTCCATTGGGCTCCGCATTCGCTGCAGGTTGTTTCGTCTTCGTCGCTCCAGATTTCCAGTTCGCTGCCGCAGACGTGGCATTGGATGTAAGCGACGGTTGGCTGCAGAAACTCACGCAGACCCGGGCATGTTTTCGGATTCTTGGGCACCGAGGGGTCTTTAGAGTTCATGCACTTCACCCCCAACAGTTACCTCGTACTCCTTCACGGGGATTTGTTTGCCTGAAGCCTCAACTGCGCGCTCCACCGCCCATTTAAGCCCTGAACAGCACGGAACCTCCATGTGCGCAACAGCTATGCTTGAGACGTTGTTTTGCTTTAGTATCTCGCCGAGTTTTTGCGCGTACGCTCTGGCGTCATCAAACTTTGGGCAGCCAATTATAACCCGCCGCCCCACAAGCATCGTTTCGTGGAAGTTGTGCATGGCAACAGGGGCGCAGTCCGCAGCCACCAGTAACTCTGCGTTTTCGTAGAATGGTGCTTTGGGTGGAACCAAGTTGATTTTTACTGGCCACTGCGGCTTAGCGGGTTGAGTGATGGCGGCTTTTTTGGTTTTAAGGTACTCATGCACTTCTTGTTCGCTAAACGCATCTGCTTCGCGCTCGGTTATAGTTATAGCACCTTGCGGGCATTCCCCCAAACACGCTCCCAAACCGTCGCAGTACGTGTCCTTGATGATTCTGGCTTTCCCATCCACAATCTGCAACGCACCCTCCACACACTTCGGAATACACTTACCACAGCCGTTACACAAACTCTCGTCGATATTTACAATTTTTCGTACAACCATACTATTTCTCTCCTTTAAGGCACTTCCCGCCCGTGGGGCAAAACTTTTGGGCATGATTTTCCACAGCCGCAAAAACCGCGCCGATGGTTTCTTTGTTGACTTCGTACATGCGTTTCTTGCCGTCTCTTTGCGTGTGGATAAAGTTGCATTCCAGTAGCGGCTTAAGGTTATGCGATACCATGCTTTGCTCCTGACCTATTGCCAGCGCCAACTCGTTTACGCTCATTGGTTTGTCCATAAGCAACTCCAGCACTGCCAGCCGCGTAGGATTCGCCAAATTCGTAAAAAACCGATGGCAAATCTGCGTCAAACCCTGCTTCAAACAACAACACGCCCCATAGCGGTCACCACAACACTTTCATGAACAACAATTCATATGAACAAAACTTCATATAAACTTGTTGGCTGCCCCGACCCCAACCAGCCCGTGGAAACGGCAAAACTATTATGTTCCCTGATGCCTTATCCCCGTGGATGCGTATGAAGTTTAGCGGAAAATCGGCGACTGCCATTATTGTTTATCCTAAAGATAAGATTTTGTTGGCGAAGCGTACTACGCCGCCGTTTATTGGTTTTTGGGCTTTGCCTGGGGGGCGTGAGGAGGCGGGTGAGACGCCTGAGCAAAATGTTGTGCGTGAAGTTAAAGAGGAAACTGGTTTGGATGTGGAGGTTCTCTACAAGCTGGGCTCGTACAAAGAACAGGGCGTTCAAGGCGGTTACGAATACGATTACAACCCAACATGCTTTGTCGTAAAACCTGTGGGTGGAGAGTTGAAGAAGCAGGAAACCGAAATCTCCGAGCTTCGCTTGTTTAGTTTGGATGCGTTGCCCGCGGAACTGGCTTTTGAACACGGACAAATGATAAAAGATTACCTTGCACGGCAAACACCGTAAACCAAACGTTTCTATTTGCTGCTTGGGCGCTTTTTGGCTTTGGGCGGGGTCAAAGTAATTAATCTGCCCGCATATTATCTGGGTTATGCCCCCTCAAACCGTCGTCAGCCTCCCAAACGAGCTGCTTGAAAACATATACACTGGCGCAAAACACTTCTACCCACGCGAAAGCTTCCTACTGCTACGAGGGAAAAAACGCAAAAACATCATATACATAACTGATTTGCTCATGGCACCTTTTTCTGTTCACGGAAACGGCTCCGCCAGCTTCCCCATGCACATGTTACCCATGGATTTCTCGTTGGTCGGCACGGTGCATTCGCATCCTTCAGGGAACATCTCGCCGTCAGATGTGGATTTGAACCATTTTTTTGGCAGAATTTTGATGATTGTAGGTCCACCCTTTGAAGGCGCGGCGTGCGTGGCGGTTTATGACTCGAACGGGGACAGGTTGCCTGTGGAACTAACCGATGAGTAATCGCCTGAAGTGTTATTGGCTGTTTTGAGCTTGGCTGGCTGCTGCTTTTTGGTATTCGCGTATGAAGTCTGATGCGAATTTGTCGGCGTTTTTTTCTGTGCCTTTGTGTTGGTGTTCGACGTTTTTGCTGCGTAGGTGATGGTAAAACTCGTGCAGGACGACAAACGGGTTGGCGAGCATGTCGCTGTTGAGCAGGCTTATGGTCTGCGTTTTGGCTGCATATGTCCCGTAAGCTTTGCGGCTGTGACCTTTTGGCAACCCAATCTTTAGTTTGGGCGTGTCGGTCTGGTATTGTTTGGAGAGCAATTCTAGGGCTTCTTCTGTTTGGCTGTTAAGAATAAGATGGACAACTGCGACTTTGAAGTTAGCTTCCAACCTGGTACCTTCCACGTATACATGGGACTACTGGGTAGCCTCTAAAAAACCTGCCTTTGCTATACTGACCCTGCGATGACCAATACGTTGTTTGCAACCACAACCAATGTTATGGCTATGACGCCTGCATACGCGGTTTTGATGAAGTTGTGTCCTATTTTGAATGCTTTGCTTGCTTTGTCGTAAGTGCTTGCCAAGATTTTTCTTGCCGAATAGAAAATTAGCACCACAACAAGGGTTGTTGCCAGTTTGAGAAGCGTAAATGCTGCCAAGTTCGTATGCACCAGCCCCGCCATGAAAGGGTTGCATTCAACTGCTCCAAAATACGATATGCCTATGCCTGTGGTGAGGCAGTCCATAGAACCCGCTAACACAAGCAGCAAAGCCGGAAACACACTCGTCTTAAACATTAACTCACGCTTCTCCTTACACTTTTAGGATAACTGCTTCTTGGCTTTGGGCGCTTAAGAACAAAATTGCCTTTCTTGACATATTACGCAAACCGTAACTGCAAAAGGCAACGTTAAAAACCGCGCAGCTGCTCTCGTAAACACAAACCCCCACGCACGTTGGGAGGTGAAAAACCAATGCCAGTAGTCATAGTTGAAACTTGGAGTGGAAAAACCAACCAGCAAAAAGCAAAACTAATCAAAGGCATAGCCCAAGCATTCGAAGAAATCGGCGTCCCAAAAACCGACGTCACCGTCATAATCCACGACGTACCAAAAACCAGCTGGGGAAAACGTGGCGAACCCGCAGCCACCTAAAAATAACCCACCACAAACGCACGTTGCTTGCTTTGCCACCCCGCCTCTTGCCTGTTGTTAGAGGGTGTGGGTGTGTATCCACTGTTTTGTGGCTAGGTTATATTCCCAGATTTTTAGTCCGTGGCGGCTGTGTTTTTTGATGCGGTTTTGTATGTATTTTTCCAGTTTATCGTTTGCCTGCAGCTGAGCGGTCATGGGGTAGGGTTCGTTGTAGGTTACGCCTGGTTTGCGGTAGCTGAAAACTTGGCAGCGGTTGGATATGGCGCCTGCAACTATGGGGAAGGATTGGCACATGAGGGGTCGTTTCTGGTAGATTTGGCACTGATTTTGCTTGTTTACGTAGGGGCAGCAGTTCACGTTAATCTGGTACAACACAATGACTTCGGGTTCATCTTTGAATCCGATGCCCATTTTGGGTGAGATGACCTTTTCTGGGAAAAGTTCGGTTTCTTTTTGGGTTAGAGGTAAACCACGCAGTACGCCGCCGCGGGTTTCGAGTATGTTTTGGCAGCATTTGGCGCATTGTGCGCATTGGAAGTCGTCGGTTTGGCTCATTTATTGCGGCATCCCCTTGTTACTGCTTATTTTGTGGGTGCTTGGGCTCTTTTATACCCTGCCGCGTGTACTCTTCAATTCATACTGTAGATTCATACAGGTTAAATTCTACTATAACTCACTGTTTTGTTGGCGAAAAACAAAATGAACAAACCTGCGAGAATACTCGTAATTGATGATGATGAGAACATCCGCAAAGTTGTGTTGGCGATATTAAAGGATAATGGATACGAAGTAGATACCGCAGATTCTGGTAGTCAAGCTATAGCTAAAACTGAGAAGAACTCTTATGACTTGATGCTTGTCGACATCAGGCTCCCTGACATGGAAGGCACCGAACTTTTAAGCAAAGTCCACGACACCACCCCCAAAATCCGCAAAATCATGGTCACCGGGTATCCTACTTTGCAAAACGCCGTAACAGCCGTCAACAAGGGCGCAGACGCATACGTCATGAAACCCTTTGACGTTGACAAGATGCTTGAAACCATCAAAGAACAACTAGAAAAGCAAAGACAAGAACGCGCCTTTAGCGAACAACGCGTAGCTGATTTCATCCAAACCCGCATCAAAGAACTCGACAGCAAAGACACCCAAGTACACTAAACCCCCAATCTCCTGCCGTAGCCCCTGCTGCTGCGCGTAGTGTTTCTTTGCACCCGACACGTTCCCAAAGCAACCCCTACAAACTCTTTTAACGTCTGAGCACCAAACGTCCACGTAGGGTTACCATAGCGCAATCCGTTACAGTTGCAGTCAGCATAAACGTAGAGTTGTTTTCCAAAATAATCGTATGCTGCTTGGCGTGCGTTGCCGTATCTGGGTTCTGGTAACACTTTGAAGGGCCACAGTTTGCATGCGTCAGGCTTCATTCTCTGCAGTCCACACAAGCGGTTGCCTCCGGCATGGCAAAGAAAAGCGCAGTCGCCGTTATACGCGCGTTTGATAAACAGTTTATCCAAGCCTACAATGGTTTTGTCAGCACCAAAACTCTGCGTTATCCTGAGCCACTCATGAAATTTTAGCACGACACCGTACTTTTGGCAGCATTCCCCACATCCCGTGCAAGCCCAACTGGAGATTTGCCTCCACGGAACAAACTGTGACGCATCCATCTCCCTTTGTAGGGCAGCAGCGGCGGTTTAAAGGCTTTTGCAGGCAGTTAGGGTTTTTGGTAGAGGTATATTGTGTGTGCAGGGTAGCCTTTTGCTTGGTTTTCTACGAATTTTTCTGTTTTTAGGGGGTTCCAGCCTGTTATTTCGTAGTCGTGGCTGATAACGCGTACGCCAGGTTTTAGTTGGGCTTCAAGTTTGGGTTTGATTTTTTCGTTGGCGCTGGTGGTTAAGTACAGGAAAACAACGTCTGCCAACGCGATGTCGGCGTTGAATATGTCGGCGTTTATGATGGTGACGCGGTCGTCGAGTTTGTTTTCGTGTATGACGTTCATTGCCCGCTTGGCTAGGTCTTCTCGCATTTCGATGCCTACTGCTTTGGCTCCAAACGTTTTAGCCGCCATGATGACTGCTCGTCCGTCACCTGAACCTAAATCGAAAAGAACTTCACCTTTTTTCAGCTCCGCCAGCTTTAACATGTACCTAACAACTGGTACTGGGCTGGGTACAAAAGGGGCAATAAACATTGACGCTTCGTCCTGTTTTTCACTTATGCCCTGTTTGATGTTTAAGTTTTACGCAAGCCCGTTTAGGCGACGTAGGCGTTTCTTTTAGCCGTGGGTCTTCGGGCTTCTCCGCATTTGACACAGCTTTGAGCACACAAATCCAAGTATTTCTCTTCATCGCCTGACCCTACTGCCTTAGATGCCTTCAAACAAAGACCGCTAGGTTCAATGCATCCTTCCTCCTTGCACAAACCCGCAACATACCTGCAAATATCCTCCACATCCTTTGGCTCCAACACCGCCCGATTCGTTCGCACCAACAAACACAACTCACGCGCCATAACACACGTCTTAACATACTTAACCCGATCAAGAACCTCTTCACGCATCTTCTTGCGACTAATCTCCAATACAATCACCTAACGTACTAACTGCCTTACCCAATACTCCCTACCATGCACTTAAAAAGTTACGGTGAACCCGCCTATCCCCCCGCAACGCGCCTGTTTGTCGTCTGTTTGGTTGCTGGTTTTATTTGTATGCAGAAAAGGGGGGAGGGGGGTCTGGTTTTGGGTTTGTGGTGTTTAGTTTGGATGGGGTAGGTGTGGATGGTTATGTGGTTGGGGTGTTTTGCAGATTGTACGTTTTTGTTCCAAAATGCTTTTACGTTAGACATCTTGCTTAGTGTTGTTAACGTATAATAGGTAAACCCATCTTGGAAGACGTTTCTGAGAATGTTTTTGAGTTGCTTGTTAAGCCGGTGCGAAGGCTTGTGGAGCAGAAGGGCTTCAAGAAGCCTACGGAGCCCCAAGAAAAGGTTATTCCTAAAATTTTGGCAGGCAAGAATGTCCTTTTGATTTCTCCCACTGCTACTGGGAAGACTGAGGCGGCTTTTTTGCCCGTGCTAAGTCTGCTGCTTCAGGCGCCGCGAACCCCCGGAATCAAAGTGCTCTACGTCACGCCGCTTAGGGCTTTGAACCGTGACATGCTTGAACGGCTCGAATGGTGGTGCAACAACCTTGACATACGCTTGGCAGTTCGCCACGGCGACACCGAAGCCAAAGAACGCACCCGACAATCCCGCAGCCCCCCCGACATCCTAATAACCACGCCCGAAACACTGCAGTCCATGCTTTCAGGATGGCTCCTTCGCCAGCACCTGCAAAGCCTGCAATGGATGATAATCGACGAAGTCCACGAACTATCGGATAGCAAACGCGGCAGCCAACTCTCCCTAGCCCTGGAGCGGCTGCGTGACCTCAAAGGCAAAAACTTCCAAATGATAGGCCTATCCGCAACCATTGGGACGCCCGACAAAGTCGCAGAGTTCTTAGTTGGGGACCAGCGTCCCGTGGATATTGTGAGGGTTTCTGTGGCGAAGATGGTAAAGCTTGAGGTTTTGTATCCTAAACCCGATGAGGAGGATGTGCGTTTGGCGGAGAAGCTGTACACGCATCCTGAAGTGGCGGCTAGGCTTAGGGTTATTCGCGATTACATGAGCAATCACAAGTCGGTTTTGCTTTTCACGAACACGCGCTCGATTAGTGAGGTGCTGGCGAGCCGAATCAAAGTCTGGGACATGAACTTTCCCATTAGCATCCACCACGGCAGCCTCGCCAAACCCAGCCGCATAGCCGCAGAATCAGGACTCAAACGCGGCGAACTCAAAGGGCTCATAGCAACCAGCAGCCTTGAACTGGGCATAGACGTTGGACGCATCGACCTTGTTATCCAGTACATGAGCCCCCGCCAAGTCACACGGCTAATTCAACGCGTGGGCAGGGCAGGCCACACCTACGGACACACCGCACAAGGCATAATCATAGGAATGGACTCCGACGACGTCTTAGAAGCGATGGTCATAGCCCGCCGAGCCCTCAACGAAGAACTCGAGCCCGTAACGGTACCGCCCAAACCCTACGATGCCCTGACCCATCAGGTTGCAGGGCTGCTTTTGAAAACCCGACGCTTATCCTTCAACGAAATCCTGCAAGTCTACAAGAACGCCTACCCCTACGAAAACCTAACCATGGAGGAAGTCGAGAAGGTTCTCAAGTATATGCATGGGCGTTTTCCGCGGTTGGCTTGGGCGTCTTTTGAAGACCAGGTTGTTTTGAAGCCGTCTAAGAGCAAGGCGCTTTTCGAATACTACTTTGACAACTTGAGCATGATTCCCGAAGAAAAACAGTTCCTTGTTATCGACCAGGCTTCTGATAGCAGCATTGGCGTTCTTGACGAAGCTTTCATGGCAGAATACGGCAAAGCAGGCACTAAATTCATCATACGCGGCAGCCCCTGGCAAATCGTGCACACCACCGACGACAAAGTTTACGTGCGCTCAGTAAATGACCCTTCAGGTTCCATCCCAAGCTGGATAGGCGAAGAAATTCCTGTTCCCTACGAAATCGCGCAGGAGCTGGCTTGGATACGTGGTTTTGTGGAGGAGAAACTGCAAAGCGGCACCTCGGTTGAGCAGGTCAGCATACTACTTGGTGAGCGTTACCCCGCTAAACCCGAGACTATCCAGCGGGCGTTAACCGAAACCGCAGAGCAAGTGCAGCTGGGCATTCCTGTTCCTACGCCAAACCGCCTCGTGTTTGAGGGCTGGACCGAATTTGTTATAATCCACACCAACTTTGGCTCCCTAACCAACCGTGCCCTCTCCCAACTGCTAGGGCAAGTACTCTCGGAGAAGCTGGGTTTTGGCATAGTCGTACAGCACGACCCCTACCGCATATTCGTACAGACCTTAGGCAACGCAGACGCCACGCGGCTCGTTGGGGTTTTCAACGAAATCAAAGAGCTCTCCGAGCAGGCAATCAAACAGACCCTGCTACGCTCCACCGTAAAAACTGGGCTCTTCAAACGCCGCGTCATACACGTAGCCCGACGCTTTGGAGCCCTCAAAAAATGGGCAGACTTTAGCAACGTAAGCCTGCAAAAACTAATCACCAGCTTCGAAGGCACCCCCATCTACGAAGAAGGACTAAAAGAAGTCTTCACCAAAGACCTTGACGCCGACGACCTAGTCCGAGTCCTCAAGCAGATGAAAAACGGCGAAATCCACTTTGTAGCCGTAGACAACCAAGGCAACGCCACGCCCGTTGCGCGAACAGGCATTGAACGGGTAAGCATGAAAACCGACCTTATCCCGCCTGAACGCATGCGCGTGGTTCTGGTGGAATCGGCTAAGGCGCGGCTTTTGGATGAAACGGGCACGTTTGTTTGTACGCGTTGCTGGGATTATTTGGATTCGATTCGCCTCAAGGATTTGCCTGATGTGCCTAAGTGTCCATGTTGTGGCTCCTCTGAGTTGGGGCTGCTAAAGGTTACTGAGGAACGTGCGGAGCCGTTGGTGGTTAAGAAGGGGCAAAAGCTCACAAAGGACGAAGAGAAACTGCGTGACTGGGCAATGCAGACCGCGCAGGTAATTGGGAAATATGGCAAGCCCGCCGCCGTTGCTTTGAGCGGTAGAAAAGTAAAAGCCTCCGACGCCGCCAAGGTGCTTGAACAGGAACCCAAGCTGAACGCGGGCTTTTATGAGTTGGTTCTTGAGGCAGAGCGCAAAGCCTTGAGCAAACGTTTTCGCTGATTTTCCGTGTGTGGATGAGGTTTTTTCTTTGTTTTTTGTGGGAGTTTGTTTCCTAAACTTGATGTTTTTGCGTGGTTTCTTTGCGGGGTTTGCGTTTATTTTGTTTACTGTATGCTTGCCTGTTTTTGTTAGGCTCCAACGTTTTTGCACTGTTTCATGTTAATTTTGAGTGTTGCGATATATGTGTTTTCGATTTGAACTTATGGACAAGTTTTTTATTTTCCGTCATGTGAAACATGCATAGTTATTATTAGAGGAACTTAAAATGGGCAAATGTCCAAAATGTAACACTGAAGTTGCTCAACCAAAGAAGACCTGGAAAATGGCTGGCAGACCAGACAAGGCTGGAAAAAGAATGCAGCTTGAAATCGGGCTTTTTGAATGCCCCAAATGTCACGCAACCTTCCGCGAAGTACTTAGTAAACAAAAAATCTAACGGCGTAACTGGCTTTCGTTTGCTTCTCCCAACCCTCCCTTTTGTTTTTGGTTTGAGTTTGTTTTCGATATTGGTAAAGTATTAAAGCGTCAAGTTCTACCTCCAACAAGACTGCTCTATAATCTCAAAGGAGGCAGGGTTTGACCGCTACAATCAAGAGAATCTGTAAGAACGATTATTTCCAGACAGGCGTTACAGTCGCTTTGTTTTTGGTGCTTATCGTTGGCTTTTACGTGGCTGAGACCTCTGGGTTCATCGCTGTAGTCCCAAGCGGCAGCATGTGCATTCCATACGGTGGTGCCTGTGACGGTTGGACTCACCCCTTTGACCGTACCCTGCACGTAGGCGATATACTGCTTATCCAGCCTGTTGACCCCGCAACCCTCAACGCAGATTACCCCAACAGCGACGTTATCGTCTTTCATAACCCCAGCAGAACCGACGAGCTTATAGTCCACCGCATAACCGCTGAAACCCAACTCAACGACATAAGATACTTCTACACTAAAGGCGATGGCAATCCTCCTGTCAGCTGGCCTGACCCTGTGCAGCCTTACATGTATGACCATTGGTACTCCAGCAACACCAGCATTCCACAAGGTTCTGTTAGCCAAGACCTTGTCGTAGGCAAAGTTTCCATGCGCATACCTTGGATTGGGCACATAGCACTTTTCACACAAAGCGTCTTTGCTGGAAACTACAAATACCTAGCCATGCCCATAATCGCGTTGCTCATTGTCCTGCTTATAACCTACGAGTTCATCTTGCCCCTCATCAAAAAACAAAGGTCACCACCGCAAAATCTGTCTGAAACAGCTCTTCACAGGTAACTTTTAAAACGTAACCTATCCCTTACAAGACCATAAACATCGAGGAGGAAGCTACAGCTTGACTGCCCCCATAAAGCGCCTATGGAAAAACGACTACTTCCAAACAGTAACTGTCATCCTCTTAATCGTGGGCATCGTTTTCGGTTTCTGGTATGGTTCCCAGTTAGCTTTGAACACTGATATTCCTCCTGCTTTAGCCGTAGTAAGCGGCAGCATGTGTATCCCGTACGGTGGTGCCTGTGACGGTTGGACCCATCCTTTTGACCACACCCTGCACATCGGGGACCTAATAATCATCCAAGGCGTAGACCCAAAAGACCTCAAAGTTGACTATCCCGACAGCGACGTTATCGTCTTTCAACGCCCTGACAGACCTGAAAATGACCCCTACGCAAAAATTGTGCACCGCATAACTGAAAGCGTAGAAGTGAACGGAACACTATATTTTTACACTAAAGGCGATGGTAATCCCCGCTACAGTTGGCCTGTTGTCTCTGACCCTGCTTACTACGATAACTGGCGTTCTAGCCCCACAGACTCCACCAGCACCTACAACGGCGCGGTTTCAGAAGATTACATCTACGGCAAGGTAATTTTGCGCATACCTTGGGTTGGGCATTTGGCCATTTTTGCGCGTAGCTTTTTTGGTTTAAACAATTTGGTTATTGTGGTGCCTGTGATTATTTTGCTTATTATTTTGTTGGTGATTGCAGAGTTTGTGTTGCCTTTGATGAGGAGCAGAAAAGCAGGTGTAGATGAGCGCAACACGGTTTCTTCGGAGTCGTAACAATTAGATGTATTTATTAACAAAGCCTATTTAATACAAATAATCACAGTTGATTTAAAGCATGTCCACGCCTACCGCTAAATCCAGCATAAGCATACAAAACGTAGTTGCCTCGGCTACTTTAAACCAAAAAGTAGACCTCAACTCCGTAGTGAAAGGCTACCCCGGCGTAGAATACCGCCCTGAACAGTTCCCCGGGCTTGTTTTTAGGCTAAAAAGACCCAAAACCGCCACCCTAATTTTTAGTTCAGGAAAAATGGTTTGCACAGGCGCAAAATCCGAAAAAGAAGCCCGCCGTGCCGTCATGAAAGTTGTCAAGGAACTCAAGAAAGGCGGTATAATCATCATAAGCAAGCCTGAGCTTAAGATACAAAATATTGTGGCGTCGGCAAGTTTGGGCGGCATGATTGATTTGGAGAGGGCTGCTTACACTTTGGGCAGAGCCATGTATGAGCCTGAACAGTTTCCCGGTTTGATTTACCGTATGGCGGAGCCAAAAGTTGTGATTTTGCTGTTTGCAAGCGGCAAACTCGTTTGCACGGGTGCTAAAAAGGAAGAGTATGTGTACGTTGCGGTTGAGCAGTTGCATAAGCTGTTGGAAGAGCAAGACCTGATTTTCTACGACTAACGCTTAGGTTGGTTAGCCTTCTTTTTCTTGATTTGTTTCATAATCACGTTGAGGCTTTCTTCGTCTATGGTGCCCATTTCGTAGAGTGATTTGGCTACTTCGCTTATCTTGAGCACCGCCTGCAAGTCTATGCCTTTTTGGTTAAGCTTTTCTTTTGCGCCCTCTTCACGGTCCAGCAGCGAAACCGCGTTGACGACTACGCCGCCTTCTGCCCTAACCGACTCTGCAGCTTGCCCCAACGTCAACCCCGTCGTTGTCAAATCATCAACCAGCAAAACCCGCTCGCCGCTGACCAAAACCCCCTCCACACGCCGCTCACGACCCTGACCCTTATCCTCCTTACGCACATACAAGAACGGTTTTCCAAGATTGTACGCCACCTGCGAGGCAAAAGGAAGACCCGCCAAGGGAATGCCTGCGATGCGGTCAAAACTTTTCATCCCTATCTTCTTTTTTATGGTCTGCTCGTACAAGGCGCAGATGTCTTTGAAGGCGTCAGGAAAACTAGGAATAACCCTCAAGTCAATGTAGTACGGGCTTACTTTGCCGTCTGCCATGTCAAAGAGCCCAAATTGCAGGGCATCAATTTTTGTTAAGATTTTTGCCATTTCGGTTTTTTTGGTTTTAGCCATTTTGGGATTCACCTTTGGAGATTTGGTAAATCTTGTTCACTTCGGGGATGAGACATGCTGTTTTTGGCATGTCTTTGCGAAGGATTTGGGCAAATTTTTTCTGGCTTGCCACCGAGTTCGTGTGATACGGTATTGCTACTTTGGGTTTGGTTAACCACGCGATTTCCGAACCTGCTTCTGGGGAGGTTCCCTGTGCAATGCCTACTGTGCAAAATACGATGTCGAGTTTTTCTCGTAATCCGATGTCTACCATTTCGGGGTATGGCATGCTGTCGGCGGTGTGGAAGATTTTTACGCCGTCTTCGCTGGTTATGATGAATGAGACGGGGGATGCGGCGGCTTTGTGGTTGCATTTTTCGGATTTGACGTTGACTGCACCGATTTTGATGTGGTCGCCTGGTTTGGTTTCGTAGAGCTTGTTTGAGGACAGGTTTGTTTTGAGGCTTTTGATTGAGGTGGCGTCTGCTATGACTGCGCAGCCAGTGGTTTTCTGAAACTCGGCTATTAGGCGTTGGTCTAAGTGGTCGTAGTGTTCATGAGTTATTAAAATCGCGTCGACTTTGGGAAAATTGCGGGCTTTGACATCTACAGGGTCTATTAGGAGTGTTCGCGTTGGGGTTTTAATCAGGACTCCAGCGTAGTTGTTGAGCCACACGAACAGGATACTGTTTTTCTCGGGAACCTTGTCTACTGGCATGTATAATCTTCTCGGTAGTATTATTAGTTGATGCGTTTAAAAGGGATTACGCTACGCTCCATACCTCATTACCCCTCTATGGCTACATCGCTCCCAGCGTGGTGATTAGGAACAGGGCATAGACTATCAGGAACAATGCTCCTTCTCTCCATGTTAGTTTTCCTTGGGATATGAAGTACCAGAAGAACAGGTTTGTGATTATGGAGAATATGACCAAGTTCTGGTATGCTGCCATGTTCATGACTATGGGTGTGCCTATGAGCGCGGGTACGAAGAGTGTGATTCCCAGTATGAGGGTGATGTTTACGAAGCTGCTGCCGATTATGTCTCCAAACGCCAACGCGGATTGTCCTTTGCTGAATGCTTTTAGATCTATCGTGAGTTCTGGCAGGCTGGTTCCAAACGCGATTATGGTTGCGCCTATGACCGTTTGGGGAATGCCTGCGCCCTGAGCTATTGAAACTGCGGAGTCCACAAGAAAATGCGCGCTTGCTACTACGCCCAAAGCACCCACAATTGTCAGCAGCCCATAGCGTTTTAGTTTTGACTTTCCCTCTGAGGGAGTGGCTTCCGAGTTTTCGTCAGTTGGCAGTCTAACCTTGGACATGTTGTACATGTAAACCACGAAAATAGAAATCAGGATAAACCCTACAACCCATGTGGCTTCGCTAATGTAAATCAACACGAGCGGTATCATGGAGGAGACCAGTAACCCAAAGTATATGCTGTTTAGCTCTGACTTTGCGAATTCTGGAACTAAGTTGGATGCGCTGGGCATTTTTTTGCGTTTGAAAAACAAGACAAGCGCGGCTAAACCGACCACGACGCAGATGTTAACGATGTTTGAGCCCAACGCGTTTCCTACTGATATGGGCGCGCCGCCCGAAAGCGCAGCGTTAACAGCCACGGTTAACTCAGGCAACGACGTCGAAAATGCAAGCAAACTAAAACCAACAGCGGTTTTTCCTAGGCGCGTAGCAGTTGCTACCTTTACAGCGTTTCCGATGGTGAGGCTGCTTGCATAGTTCAAAACAACAAACGAGGCGCTAATTATCAAGATATTAACTATAAGGTCACCAAATTCTATAGCCATGCCTTATGTTCCTCCAGATTTGTTTTTGTTTTAAAAACCTTGTTTATGCTGGGCTTGCATATTGCCCATTCATGTTTTTGAGAGACATGGCGGCGAAAAATACCTGTGCGCTGCAGGGGTTTTTGTTTTGGCTGTAAAATTGGTGTGTGGAACGACTTGTAACCTGCTGAGAGTTTACGCCTGCACTTTGCATAGCGTTAATTGCCCCTCTTTCGCCCATTTTTTGTTCTCCTGAACTCGCACAAGTTCGCCACTTAGCATGATCAAACTCATTAGCAGCGCTGTGAACGCTTATAAATATTGCTTTAGTACATTATCATCAACCTATTTCCTGTATTTATCTTTGAAGGGGAGTGTAATGTATGGATGTTGATCAAGGTAGAATAACTAGGATTCATGATTTTGACATAAAAGCTGACGTGCTAAAAAGTCGACTAAAGAATCTAAGCCACAAGTATCCCTCAGGAGTTATTATTCCCGTTATCGGAAGCGACTTAACCAACCCCACGTTCAAAGAGATAGTTGAAGGCTTAAACGGCTGTGACTACCTCAAAAAAGTCTTCATCGCGCTTTCGGCTTCCCCCCAAGAATACCGTTTAGCACATCAGATTCTGTCACGTTTTGATTTGCCCTACGAACTGCTCTGGTGCAACAACCCCGACGTCGCAACCGTCCTAGAAGAACTCAAAAGCAAAGGCTTAGACGTTACGGCGTCTCGTGGCAAAGGCAAAGACGTTTGGATGGCAATTGGCATAGCTTCGCTGGATTTGCACGCCATAGCCATACATGATGCCGACATTGTTTCTTACACGGAACTGATACCCACCAAGCTGCTGTACTCAGTTGTTGAACCCCAACTGGATTTCTCATTTTGCAAAGGCTACTACGCCCGCGTAAACCTAGAACGCCGACGAATGTACGGACGCATCTACCGTTTATTCATCAACCCCCTTCTGGAGGCTCTGCAAAAGAAAACAGGACATAAATCCACGTTCATCCGATACCTGCAATCATTCAGGTACCCGTTGGCGGGGGAAGTTGCCATATACAGCGATTTAGCTTTGAACCTGCGCATTCCAGGCGACTGGGGCTTTGAAATCGGCATGCTCGCCGAACTATACCGAAACGTCTCTGCCAAACGCATCTGCGAAGTGGACATGGGCTTTTTCGACCACAAACACAAAGCTATGAACCAAGACGAACTGCTAAAAACCGCGGGCAACAGCTTAATCACCATCTTCCGCACCTTAACTGAAACCGACGGCATTAACGTGTCTTTGCCGTTTCTGCTTAGCTTGCAGGTTATTTACCGCCGTTTCGCCCAAGACCGAGTGCGCCAGTACGCCGCCGATGCCCTGTGCAACGACTTAATCTTTGACAGGCACAGTGAAGAAAGCAGCGTAGAAGCATTGTCGCGGGTTATAATGGAAGGCGGACAGCAGTACCTCAACAAACCCACCTCTGCGCAGCTGCCCGACTGGCTACGTACGCTATCAGTTATGCCTGATGCCCGAGAACGCCTAAGGAGCGCAGCCGTTGAAACCTAGCCAACCCCAAAAAGCAGTAGTCTTCACCGACCTTGACGGCACCTTGCTAACCCACGAATACAGCTACAGCGAAGTAAACGCCACCATCAACCACCTCCTCTCTCTTGACACGTCAGTAGTTTTTGCCAGCAGCAAAACCCGCAAAGAAATCGAATTCTACACTTGCGAAATGAACGTACACGACCCGTTTATTTCAGAAAACGGCGCCGCAATTTTTGTGCCCCACGGCTACTTCAAATCAGAATATAGCTTTGCCAAAAAAACCCCCACCCACGATGTAATTGAGCTTGGCGTCCCGTATGCTGAACTGCGCAGTAAGCTTGAGAAAGCACAGCAGCAAACAAGCAGCAAGGTGATTGGGTTTGGCGATTTGAGCGTGAAAGAAGTCGCAGAGGATACTGGTTTGCCTTTGGGGCTTGCGGAGCTAGCTAAAGCACGCGAGTACGATGAACCCTTCCGCGTAGTAGAAGGTGACGAAAAAAAACTATTTGCCGCCTTGGAAGCTCAAGGGTTGCGTGTAACCAAGGGCGATAGGTACTCTCATTTAACTGGGCGACACAGCAAAGGAACCGCTGTAGAGCTGCTCAAACGGCTGTACTTCCAAGAATTTGGTCAAGTCAAAACCTTTGGTGTAGGTAACGGACCCAACGATTTCGAGATGCTCGAGGTCGTAGATGTTCCCGTGTTCGTAGCTCAAACCGACGACATTGAAGCTATCTGGAAAAAAATCCTCGCCGATATCATGAACCTCAACTTCTAAACTTTCCCTGTTTTGTCTGTTTAGGCGGCGGTGTTAGGTGTTTTGCGGTTTTGTTTGATAAGGCTTAATAGATTCTTTTGGCGTGTTTTCTATTTATAACGTGATGCTTCATGGTTGATGTTTGGTTGCCTTATGGAAAAACTGATGTGTGCGTTAGGGTTCCTGCCCGCAACTTTTTGGGCTCCATTGAACCTAACGAACGCGAGGGTTGCCCTGACGCAAAAGCCGAAGTTGAACGCGCCCTCAACGAACCCATAGGCACCAAACGGTTAAGCGAAATCGCCCAGCCCGACAGCAAAGTTGCTATAGTCGTGGATGATGCTACCCGAAAAGCCCCCAGCGAAGTCATGCTGTTGCCCGTGCTTGCGGAACTCAACAAAGCAGGCGTAAAAGACGAAGCGGTAACCGTGATTTTTGGCTGCGGCACCCACCGCCCCGTAACCCCAGAGGAAGCCTTCAAACTTTTAGGCGAAGAAGCCGTCAACAGAGTCACGGTAATTAGCCATAACTGCCGCGCAGACGATTTGGTGCATTTAGGAACCACAAGCAGCGGAAACAAAGTCATGGTGAACCGCGTTTTTGCCGAAGCAGACGTTAGGGTACTGCTAGGCGATGTGGGTTTTCATTACTATGCGGGTTATGGGGGAGGGCGAAAAAGCGTTTTGCCTGCTGTTGCCGGGGAAGAAACAATCAAGCATAACCATGCGATGATGCTCAAGGCTTCTGCGCGAACAGGCGTCTTGGAGGGAAACCCCGTGCATGAAGACATGACCGAAGCCGCCAAGATGGCAAAAGTTGATTTCATTGTGAACGTGGTTGCCAACAGCAAGGACGAGGTAGTGGCGGCGTTTGCGGGGGATTTGGAGGCGGCGTTCATGGAGGGCGTCAAGCTGGTTGATGAAATGTTTCGTGTATCTGTTGACCGCCGAGCTGAGATTGTGGTTGTTAGCTGCGGAGGCGCCCCCTCGGACATGAATCTGTATCAGGCGTACAAGGCTGTGGATGGCGCGTTGGAAGTTGTGAAACGCGGCGGCATTATCGTGTTGGTTGCTGAATGCGCGGAAGGTCATGGGAACCAAAACTTTTACGACTGGATGAGTCGTTTCTCAGACGTAAAACAAGCCGAACGCGAAATCAAACGCAACTTCGTCTTGGGCGGACACAAAGCGTATTACCTGCTAAAAGCCCTGCAAAACCACCAAATCATCCTGGTTTCCTCTTTGCCTGATTACTATGCATCTAACATATTCAAAATGAAAACCGCTCGCGCCGTGAACGAAGCCCTAAACGAAGCCTTCAACATCGTAGGCAGAGCCGCACGCGTCTGGACCATACCCCACGGAAACTGCGTCTTACCCACCGTTAAAGCCGCCGACAACTAATGTGTGGAACGCTAAAACATAATGTTTAAGTTCAATATGGAAAACTGGTAGGATACAATGAAGATGCAACAAGTGTTCAAGTTGCGAAAGTTCAAGCCTGATGATTTACAGGCAGTTATGCGGATTAACCGTTTTTGTTTACCCGAAAACTACACTGACATGTTCTTTATGGACTTGCATAAGCGTTTTCCTGAAACCTTTATCGTGGCAGAAGAAAAAGGCGTCATCGCAGGTTATATCATGTGCCGCATCGAAGTTGGCTTGGGCAACTTTGGCTTAAGCGGGTTAATCCGCAAAGGACACGTAGTCTCCATAGCAGTTTTGCCCCCTGCCCGACGCCAAGGCGTAGCCTCCGCCCTGATCAAAAAAGCCATGGAAGGCATGGCACACTACAAAGCCAAACAAATCTACCTTGAAGTCCGCGTCACAAACGACATCGGCATCAACCTCTACAAAAAAGCAGGCCTAGACATAACCAAAACCATAAACGGCTACTACTCCGACGGCGAAAACGCCTACGTAATGAGCAAGAAACTCTAAACATCCACTGTTTTGTCTTCGCAGTTTTTGCCTGCAGTTTACAGAAGTAGACCTACCCCCTCCCCCTATGGTTTCTGCATAGAATTAAAATTTGGAGCCTAATAGGCTGCTATTAGGTTGGTGTGGGGTTTGGTTTGTGGTTTTGTGTTGTGTTGTTTGTGCGTCTGTTTTTCGGATGTTTGTTGAGTGTTTTTTGGTTATTGTGGATTTGTGTGCGTGTTTATTTGGTTTGGGTGAAGAAATGTTTATATTATCTTTGTGCTATTGGACACTTGTTTCGGGTGTATGTTGTGGTTCGAGCTGTGCTTTCTCCTGCAGACCCCACAGAAGACATGGATGCTGTGGACTGCAAAATTCTCAGAACGCTTCAGGAAAACGCCAAACTGAGCTTCAATAAACTAGCCCGCAAAGTGGATATTTCAGTTGGAACCGCCTATAACCGCGTAAAACATTTGGAAGCCCAAGGTCTAATAAAAGGTTACAGCGCAAGAATTGACTCATCAAAACTGGGTTTTTCCCTGACAGCTATAATCTTCGTAAAAGCCCAAAGCGGCTACTTAGCTCCTGTAGCAAAGAAAATATCTCAGGACAAGAATGTAATTAGTGTATATGAAGTAACAGGAGATTTTGACGCCGTGGTCATAGCCAAGTTTACCGACCGAGAAACCCTAAGCAAATACATGAAGCACCTAGCAGCTATGCCCAACATCAAACGCGCAACCATGAACGTCGCGTTAAACACCGTCAAAGAGGACTTTAGAATCCTGCTGCCCCCTAACTTCAAACCATAAAAATGTGAAGTAACATGCCCAAAAACCCCACACGAATAACCGTCGCATTTGACCAGCCAACTACAACTTTGCTGGAGAAAATCAGTGAAGAAACCGACATGTCAAACAGTGAGATAATGCGCCGCGCCCTAAGATTCTACTATGACAACAACGCATTAACTGATCCTGCAGTGCGCAAGAAAGTCTACGCGTATATGGACTTGCTTCTTGACGGTGAGCACTTAATTCTTGACAACGACCACTGGCTCTTGTTTTTGCGGCTCATCGAAAACTGTCCTGACCAAGAAAAATTCTGGAACGAACACCGCGAAGTTGCCCGCGCCCATCACGAACAGCTAAAAAGTAAGGTACGCTCTCCAGAGGAAATTCTAACGCGCCTTGAAGTCTGCAACTTTTACCGTTTAACCAAAAACTCCGACAAGGAATTCACGTTGATTTTCGGGTCAGAAACACCCAAAAAGTTCGTGCGCATCTTCCTTGAAGAATTCTTCTCTGCCATGAATTTCCGTGTGGAAATCAAAGAAAACCTAACTAAACTCAACATTACTGTTAAGTCGTAGCAAGAAAAAACATGAAGAAAAAGTTGGCTGCGTTGTTACTCTTCCATCATGATCAGCGTCAAGGTTGACCTGACTTTTGGAAGAGTCCTGACGTTTAACGTAACCATTTCTTTTAGTTGCTCCATGGTGTCCGCGTGCACTTTTGCTATGATGTCGTATACTCCGTAAGAGAAGTAGGATTCTTCCACAAAGTTAAGGCTCCTTAGTTCTGTTAGAACTTCATCTTCGGCGCCTGATTCAACATTTATCAGCACAAACGCTCTAGGCATACTAATCTCCTTTTTCTAACTACCCAATACAACACTTTCCAATTAAAGCGTTATGCAAATCCCCGCCAGCAGCCTTAAGACTCGGTATTTACCCGTTTCAACTTGGTTTCGCTGTGCTTCATTAGGCGGAAATAGTGTATTTTTAGGGTGTCAGTTATCAAAAACGCCAGCAACGCGTAGCCCCAGACAAACCCAGCTAGTTCCCAGCCAATTGGCGCCATGAATACGCCGTAGACTGCAATTAGTGTGCCAAAGATTTGGGTGGTTTCGGTGATGCCAAAGAGTATGCCTGCGGGGAAGGGGCGTTCCCAGAAGTGGTGGGTGCCTGTGCGTGCGAGGTAGATGGTTAGGTGTCCTGCGACGGTTAACTTGAGGAATATGAGCGTTTGAATTGTCGCCATGTCCAAGTGGAACACGTTTAGCCCTATCAAGAGCATCCCAAAACTTGTGAACACGCCTGTGATGCCCAGCAGCGAAGCCACAAGCAAGACATCATGCAGGTTCCACCTTACAGGGTTACCCTGGATTTTTACTTTATCATAGGCAATCATCATGATAGGCAAATCGTTAAGCAACGCCAATATGACAATCATCACTGCCGTTATAGGATAGAAGTTGAAGGCTACAATTGAAAGCGTCAAGAACAACAAGACACGTACCGTTTCGGCTATGCGGTAGATTGAGTAGTTTTGCATGCGCTGGAAAACTTTGCGGCTCTCCTTTATCGTGTCAATAATAACCGACAAACCCGTATGCGTAATCACCACATCCGCCGCAGATTTCGCCGCATCCGTAGCGCCCGCAACCGCAATGCCCACATCCGCCTTCTTCAACGCAGGCGCATCGTTTACGCCGTCTCCTGTCATGCCTACTATGTGTCCGCGTTCTTGGAGTAGTTGTACGATGCGGTATTTGTGTTCGGGGAAGACCTGTGCAAACCCGTCCGCGTTCTCCACAAGCCCCTTTGCTTCACTGTCTGATTTGTCCACAAACGCGTCCGCAGGCAACACGTTCGTACCTAAATTAACCTCCTGACTAATCTGCCGCGCAATAGCTATGTGGTCGCCTGTCACCATCTTTACATGCATTCCAAGTTTTTGAGCAGTTTTTATGGTGTCCGCAGAGTCATCGCGGGGTGGGTCATAAATCGCAAGAAGCCCAACATAACGCCACTTGCCCTTTTCGTCTGCTACTGCGATGCCTAAAGCGCGTTGTCCTTTACTGGCAAATGAATTCACGGTTTCGTTTACTTTGTCTTGGATGGCGTCTTTGTTTGCTGCTAACGCGAGGATGGCTTGGGGGGCGCCTTTTGAAACCTTTACTGTTTTGCCTTGGGTTTTGAGGGTGGCTTGAGTTTTTTTGGAGACCGGGTCGAAGGGTTCGAACTCGACGGTTTCATATTTTTTTATTTGGTCGGCGGTGGCTTTGATTGCTCGGGCTCTGGTTATGACCGCATCGTCGATGGGGTCGTGGTTTTCAGCACGTGAAGCCAGTGCGCCATACAGCAGGGCATCTTCAACTGTGAAGTCGCCAAACGTTTTCGCATGTGCAACTGTGAGCTCGTTTTTGGTAATGGTTCCCGTCTTGTCCGAGCACAGCACGTCCACGCCTGCCATCTCCTCAATTGCCACCAACTTACTCACAATGGCTTCCTTCTTAGCTAACTCCACCGCGCCAATAGCCATGGTCACCGTCAAAACCGCCGGCAACGCCACGGGAATCGCCGCAACCGTTAGCACCAAGGCAAACTGCAAAATCTCCAGCAAATTTTCGCTGCGGAAAAGCGCTACCATGAAAACTATGGCGACCATTATGACGGCTAGGACGATTAGGTAGTTGCCGATTTTCATTACGGCTTTTTGGAAGTGGCTGCCTGTTTTGGTTTCGCCTACGAGTTTTGTGGTTTTGCCAAAGAAGCTGCTGATGCCTGTTGCTACGACGTATCCGTCCATTTCTCCTTGCCGTACAATTGAGCTCGCGTAGGCAAGGTCTGACGCATGTTTTTCAACTGGCAAGGACTCTCCTGTCAGGGCAGATTCATCCGCAAGTACATAGTTTCCCTTCATTAACTTGACGTCAGCAGGCACAACATCTCCCAAACGCACACGCACAATATCGCCTGGAACCAGCTGTCTTGACGGGATTTCTTGCCATTTGCCCTCACGCAAAACCCGCGCTTTAGGCGCTAAACGTTTTTTGAGCATCTCTATCGCGTTGTCAGCTTTGTGTTCTTGCCAAAAACCCACCACAGCATTCACAATTAACAACGTCAAAATTATCGCGAAATCTTCATAATGCGCAATCGCAATGGACAAACCCGCCGCGGCTTCTATCATCCACGGAATTGGTCCCCAAAAATAACCCAAAAACTTGCGGTACGGATTCACTTTTTTTTCAGGAATCTCGTTGTAGCCGTACTGTTCTATTTTGCTGTTGACTTCTTGATTGGATAAACCTGTTTTAGCGTAAACCTCAAACGGGGTCTCGCCCGAAGAATCATCAGATAACTTTTTGCTGCTCACAAACAAACCTTCTATTCAGAAACCAGCAACAAAATTATGTGTGGCTTTGCTTTTTAGTTTTTCCGCCAAAAACCTTTGTTTGTTTGCCTTTTAAAACCGTGCCGCTTGGTGGAGCCCTGTTTTTAACGTCAATGTTTTTGGGGGCAAACGTTGAATGCTTGATGTTTTTCTGTGGCTTAATGGTTTTTTGAGCCTGCACGAAACCGCCGATTGTGCATATAACCAAGCAAGGCTGCCTGCACGGGTTTGTTGACTTTTCTGGACGGGCGGCGTTTTGGATTTAGTTTTTTGTGCGAAACCTGTGTTGCTGTTGTGGCTGGGTTGCGTTTGAGGTGGCAAAGTTTATGCTGGAGCCTGATGTGGTGGGAGTTTTTGTCCATGCTTTGGGGGCTAAAGGTTTTTCATCCAAGAGCGCGCTGTTTATGTGTGAGTTGTTTATGCGGTTAGATGAAGCTAAGACTACAGCGAAGACTTTGACTGAGCTACGCCAGAGTCGAATGGAAACTGTACGCGCCATGGGTTCCATAAAAGAAACAGCCCAGAACATGAGGGCAACTAAGAAGTTGTGGCGTGAAAACCAAGAGTCTAAGCTCATCAAGGTCGGGTTAACCCTGATGGTTTTTCCTGAACCCACCCCCGTTAGTCAATGCATCGGAGTATGTTGCTTGGCGGCGGGAGGAACCCAAAAAGCCGTGCAAAGCCGATACGCCTTCATGGAGGATATTGGCAAGTCTTTGAAGGGTTCGCTTGGGGATATCCTTGCCGCTAAACAGGGTCTGCGGCTTTAGCTCCTTTGTTTGTTTTGTTTTCCTTTTTCTTGCCTGAATCAGTTTAATAGATAAACCTTATTAATGGTTTATGTTTGTTTAGTAAACGGTTGAACAGTTTGGATGACATAGACAAGAAAATAGTGGCGCAACTCCAGCAAGACGGACGCACAACCCTGCAGGACCTATCCAAGATCATCGGATACACCAGCATGGGCACCAAAAAACGCCTTGAAAAACTCATCAACAGCGGCGTCATCAAAGTCTCCGCCCTGATAAACCCCAACGCGCTGGGTCTTCACCCCGCCATAGTCATGCTGGAAATGGAAAGCGCCGAAGCCATGGAAAAACTGCTTGCCCGCTTCAAAGACTGCCCCCGAGTCATCCAAATCTTCAAAACCATAGGCGGCTACAACCTCATCGCCCTTGTCATCGCAGAAAACCAAGAAACCCTCGAAAGCATCTCCACCGAAAAATGCTCGCTCCGATGCAGCGAGGGAATTCGCCGCTCAGAATTCTACCCCATAAGCGATTTTTACTTCTCGCCGTTCCTGCAAATCCGCGGAAACTTGGCACACAAAGAACGAACCATAACACCCTGCAACGTAGAATGCAGCCCATGCAGACGATTTGAAATCAAAAAATGCGTCGGTTGCCCCACAACAAGCCAATACAAAGGCACCTTGTAGAGGAGAATCGTATGGCTGCTGCGAACTCTGCCTTGGTCGGTTTGGGTTTCAAGCTTAGAGAGGCAACTGCTGTGGAGTTGGTTAGTTTGGTGGATAATTCTGTGGATATGTTGTCTGCTTGTGATAAAGTGCAGGTTCAGACACTGCGGCAGTGGACTCAAGAGCGCCACGACGACTTATGGCTTAAAGCTCACATGCAAATGCCAACCGCCGAACACGGATTTTCCATGCTAATTCGCGTCTTTGACGGCACCGAAAAACACGCTATACTCTTTGACACAGGAACCACGCCTGAGGTCATTCTGGAAAACACGAAACGCATGGGCATAGACCTGCGGCAAGAAGTCGAAGCAATCGTGCTTTCTCACGGGCACTACGACCACTTCGGCGGACTTAGAGCTGTCGTCAAAGAAATCAACAAACCCGATTTGCCAATAATTGTCCACGAAAATATGCTGGGTGAACGCGGAACCACCCGCCCAAACGGAACTGTCCGCAAACACACCGCTTTTCCCACATACGAGCAACTCAGCCCAGCACGGCTCGTCCCAACCAAGCAGCCCTCCTCCTTGGCAAACGATTTAATCTGCATAACCGGCGAAATCCCCCGCAAAACCAGCTTCGAAAAAGGTTTTGGCTCTAACCGCGTCCAAAAGAACGGCTCTTGGGCAGTTGACTCGCTGATTATGGATGAACGCGCAGTAGTCATCAACGTCCACGGCAAGGGTTTAGTGGTTATTTCAGGTTGTGCGCATGCAGGTATAATAAACACCGCAAGCTACGCCCAGCAGCTAACAGGCAACCAAACCGTTTACGCGGTACTGGGTGGTTTTCATCTTGCAGGAAAAACCTACGAACCCCGCATCGACCCCACTATCAACGAACTAAAACGCATTAACCCTTCCCTAATTGTCCCCATGCACTGCACAGGCTGGAAAGCTATGTGCAAGATGGCTCAGACCTTCCCCGAGGCATTCGTATGGAACAGCACAGGAAACCTCTACACAATACAGTAACCCCCGCGGTTTCCAGAATTCACAGTCAAGTATGCATAACAAAACGAAAAATGAATTGGAGTTGACCACGTGAGTAAGAAAGGACCTTTGTATATTTTGCCTTGGCGGTGCACATTTGCTTGTGACATCGGCTGTGTGCATTGTCCATCCGCATCTAAACCCCCATTCCCAGACGAAATCGACACCCAAACTGCTTTGAAGATGGTTGAGCAAATCCGCGATTTTGGTGCAAGCTTTTTTGGCATCAGCGGCGGCGAACCCCTTCTGCGCAAGGACCTCTTCGAGATAATTGCGTACGCCAAGAAACTGGGCTTGAATTCCAGCATCATCACTGACGGACACCTGATGGATGACGCGGCATTTGAGAACATCGTGAAGTATGAGGTTCGCGTATCAGTGAGCATTGATGGCGCCAAAGAAGCTAATGACGCGATTAGGGGCGAAGGAACCTATGATAAGGCATTGTCGGCTATTGAGCGTTTGTCGAAGGTGAATTTGCTTAACTGCCTTGTGTACACCTTAGCTAACGCGGGCTCGAAAACAAATGCTACTGACGAGGATTTTACGCATGTTTTGGATTTAGCCAAAAAATACGGTGCCCGCTGGGTAATCTTCCACCAGTACATACCGTATAGCCGTAGCGAAAAAGACCTCAAAGCCTCGCCAACGCCCGAGCAGTACGAGTGGGCATGGAACAAACTCTATGACCTGCAAGCCGTCTATAAAGGCAAACCCGAAATCAACGTTTACTGCCCCTTCTTTGCACGCATAGCCAAACAACGTGGCATGCCCGACTTTGACAAATGGTACAACAACTTCTTTTTGGGCAGGTGCTTCTTTGGAAAATTCATGAGCATAGCAGAAAACGGCGATGCCATACCCTGCAGCTTCAACGATGTCTACCGCTTAGGCAACGTCAAAGACAAATCCATAGCGCAAATCTGGGACGACATGCAATCCTCAGACTTCTTTAACAAGGTCAAAGACAAACGCAACATCAAAGGCAAATGCGGAGTCTGCGAGTACCTTGACATCTGCGGAGCCTGCCGAACCGCCGCTTACTTCCTCACAGGAGACATCATGGGCTCCGACCCAAGCTGCGCATATATACCCAAAACTCTGCGCAAAAAATAGCTCCACGCCCCTCTTTCTTTTCCTTTTCTTGCTTTTCTTCTGCCTTTTTTTGCAAAGCGAATCTCACGTCAGGATTCGGGATTCGTAAGAATCTTATAATAGATTGCTTCATCCCTAGTTTTGTTAGAAGCCCGTAGCGTTTTGAACGCTAAATCTAAGGTTGATTTGGTATGATTAATGTCAAAAATGATGTGCTGTGTGATGGAGACGAAATAGAAACGGGCGAGGTTCATGTTTTAGCTCTTGTCTTTGACAAGTCTGCCGTTTTGCCTTTATTAAAAGAGTTGGAGAAAAAAGGAGGCATAACGGTTGATGTGGTTTATTCTGTTAATGATGCTCGCGGTTTTTTGGCAAGGTCAAAGGTTGATGCTTTACTGGTGCACTGGGTTTTTCCCAAAAAAGACGACGTGGCAATTTGTGAACAGTTAAGCGAGCAAGCTTTGGGTGTTCCTTTAATCGTGTTAGTGCCAAACAAGAAACTCCCTGAAGCACACGCGCAGGCACTGCATTTTGGATTAGACGTAGCAGAATACTTTGAAGTCACCGAAAAAACCAAAGCCTCTGCACAGCTTGTCTGCACCATCCTGAACTTGGTTAAAAAGAAACGCGCCTTTGAAGACCTAAAAGCCAAAGAAGAAAAATTCCAAGCCATAATCGAAGCCGCAAAAGACGGCATAGTACTAATTGACTCCAAAGGAAAAATCACTTTTTGGAACAAAGCCGCCCAGACAATCTTTGGTTACACCAAAAAAGAAGCCATGGGCAAGACTCTTGATTTTTTGATGCCGTCCACGCATATTGAGGTTTTCCGTCAGAGTCAGCAAAAAATGTTTGAAGGCTTAAACGCGAAGGGTGCAAAGGCGTTTCCCAGCAGGGTAGCTCAGCTTCCAGGCAAACGAAAAGACGGCGCCGTTATCCCCACCGAAATGTCCATGTCCGCGTTGACGATTAGCGACAAATGGCAGGGGTTAGCCATAATCCGCGACGCCACTGAAAGTCAAAAAGCCGAAAACGAGATTTCACGACAAAAAGAACGCTCCCGAGCCATACTCGACTCTTCCCCCGACGCCATCATATTCATCGACCTATCTGGAAAAATCATTGACTGCAACAACGCAGCAGTTAACCTGTTTCTTTACCCAAAAACAGAACTAATCGGCAAGAACGCCTTGGACTTATCACCTGAAACTGGCCGTGATGAAGCCACAAAATTTGTTGAACGCGTTTCCCAAATTGGTATAGTCCGTAACGAGGAGACTTTAGCCGTAAATAAGAAGGGTGAAACGTTTAGTTTGGAGTATTCTGGGGGTCTTTTTAAAGACAAGTTTAATCGTCCAGCTGGGTTGGTTCTTATCGGCAGGGATATAACTGAACGTAAAAACGCCGAGTTGGAAATGGCCAAGGCTAAGGAACGGTTTAGGGTTTACGTGGAGAACTCGCCTGTTGCTGTTTTCGTGGCTAATCCTGAAGGTAAATACGAGTACGCAAACGAAGCGGCTTCCAAGCTGCTGGGGTATTCCTGTGACGAACTGCTGACTATGAGCATTCCCCAGCTACTTTTCGAAGAAGACCTGCAAACCGCGCTCAAAAGCTTTGCAGAAGTCAAAAAAACGGGGCGCTCCCTAAGCGAGGTAGCACTGAAAACAAAAACTGGACGCCACGTATACGTCATCTTAAACTCTGTACAGCTGCCCGACGGCAACTTGTTGGCTTTCTGTGAAAACGTTACCCAACGCAAAAAAGCGGAACAGGAACTTTTGTTCCAAACTGAACGGGTACGGGCAACTTTTGCGGCTTCTCCCGATGCAATCTTGAACATTGATTTGGCTGGACGTATAGTTGATTGCAATGATGCGGTGCTGGAGCTTTTCTGTTATGAGTCTAAGGAGCAAATTATCGGCAGGTTATGTCTTGATTTAGTGGCTGAGTCTGAACGTGAGCGGACATTAACTGACCTCAAAGCAGTTATTGAAACAAACAAGATAATTCGCAACAAAGAATTCAAGGGGCTAAAAGGCAACGGCGAAGAATTCACAATTGAAGTCTCCTCTAGCACATTCAAAGGCAGCACAGGCAAAATCGCTGGAGTAATCGCAACAGCGCGCGACATAACCGACCGCAAAAAAGCCGAAACCCAAATCCGCCTTCTATCCAGCGTCGCCCAGCAAACAATCGAAGGCATCGCAGTTTCCGACAACAACGGCAAAATCCTCTTCGTTAACTCCGCATGGCTCAAAATGCACGGCTACACCGAAGAAGACACCTCAGACCTGATCGGGCATTGGATAGCCGCGTTTTACTACAACCCTCAACTTGAATCCCTAGCGCTAAACACCTCTCCCGAAAACGTATTCCGCGGAAGAATCACACAAGTACGAAAAGACGGCACCACCTTCCCCGCTTTAGCCACATTAAGCCCCCTAAAAAACGAGAACGGCGACGCAATCGGAGTTATTCACATGGCTAAAAACCTCACTGAAATCGTGCGGGACATACGCGATGTTGGCGTTACAAAACCTGATAGGTCATCTGTGGCGATAACATGACAAGTCAGCTTTTACCCTCAGGAATCAGCCTTCTGGATGAAGGCTTGAAAGGTGGTTTTCCTAAACCCGCAAACTTTCTAGTCATCGGAGAGCCTTTATCTTCTAAACGCGAACTGGGCATGCTGTTGCTTAACGGCGGGCTTGAACAAAACGAAGCGGCTATTTATGTTTCCACTTCAAATACGGCTGAGGAGGTTCGTTCTCACTGGGAACGCTACGGGTTGGACCCTGCGTGGGAGAAAGAGGGCAGAGTAAAATTCGTGGATTGCTACTCAAAAATGCTTGGCGCTAATGTTCCAGATACGCCCTCTATACGGCGTGTTCCTAGCATACTGGATTACTCGAAGCTTTCTGTGGTGATTAACGAGTGGTGCGCGGGATATTTTGTCCAAAACATCGGCGTGCGGATGCTGCTTGACTCGTTATCTTCGTTTCTCATCTACAGTAGCCTCCAAACAGTCATGCGGTTTCTTCACATTTTTTTGGGTCAACTTAGAAGACAAAATGTGCTGGGGCTTTTCCTGCTTGAAGAAGGCGCCCACGAAGCGGTTACCTTCAACCAGCTCAAAACTTTCTCGAACGGGGCAATCAAAATCGACTCTGCACGCATGCAGCTTGAAGGCTACCCCGCAAGCTCCGACATCCCCTTGCCCAACAAACTGTTCGCCCCCGAACAAAAGATGCCCCAAGCAACAATCCCAGTTCAAAATAAATCCGGTGAAAAAACATGAGTTTAGACAGAATACCAACAGGCATAGTAGGTTTGGATGAGTTAATAGGCGGTGGATTCCAGCAAGGAAAAACCTACCTCATCTCAGGAGAGGCAGGAACAGGAAAAACCATCTTTTGCTTGCAGTACGTGCTTGAAGGCCTAAAACGAGGCGAAAACACCGTTTACCTGACCATCGACGAGCGCCCTGCACACTTGGTTCAAGACGCCGCAACTTTTGGGTGGAACCTTGACGACCCCATCAGCGACAAACGCCTAAACCTCATCGACATAACCCCCGAGTTCTCCGAGCTACGGCTTGGCAGATTCAAAGGAAATGTAGAAAACGGTCAAATCATCGAAGAAATCCGCTCCAGCATCAAAAAAGTCCACGCCAAACGAGTAGTCATTGACCCCATTGCCCCCATGTTTGCCAGCTCCGAAAACCAGTTCCAGCTACGAGAATACATCCGCCAACTAATGTTCTCCCTAGACGAGCTAGGAACCACAAACTTGGTTTCATCAATCATCGACACTGGCTCGAACATGATTAGCAAGTTCGGAGTTGAAGAATTCTTTGCGTCAGGAGTTATCGTGCTTTGGCTTGAACGTGACGAGATGGCTTACAACAGGGTGATGATGGTTCGCAAAATGCGTGGTACCCCAATTGACCTGCGGGTTCGCAAATTCAACATTGACTCCAGTTTAGGTATTAGCTTGTATGGTTGAGAGTTATGCAGTACGTAAGACGCCAAAACCTGCTTGTGTGGTTTGCTATAATCTTTGCGTTCTATCTGATTTTGACAAAGATAGATTTGATTGTGCATTACGACCTCTATCAGTACGGTTTGCAGTTTGATTTGGCTTGGGCAGAACCTTACTGGATGTCCCTAACCGCTAGTTTTTGGGCACTAGCAGCCCTGTCCGTGGCGTCGTACTGGCTAGAAAGCCGCGACAAAAACATCTACCTGTGCATACTCGTCGTCATCACCATCATGCTGCCCTACTACTTTGGTTTCGAAGACATCCTGTGGTTTTTGTGGCACGGACAGTTCCCCGCAGAAAGCGTCGAATGGAACTGGTACTGGCTAAACAACTACTTCCACCCCTGGACAACCTCCAAACACATACTCTACAGCATGACAGGCCTAATCCTGCTTGGCATCTGCTGGGGCATATTCCTGATGAAAAAATGGATTTCCTTTAGCTTTAGCTACCTGCGCAAATACAAACCAAAAAGAAAACGAGGCATCTTCAATGTTTGACCCCTCCCTTAGTAGCGGAAAAATCCCAACGGGCGTACCCATCGTAGACAACCTGTTAGACGGGGGCATGTCCAAGGGGTCTTCTGTTTTACTTAGGGCGCATCCGCTTGCTGACCCGTTCACCTTGGCAGTGCAGTTTTTGCATAACCGCTTAAACGACGGCGGTGTGGGGTTGTATTTTGTGAACAACAAGTCACCTGCTTCGGTTGTGGAGGAATCGGTAGCTGCTTCTTTGCCATTGGATGGTTTTAAGCGGGATGGCAAACTGTTTTTTGTGGATGCTTATTCGGCTTTGTTTGGGCTTAAAAGCAGCGAGTCTTACGGGGTTGCTAACGCCTATGACCCATCTTCAGTATCCAAAGTAGTCTCGCAGGCGCTTTCAGAGTGCTCAAGCAAAGGAAAAGTCTTCATGGTCTACGACTCACTAAACACATCCCTTGACGAATCAGGCGAAACCATCCTAAACGAAATCCAAACCTGGAAAAAAATCGCCATAGCCTACGACGCAATCCTATGCTTCATACACACCGAATGGAACTACCCACCCCAAATATCCGACGCCATAAAAAACCTGTTCCCAAACATCGTTGATCTCATAACCCTTGAACGCATAATCGCCACCCAAGTCGTAACCGTAACCAAAAACCAAGGCAACCCCGTCGCCACAAAAATGATACCCATAACCAAAACCATAACAGGCGGAGTCAAAGGCTACATCCCCAAAATCTTAGTCACCGGACCTTTTCATGCGGGAAAAACTACAATTGTACATACTTTGTCTACGCGGGCAGTTAGTGTGCAGCGGATGGGAACAACTGTTGCTTTGGATTTTGGACATGTTGACCATCGTGGGTTCACGTTGGATTTGTTTGGTACGGTGGGGCAGCCCCGTTTTGACCCAGTGTTGGAGCGGATGGGCGGTGAAGCTTTGGGCGCCGTACTGGTTGTTGACAGCACCAAACCCGAAGAGTTCACTAGGGCAAAAGAGATGATGAAAAAAGCAGGCGTTTACGGTTTACCCTACGTGATAGCCGCAAACAAGCAAGACCTGCCAGATGCTTTGTCTACTGATGAAATCCGAAAGAAAATGAACGTTTCACCTGAAACCGCCATTGTCGGAACCGTTGGCAGCGACAAAGAAACCGTTCTAAAAGCCTTGGATATACTACTTGACAAAATATTGCTACAATGGAGTTAAACCTAAATGTCTACAAAAAGCTTGATTGATTCAATCTTGCGGGAACTAAAAACCGTAGGTGGCGTAGAGTCCTCTGCGGTTGTTACACGAGACGGCTTACTCGTAGCCTCCGACACATCACCAGATGTAGACGCTGAAACCTTCGCCGCCATGAGCGCCAGCATGGTAGGCTCCGCAGAAACCGCCGTAACCGAAGTAAAAGGCGGAACCGCTAACCGCGTAATTGTGGAAAGCGAAAACTCTAAACTAATCGCTTTAGGCGCAGGACCAAAAGTTTTGCTTGTTGTTATGACCACACGCGACGCCGCTTTAGGACTTATTCTGCTAAAACTAAATGAAGCCGCAAGAAAACTCGGCAGCCTAGTAACCTAACCCCATTTAGGCTTGGCTGTTTTTCTTTTCGTAGTGACAACAGGTTTTTAATCAGTGGCAAAAACGTGGTTTTAGGTTGCTGCGGTTTGGGCTGTGTCGGCAGCGACTATGCAGCGTACTTCAAGTTCTCGCCCAAATGCTTCGTAAAATGCCTGTTTGTTTTGGAGGATGCTCCATTTCTCCAAACTGCAGTCTGTTTCCGCGTAAAACGAAAGCAGCACATGATCTTTTCCTTTCTTGCTAAACTCAACCTTCTTCACTATGCCACAGTGGCTTCGGTCAAGCTTTTCTGCAAACCTTACAAACGCAGAAAGCAACACAACTACACTCTTTGTCTTATCATCTAACCCCGTTATCTTCAAACCTTTCTTTGAAGGCAATTTCTTGCGGTGGAAACGTGCGATGTTTGCCAGAACCGTTTTTTCTTTTCTGTCAAACCCGTAAAGGTCTGCGTGGCTGATGATGTAATGCGAATGTAGGTGGTGGTCGTTGAACGAGAGAAAATCGCCTATGTCGTGGAGCATGGTGGCGTGTTTGAGTAAATCGCGTTCATAGTCTCCAAGGTGGTGGAGTCCGATTTGTTTGGCGCTGTCAAAGAGCTGTAGTGCGAGGTCGGCTACGGTTTGGGAGTGTTTCTCGTCGAAGTTGCATGACCTGCCCAAAGTTAGGACGCTTCGTTTTCGTATGGGCGATTTTTGCAGCTGCTGGAAGCCTTCAAACATGGACAAGTAATCAACCAGCAACCCATCAAGCAAACCCCGATTGTTTATGACGATTTCTTCAATACCCAACTCATCCATAACCGCATCCACAATCGCCGCACCCGCCACGATAATATCTGCGCGCTCCGTGTTAATGCCTGGAAGGTTCTTTCTCTCCTCAAGCGATTTTGAACAAAGAATAGGCGTCAACTTTCGCAGATGCTTTCGCGTCAAAGACGGCGCTTTGCCGTTATCGTTTTTCTTAAACAGTTTGCCCGCGATTTCTGCAAGGTTAATTATGGTGCCTGAGGTTCCAAAGGCTCGTCGTACGCCGTATTCTTGAACTTTGGCTTTTACTTCCTGCAGTTCGTCTGCGCTTCTTTTTTTGATTTGCTTGTACGCTTTTTCTGAAACTGGTCCTGTCCAGCCTTCCCCAATGAACTGGGTTGTAAGCCGTATAGCCCCAAACTTGAAGCTTGATAAATGGAAGATTCTGCGTTGGTCCCCGATGGATATTTCGGTGCTGCCTCCGCCTAAATCTACGAATAAGGCTTTCTGGTCGCCTATATCCACTGAGCTTGAGACTCCAAGGTAAATCAGCCGTGCTTCGTCTAAACCTGTGATTACATGAACCGTAAACCCGACATCATCCACTAGCTTTTGCAAGAACTCGTCCCTGTTTTTTGCTTCCCTTGTCGCCGAGGTTCCCACTGCTATGATTTTTTTGGCTCCATACGTGCCTGCGAGTTCAGCGAATTTTTTGCAGACAAAAACTGTGCGTTCAATTGCTTGAGGCTGCAGTGCGTTATCTTCAAATTCGTTCTCGCCAAGCCTGACAACCTCTTTTTCTCGGCTAATAACCGTGTACGACAAGTTCGGGTTTACCCTAACCACTAACAGGCGTACTGAATTTGTGCCTATATCTACGAAGGCAACAACTTCGCCTTTCGTCTTCAAGGCTGTTTCCATACCAGCACCACTTTCCTTTTTAGTGCCCTCTCCAACAAGTCCTTCTTCCTAATAAATGCCTGCTGCTCCAACACGGGCTCCTCCAAAGCAGCCACCTCCACAACAACCCGCCTATCCTCACCCCTTACGCGCACGTTCTGCACCACGCTGTCATGACTGTAATCCAAGCTGTCGCCGATCCGCAAAATGCCTGATAGCACCCGTATCTTTGAAATTGTCTTGGAGTTGAGCGTTAACAGGTTATAATGCGTCTTTTTGGGTAGGGTTTTTCTGTGATAACGTGCTATGCTGGCTATTATTCGTCTTTGCGTGGACAGCAAAAGCAGGCGCGGGTCGTTTAGGATTAGCTGCATAGAGTTTTTGTTGTGGGCTTTTGCGGATTTTGCCATGCCGATGTCGTGTAGTATGGCGGCGCATTCAAGCCAGCACCTCTCCGTCGTGCCTAACTCATGCAAGCTTTGAAGGTCATCAAAAATTTGTAGCGAAAGCTTCCTAACCTGCTTTGGATGCTCAACCTCAGCCCAGTACCCACACGCAACCTCCTCACAATTCGCCACGACCTCTCTACAAGACTTCTCCAACGCCTCGCTTCGAAGGCGGTCTTCCTTGGCAATCTCGTCAATTGAAACGCCCTTCAAGAGCATCTGCGAAAAACTTTCAGGCAAAGCGTTTCTTCGTAGGGCATCCGCCGCGGCAACGACATCATAGCTGACCCGTAGCAGCTCCACGGAGAAAGGTTTGAACGTGACTACGGCGTAGGCGGCTTGGGGGTTTGCATCGTCAGGTCGCCCAACGCTTCCGGGGTTTAGGAAAAATTTGCCTTCCGCTTTACGAAGGTACTGCTGATGGGAATGTCCCGTGATTATGAGGTCGGCAGCGGTTTTTTGTGCAATCTCTTCTATGCGTGTCTGTGGCGTGTCTGGGCGCAGGTGCTCTTCAATTGATTGGGGACTTCCATGCGTCAAAAGCAGCCGCTTCTCCCCCGCCTCAAACTTAACCTCACGCGGCAACGACAACAAAAACGCCCTACACGAACCATCAACCTGCTCTTTCGCAAAATCAACCGCAACCCCCTTGATCCCTTTCTTCGTATTTTTGTCCCTGCTTAGCACTTCAAGGTCAAAATTCCCAACCACACTAACCACCTGTTTTGCGCAAAGCAGTTGGGCTACCTCATTTGGGAACGCCCCATACCCTACGCTGTCACCTGCATTTAGGAAAATGTTGGCGCCGCGCTTTTCGGCATCCTCCATGACTGCCTGTAGCGCATGCAGGTTTCCATGAACATCTGCTATGACCGCAACTTTGGCTTCTGGATTTTGCTTTAGCTCCTTTATTTTGTCGTCTGCGCTGGGAAAGCCTTCACCTGTTTTCTTTTGTAGCTGTTCGAAAAAGCCATTTTGTTTGCTGGTTTCCCACAGTTCAACAAAGCGGGTGTAGTATTTTTTGCGTTGGGTTTTCACGTAATCCAGAAATGCTGTGAGTTGGGGGGTTTTGTTGTCGTGTCTGAACTCAGGTTTGTTTGTGAGGTCATCGAGGAATTTGGGGATGCGTTCTGTCCAGACGTCGCAGTCATGCATTTCGCCTAATGCATCTTGGAAATCTTTTATGGTTTCAATGTCGTCTTTGAGTTTATTTGGGTACAGTGGCGCGAAGGTTTCCATGGTGTACCGTAGCCATTTGGCTTGGATTCTCATTTCATGCTGTTTGCGGCTTTGGTTTTCTTGGTGAACGTACTCTTCCATCTCTACAAAATCATTTATGCGACTAGTAATTGTCCAGTGCGCTTTCTCTTTAACCTGCTGGGGCTCAAACTGTGATTCGCCAAGGTATTCTTTTGCGGCGTCGTAGAAACGGTGCATCTCCTCTAACCCGCATGAAGTCTGCAGAGCTTGAAGTCCCTTAACTACATCTGGCTGTATCCGCTCTCTTTGCGTTCTGATGCCGCTAAGCAAAAGTTCCAAGCTTAACTCTTCTGCTGCGGCTTGGCTTGTTTTCTTGTACTGCTTGACGAACTCGGTTTGCACGTCAAGATCTCTAGCTTCCCCCAAAAGCCCCGTTACCTGCTTTACTTGCCTTAGCCACTTCTTGAATTTCTTTTCGGGAAAACAGGTCTGGAAAAGAGGCATGGTGGCGCGGATTCTTCGGGAGGCAACGCGCATTTTGTGGACGTATTCGATATCGCTGCTTTGCATGACGCCGCCGATTTGGTCTTCTAATGCTTCTAAAAGCTTTGAAAGACGGTCAACACCAAAGGCGCAGTAGCTCTCGTCTTCTGTGTAGCCCAAAAGTTTAGGCTTGCTGCTCATGCCAAATGCCTCGATTTTCTATAAGCCACCCCTGCGAATTAATCAACGCATCACCCCTCTTCTGCTCCACCCGCTGATACGTGCCGTCGGGCATCAGTCGTCGGGCTTTGATGTTGTCTTTTAAGTGAATCTTTAGCATGTTGTCCAAGATTGCTTGGCGTACTTTGGGGTCAGGCACCGACAGGAGCACTTCTACGCGTTCGTTAAGATTCCTAAACATCAAATCCGAGCTTCCGATTAGAACTTCGTCTTCTTTGCCGTTGCGGAAATAGTAGATTCGTGCGTGCTCCAGAAAACGCCCCACAATTGAAACCACCGAGATGTTTTCGCTAACTCCTGGTATGCCTGGACGCAGACAGCATAAGCCTCGGACGTTGAGGTCGATTTTTATGCCTGCCATGGATGCGCGGTAAAGAGCTTGGATGACTTCGGTTTCTTCAAGGTTGTTGAGTTTAAACGCGAGGTAGCCTTTGCCTGTTTTTTGGTGGAACTCGATTTCCCTGTTGATGCGTCGAAGAATCTCGGGTTTTAACGATTTGGGAGCCACAAGCAGGTGCTTGAACTCTTTTTCCTGCTTCCCCTTAACCAGCAACTTAAACAGTTCCTCTAACTCTTTGCCGATTTCAGGGTTCGCCGTCAAATAACCAATGTCGCCATAGATTTTCGCCGTCACTGAATTATAGTTCCCCGAACCGATGTGTGAAAACCGCGTGGTTTCCTTACTGGTTTTCCTAACAATTAGGCAGAGTTTTGCGTGGACTTTGAAGTTGGGGAAATTGTAAACTACTTTTACGCCTGACTCACGCAGCAACGACGCCAAGACTATATTGTTTTCTTCGTCAAACTTGGCTTTTAACTCGATAACTGCCGTTACTCTTTTCCCCTGTTTTGCAGCGGCGATTAATGTTTCAACCACGGGTGATTTGGGGTCCATGCGGTACATGGTTATGCATATCTCTTTCACGTAGCGGTCAGTAGCGGCTTCACGCAGTAGCTCAACGATAACCTCAAAGCCGTCATACGGGTGATACAGCACGATGTCGCGTTTGGCTATGGTTCCAAGCAGGTCATCGTCTGAGGTTAGTATGGGTGAGATGTTTGGCAGGAACGTTTTGTCTTTTAAGTCGGTTCGTGTTAGCTTTGTGAGTTGCCAGAAATCCACTAATCCTAAGGGACCATCGAACTCGTAGGTTAGGTAATCGGGCAACTTGAAGGCTTGGGCAATTTCTATCCTAATAGACTGCGGCATGTTCTTGTCAAACTCTAACCTACTTGGGAACCCCGACTTACGATTCGTAAGGCTCCTCTTAACCCGAACCAGAAAATCCGCAGACTCATCCATAATTATGTCAATCTCGCCGTTTCGCGTCAACCTAAACGGATACGCCGCCACCGCTTTCTTCTTTGGAAACAGCAAATCCAAATTATTCGCTATCAAATCCTCCAAGAAGACAAAAAAGAATTCTGTGCCCTCGTTTGGCTTGTCCGTGTCAAGACTGTAGCCGTAGCTTGGTATGCGTATTAGCCTGTCAAACTTTTCTGTGGGAACAGCCACGACATAATATGTTTGCTTTTTGGGCGAATCGATTTGAACTGCCAAATTCAGGTGCAGGTTCTCTGTTTTGCTGGGATCCAACCCTTGTTTTTTGGGTATATCCATGGCTGGCAAGATTGTGTTTTTTAGGTAATCTCGTAGTGCCTGCTTTTTTTCTTCTGTTAACTCTTTGAATTTTTTGATGTAGATTGCTTCGCTTGCCAAAGCGGGCATGAGTTCTTGGCTCCAGCACTGGGCATGGTTTTCAAGCAGCGGCAGTATCTCAGCACGTGTAGCCTGGATTTGCTCCATAGCCGTCATACCGTCCTTAGACGTTTTTGCCGTGCCCTTACGCGTCTTCTTAAGCAAACGAGCAATACGGGTCATGAAAAACTCGTCCAGGTTGCTCCCGCAAATAGCTATGAACTTCACCCTCTCCAAGAGGGGATGCCACGGGTCGCGTGCTTCTTCTAGGACGCGTGAGTTAAATCGTATCCAGCTTAACTCGCGGTTTATGAAGTACTCTGGATTATCAAGCGACTTATCCTTGTTGAGGATTTTTTTACTGCCAGAAGTAACGTTTTCTGTTTTCGACAAACGATTTCCCTCTTTTAAACATCAGACTTTGCGTGTAGAAATTGCCCCGCAGAGTTTTGCCCAATATGTAATCTATAATTCACTCTATATAATTTTGTGCAATTGCTAAATCTGGTTGTGCTCAGCGGGCTCGCTTCCTTTGCAAAATAGCCTGTACGGTTTTGGGTTTGCCGCGTCGGGGGATTTCGTGTTTAGAACGCGCGGGGTGTGTGTTCATTTTCTGTTCCTTCAACGGCTATATGGGGAAGTAGCCAATCATTAAGTGCTGTGAATATAGAATCTATAGTTGTGAGTGGTCTATTTAGTAAAAGTTAAATCCTGCATCAAACACTAAACACGTATGAATTCTCAAACGCTTAAAGAACACGGGTTCACTGAACTCTCTCCCCTAAAAGAACTCTGCGTAATGAACCTACCCAGCAAAACAAACAACGTTTTTGTATTAATTGACAAGTCACTCTCAGGACAAACACAATCTGACATCCTCTATATAGGACGCACCAAAAAACCCGCCAAAAAAGTCTTCGGCGGCTACATTAGCGGCAGCCTAAACGGCAAAGAAATCTCAAAAATCCACGCCGCCCTGTTCAGCGACGGCTACATCGAAACCGCATGCATAAGCTGGCTGCCAAGCGACAACCCAAAAACAACCCAAAAAGAACTCCTATCCAACTACAAAAAAGAACACGGCACATACCCCATCTGGAACAACCCAAACAAAAAAGCACCCCAAAAAACCGCCAAAACCACAAAACCAAAAACGCCCCACAAAACCAAAGCACCCGCAAAACCTAAACCAGCCGAAAAACCCAAAGCCGAGTCACAGCCCGCTACACCCAAGACCGCTCCAGCTCGTCGACCCCGCAAAACCACGGCGAGCAGTGCAGCTTCACGAACAGCCAAAACGCAATCTGGCACTCAGTAACTCTTCTTTTGCTTGTCTGCGTAGTAATCGATTACCTGCACCGTAGACCAGGGTAGGCAATCTTGGGTTTTGAAACCCAGTTTCTCTGCGTATCTGTGTATGACCTGCGGGTTTTCTGCCTCGATTTCCATGAACTCGGGTATGTAACTGTATTTTCCCGTGTATTTGTCGATGTCAAAGCGGGCATCCTTGAGCTTGTAGCTGACACGGTGCTTTTGCATACTCTCAACCAAAACCAGCCCCAACGCCTCCAAAATCCTCTGCACAGCCGCCAAATCCGAAACCACCACCGCATGCTCCTGCGCAACCTTCGCCTCACCCGTAGCCGACACCACCTTATACGTCAACACCACCTCGCGACCCTCGCGACGAACACGCAAAACATTCCCCGCCTTGATAATTGAGCTATCAGCAAAATCATAAAAAAAAGCCTCCATAACATCATCAAAAACCCTGCTCGCCCCCAACGCAATAAGCTGCGCCTCCACTTTGCCGCGGTCAATACCCAAAATCTTCGCTTCAACTTCCTGCATACACAAACAAACCCTTTAGCACCTAAAAAAACTAGCCGCTTAGGCGCCTTTTAGCTGTTGCGACCTATTTGGTTTGTGTGTCTTCAATAACTGCGCCTGTTGAAGCATCAATCTACACCGTAAAGTAGCCGTTTGGCAGCACGTGTTCAAACCTGATAACCCAGCAAAGCACTTTTTCCTCACGTGGGTCTGACAAATTGTTGTCCCCGTGCCCATAGAGATTTGGCGTCCTCTCTTCCAGTTCTGCAAACAATACCTCCCCTACGACATAATTTTCGTCTTCAAGAAAGCTACGACCAATTTCAACGGCTTGCTCCTCTGTAATCTCTTCAGGCACCATACCCAAGTGCGGAGCCATGAAAACCAAAGCAAACACGATGATAACTGCCAAAACCACAAACGTTGACAACAGCAGCAAAAAAGATTTTCTTCGCATTTTCATCCTGATAAACTGACACCACGTTTTTAATTATACTATGCCATAGAACAACCTGTACTAAACCGTGTACAGATGAAAACAGTTCCTGTCTTTTCTATTGTTTGGAATAATTGGTGTGCCTCTTTCTCAGAGCAAATCAAATCGACAGCTAACGGCGTGCAATAATGATTAATTCTTTTTTTAAAAATTTTGATATGCCTTCCTCCGAATAACGCGCATAAACGCAAACGCACAATCAGTCAAAATAATCTCTTACGCAACTACCCTTCTGCTAAGCAGCTTTTTAGCTAATCGCCGTTTTGCTATGGTTTATATCTTAGTTTGAGTGTCTTCCCTTTTAGGAGTATTACTTTATGGCTACGTTTTTGTTATTTTCTATGTATTTGCCTAAGAGCGATCCAATAAATACTGAGCAAGTGAAAAAAATGACTGTTATCCCTACCGAAAATGTGGAGAAGATTTAGATGGTTAATTCTACGGTAGTGTTGCCTGCAAAGTGGGTGCAATTTCTTAAACAGTTGGCGGACAATCACCAAGTTGATTTGAATGGGGTCATTAGTGAATTGTGTGCTTGGGCTTTTTCCAATCGTGAAGGTCAAAAACAGTTTGAAGCTTGGTTGGATGAGGTTTTTCCCCGACAAGGTGAAGCTGAAGACAAAGCAAGAGCTGCAGGTTCTATGGAAAGAGCGCGTGAAGAAGAGGCCGAAGAGGCTTTAGAAGAAGAAGCCCACGAGGATAGAGACTACAGTGAAGACAGATAACTAACGCCTTAATGGGCGGCAGTTTAAACAGTGCATTATTCATTCAACTCTTTGTTCGAAAAAAAGGAAAACTGAAAAAGTTGAAGTGAAAGAATATGCGTGAGAAAGGAACTGGAGCGATTAATGAGCAAGACCGTGGAAGGCGACAACAAAGACGCTTTTCAGGTGAGAATAAAAAAGTGACCCCCAAGCTTAACGATCAACAAACAGGACCGCGAAAATCTCGCGGAAAAAACAAAGATGACGATACAAACTTGCCACTAACAGAGGCTGAGCTGGCTTTCTGTTTGCCGCTGTAGTCTCACAATCACAAATACTTACTTCCACAATAATCGACCTTTAGTTAGAGATGACCAGAATGCCTGAAGCGAAGAAAAAATTGAAAATGCCGCCGAAAAAACAGGAGAAGCAATCGGCAAAGGCATTAAGAAAAGTGCCCACGCTGTAAGTGATTTCGGAAAGGGTGTAAAGAAAGAACTCAAGAAAAAAGAATAAACTCTAATAGCCCCTTTCTTTAAAACAAAAGAGACAAGTACTTGTTTTTGTCGGTGCTTATTTATGCCTTTATGTTTACTTGATTTTGGAGGCTTGGCGCTAGTTTCCAACTATTTTGGGGGAGAAAAAAACGTTCAAGTTTGGAGAGCGAAAAAGCAATTCTAAAACAGATTTACAAGTCGGGAGCCTGCGGAATCGCGTTTGAAGGCGGGGGACCTCTTTTGAGGAGCGATTTGGTTGAAATTCTTGCTTTTTCGCGTTCTCTGCCTTTGCATACAAGCCTAATAACTAACGGCACTCTACTCGAATCCAGAATAGACGAAATATCACCTTACATAAACGGTGTTGTCTACGTTTCGTTGGATGGGTTAGAAAAAATCCATGACGAGATAAGGGGATTTAGGGGCTGCTTCAAAAAAGCAATACGCGGCATAACGGTAGCCACACAGAAAGTTCCTGTGACAATCAACACAACAATAATGGCTGAAAACCTATATGAAATCGAAGGAATGATAAAGCTGGCCAAAGAATTGAATGCCCGGATATCAGTGGCTATAGCGCATGATTATTGTAGCGCTACGATGCCCGCACCCGTAGCAAAAGAAACTGTGAAAATAGCTGAAAAACTCGTTGAAATGAAAAAGAGCGGATACCCCCTTGTGAACTCAATTAGCTATTTTAAAGTCATGACAAAGGATAAAATCTTGAAATGTAAACCTTGGGCCCTGATTAATGTAGGTCCTGATGGAAAGCTGGTTCTGCCCTGCTATGTCCGCAACGACTATACACCCCGCGTTTCAGTTCTGGAAACCGACATCAAAACGGCAATCTCTGCAGTTAACTGGAAAGAAACCCAGAACTGCCAAAAATGTAGCCTTCATTGTTACGTGGGGCCTTCTTTGGTGCTTTCACGGGATTTTCGAACTTACGCAAATTGGGCTTTTAGAATTTGCGTCTGAAGTTGTGACCTATTAGCCATTTTCTTTTTTAGTCGCTACACACCCGTGTGCAGCGGTAAGTTAAAATTTTTGATTGCCTACACTCTTGTACGTGTTTTGAATGATGTTTTCGGGTCGGTGTTTCTGTCCTTAGAACTAAAGATGATGTTGATATCATGTAGCTTTTAAAGATTGCAAACTTGATGCCGAGTTTGAGGAAGGGATGCATCGCTATAACTCTCTTTTATTCAAGATGGCAAAGGAGGAGAAACTGGATATAATAATTTCGTTTGAAAGAACACAACCGCGTGATTTGAACAAAACTGAGCACGATTTGGTTGTGCTTGAAAGAACCCACATAGTGAAAGGCGAAATAAAATACCCGGAGCATAACGTATGCCGTCAATACGAACTCACAACGAAAGGGAGCGGAATTGGCGGAAAAGCTCTCAAAAGAAACTTTATCCGCTTGAATTAAACCCCGCAAATCACAGTTACTGCCTTACCATTGAATGCCGCGAAGCGAGATTCCCAATATAAAAAGTTAACGTCTGAGACTGCGGGGTAACGTAACAGTTATCTTATTGACCAAAACGTCATAAAGAAAATGACGCCCAGCGGCTTACTGCTTCTTGTTGCAATTGTTGCCTATTTTCGCACGACTACAACCTCATTTCGTCTAATGCTTAAATTAAGCCGTGAGAATGAATAGTGTTGAAGTGTTTTCTGTGGTTAAAATTGTCGAAGAAATTTTTTCAAAAGGGTTCTTAGAGGTTCACGAAAATGATACGCTTTCATCTTGTCTATCGCGTTTCAAAGAAGAGACGCCGCCTGTTTTAGCGGTCCTGGATGATAAAGGTAGTTACACAGGGGTTATTTCTCGAAAATGGATAACACGGTCTAGTTTTAATGTTTCTGGAACCAAAGTTAAGACCTTGATGCGGTCAGCGCCTGCTGTTACTCTGCAAGACTCTCTTAGCAAGGTCGCTAAGTTGATGATTGCGAGCGAGATTAGGCAACTTCCAGTCTATAACGAAGAGAAACTCTTGGGTTTTGTTACCGACGACGATGTTATCCATGGTGCTATACTAGAGCAATGGGGTAACACTCGTGTTGAAGAAATAATGACCAAGAAACCCTTTATCGTTGAAGAAGATGATTCGCTAGGGTCTGTGCTGAGCCTTTTAAGAACTGAGGGAATCTCTCACGTGCCCATAGTTAGCGATGGAAAACTTGTGGGAATTGTGGGTATTCAAGATATTATTAAAAATGTCTTTCAGCCTAGACATGTGCAAAGGTTTGGCGAAAGAGTGGGTCAGAAAATTCCTGTTTTGAGTATTCCTGCCAAGGGAATAATGGTTAAGCCGGTGGTCACTGTTTTGCCTGAAACCAATTTGCGAGATGCTGAAGAGCAAATGCGCAAATTCAAAATTTCCTCTTTGGTGGTCATCAGTAAAGGAAGACCTGTTGGTATCATAACTAAACGGGATTTTCTTGAACCTTTAGCTCAACTGGAACAGCCAGTGCAAAGGCTTACTGTGCAGTTTTCAGTAAAAGACGTAGAAATTGATGAAATTCAACGAGGCGCCATTATGGATGACTTCGAATCTTTCACTCATAGATACGGAGATAACTTGGAATCGGGCACGCTATTTGTCTATATGAAGACGCATGGTACAAACTTCAAGGGTGACCAGTTGATTCATTGTCGACTGCAGTTTAGAACGAGGAAGGGAGCGTTTTTCAGTTCAGGTGAAGGCTATGGTGTGGAACAGACGTTTAGGGTAGCTTTGGATAGGCTTGAGGGTCAAATTGTAAAAAGCACTGAATTAGCAGATGACCAAGAATTTTTAAAGGGCTATTTACGCCGAAGATTTCCGTTGACCTAACCCGGTAGCTGGTGAACAAATTGGCAAAAACAGATGATATTTTGCTGGCGTTGAGTCGAACTATTCCTGAATGCATCGAGAGTGTTAGGTCTTTTCAGTATAAAGGCAGGTCGTATTGTTTAATTGACAATTTCGCTTCATCACAGCATATGAAATGTGATGTTTGCGGTAACTATCCCATTTTTGATGTTTCAGTTATCAGAAGCGAAAAAGGGGATAGACTAAATGTGTGTAATAACTGCATTGACCGAATCACAAGCAGACCTGTTTCAAGTTGGTTCAAAGCCTATAGGAAAAAACGTGAAAACATCATAGAGAATAGACGGTACATCGAGGGGTTGTCATCAATATTTGCTGCGTATGAAGGGAGTGAGTTGCCTTTTAAGATCTCGCGTGAAGATACGGAGATGTTGCGGAAGACGTTTGTTCAATTATGCAACGGTTTGGACCCAGGCACAAAACAAAAGCAGACTGCCGAAGGGTACATGGAAGCCCTTCGCGGCGAACAAAAAATGCTTAAAGTTGCTGTTACATCATAATGAAAACGATATATAACAAGCGTAACAATACCTTTGAAGTGATTAATTATGCCGAAATGTCCAAATTGTACAGCCCATATGAAAGAACCTGATAAAGAATGGAATTTTGAGTGATTCAGAGTTAAGATGTATAAGTGTACTAAATGCGAAAAATCAATTCAGGGAATTTTTCATGGAAAGCACGCTAAAATTTGTGTTGAGCGCACATAACAGTGGTTTAGGAAAAAATCAGAGCAACCAAAGAAACAATGGACAGACATAAAAACCTGCCAATAACCGCGTCTGCCTTTGGTACTTTGGGACCCACCCAGAAAGAAAGGATAAATCTACCTCTTCTAACCCTGAAGCTGTCTCAAATAGGTCGTATGCTTTTTTGTTTTGAACATTTGTTTTCCTCTGAGTTCCAACAAGAACCATTAGGGATCTGCTTGTTTTTTTGTCTTGTCAAAGCTCGCGATTAATTTATTATTTATAATTGCAATATCCATTATCTTTGTTCGTTCTGCAACTGCAGTCTTGTTGCAATTTCTTTGGAGCCTTGGCGGTGCAATACTCATGCTATTAGAAATAAGTTCTGTCCGCATGTTAGCAACAATATTAACTGTTTACCTGTAGCTGTAGCCCCACAGTTACACACAGTTAAGTCCGCCTGTGACCATAAGTAGTCACCATATGGGGGGATAGATAATTATGAACACCTTATTGACGATTGCAGTTATTGTCGTGATACTTTGGCTAGTTGGTTTCTTCGCTTTGCCCGGCATAGGTGCATTGATACACATACTGCTCGTAATAGCCGTAATCTTGATAGTCTTTTGGCTTTTGACTGGAAAAAAGCTCTGGAAATAAACAAAATTTCCATTTTTAGTTCAAAACCCAAAGAAATACAAAATCAGAATTGCGCGCAAACCAATTTGTCTGCGATTACTGGAGCCTAACAATCGAGAGTATGTGGGAAAATATGGCAATGCCGAATAAGCCCTCATTCAAAAAGGGGGTCAGTCTAATAGCAGGGCTTGGGTTCGTTGTTTTCATACTTTATTTCTTATTCTTCACAAATTTGAGCGAAGTTGCAGTAGTTATTGCCGGGGTAAGCGTCCCGATTTATCTTCTATCTTTTGTATGCGTCATATTGGACGCGTTGTTTAACGCATTGGCATGGAAAGCAACACTCGATGTTGTTGGAGTGAAAACAACATTTAGAAGAATCTTTAATCTCAGCTGGGTCGGGGCTTTCGTTGATTGCCTTATTCCAGGCGGTTTGGCGGGAGACCTTTTCATGACTTATTTGTTAAGTAAAGACAAAGGTGTTGATGGAGCTAAAGCACTAGCGTCAGTTATAATCAAGGATGTTCTTGAACTTGTAGTTGTCTTATGTTCCTTAATTATTGGCATTGTTCTCCTCTTTCTAAATTACTCAGTAGATAGTTTCTTGTTGATAGCTATTGGGCTAATGATGGTCTTTTTGGCGGTACCGCTTGTCCTAATAGTATACTTAAGCACCAATGTTTCAGCCACTAAAAGACTTCTTCGAGTGCTTGTAGGGGCCATGGCAAAAATTAGGGTTAAACCGTTCGACACTACCGGACTTGAAAGTAAAATTACTGAATTTCATGATGGAATAATGTTGATTAAGAAAAAGCCAAAAGCTATGGTAAAACCCATTGTTTTTCAATCTGTAACGTGGGTTTTTGAAATCTTGGTGTTGGTCTTTGTTTTTGTTGCTTTAGGATCGCAAATTGGAGTTGATAAGATTGTGATTACAAATACTGTGGTTAGTAATATCAGGGGACAAGGGGTAACTCTTGCAGGTTTTTCGCAAATAGTTTCCAGTCAGCTTTACGGAATTCTTGGAATCAACTTATCATTGGCGCAGGCTTCAAGTCTGTTGGCCGGGTTAGCCAATTTCTGGTTCCGATTGGTGGTTTCTTTCGTCTTTTTCCAAATGTATGGAATAGGAACTATTGCCGAAAAGATAGCGAATAGAACCTTTAAAGAGAAAACTAAAAAAACCAAAAAAGATTTCAAAGAACAAAGGGATACTAATAGAAGAGATTTTGAAGAAAAAACCGACAGTGACAGAAAGGATTTCGAGAAACTAAGCGATAGTAACGAAAAAGATTTCAAAGAACAAAGGGATACTAATAGAAGAGATTTTGAAGAAAAAACCGACAGTGACAGAAAGGATTTCGAGAAACTAAGCGATAGTAACGAAAAAGATTTCAAAGAACAAAGGGATAAAGATAAAAAAGATTTCAAGGACCAAAAAAGATTCTAAAAAGTGAGAAAGTTGTCGATTAGATAAGCATCGAGTTTCTTCGGGTGGAGCCGTTGCGTGGTGGTTGCAGTTCGGTCCAATACCTAGCCCTTTTAGGATTTGACTGCCAACTCTTCAGTTAGAAGTGGTTCATGATAAAATCTCTAACCGTTCTATGATTAGCCACGAGTTCGACGATCTTTTTTGTAGCTTTGGTTATTTGTGCATCAAATAGTCTTGTTATAACCAACGAAAGCGCAAACACAAATATGCCAAAGACATAATATGTAATAGCGTTTATTGAGCCAACATACCATATGAAAATGAATGTAACGACCGAACTTATCAGCCCCATCATGCAGGATCTTATGATGAAATAAAGTCTCTGCAACCACGTAGAAAACAACAGAACCTTAATCACTGCTCTTTTCTCTATCTCACTTTCAGCTCCACTGCGGAGCTTTGTAACACTGCCTATCTGTTGCAGTACCCTTTTTGCGTAATGAACGTCTGATAAATACAAAATCTTTTTTGCATAACTAACGTCTGATAAATCCCTGGAACTTGCGCCCTCAAGCTCTAACAAAAGCCTTTGCGCTATTTCGTCTATTTCAGCATCTACCCTGTCCATTTTAGAATCTTTAGTTACTTCCATCTTTAGTTACTTCCATTATCCCAACCAAATATCCCAAGTATTTTGGCTACCACGTCATCTAATATGATTTCTGCCTGCTCTGCAGACAAAACGAGCCTTATGTCTAGTCTATAATGAAACTTGCCAGTCCGCACGGTTCTTGTACGGTAATCATCAATTGACCCCTCGGTTTTCAATGCCCTCAATGCTCGCTCTAGAAAGTATGAGACAAAAACAGGAATGAATCGTTCAAATAAAGGGAATAATTTCGCGAGGATCGGGAGAAGTCGTCCGAAAATAGGGAGAAATTTGAGAAGAATCCGACGAAATACCTCAAGACGTATTTTCATAGTATCATCAGTTGCGTACTTTAAGCTCTATTTTCCCGTTTTCTGTTTGATGAGCAACTTCACGGAGACATCAACTGTGACACCCTCTTCATGACTCTCTACTGCAAAACGCCAATCCTTTACGTCGGTTTGTACGTCTTTTAGATGGCTAGCCACATTATTCTTGAAGTCCCCCATTGCCTTTCTAATTTCCTCCATTTTGTCCATCGTAACTTCAACTGCTTTCTCGTTGTCTGTCATTCTCATTCACCTCCGTCATCTTCGCCGTTTGCGCGCGAGCCATTTCGCCACAAAAAGAGCAAGAGATTAGCCCAAACTCCATTATGGCAAAACTATTTTTCATATTCTTTTCTCCACCGCTAAACCTGTGTGCCTAATTGTGCGCAGAGTTCTTAAGTGTGTGTGACTGGGGAGTTCCAGTAACAAGAGCGGTAGCGGACGCAAACAAAACGATACGCTGATTCTTGCCGGTTTTTGAATTGATTAACGCGCTTCGGTCCAAGTGTTAGAAAAAAAGTGGACTTGAAACTACCGGAGAAATAAGAGTCAACGGTTAGTTTTCAGCTTTTTCCCAGTCGGATTCAAAACCTGCTCTTAGTAAGCCAATAAGGTTGCTGTTGTTCGTCCACAAGGAAGTGCTTTCGCCTAGTCCGCTTTCTTTGGAGGCGGTAATCAATGCTTCTTTGTCATCCGACATTATGAAGTGATTTAGGGGTTCACGGTAAAACTTTACGTGAACCGAAACTCCGCCAATGAGTTTTTGCACCCTTTCTCCAAGTTCATGATCGGGCTTGTTTCTTTCACAAATTAAACGAATCTGAGCATCTTTTTTTATTGCCTGCTTAAATTCATCTGAAAACAAAGATAAAAACGCAATGATTTTCCCCTTGTCAGCAACTAAAGCAGCCTCTTTTCGGGAGTTTCTTATTAGTTCTGAAGTCTTGGTCAAAATTGCTTTTTTTTCAGGTATAAGTATGTAGATGCTTTCTTCTCCAGGGAGCGGGTGCTTCCAATTTTTAATAGATAGCTTCTGAACCTTAATCCTCATACCTGACAATCTCTCATCGGACTTTGATTTTTCTTCATCCACCAATTTAGTTAATGCATCCACAATAGGAGCCGCCTGAATCTCAACCGGTTTACCCAACAACCTTTCGACCAAGCCCATTTTTTCAAGTAGCGGCAAAACCCTATACACATCTTCCCGACGAACTTTCGAATACTTAGCTATCTGCGCTGCTGTAGTTCTCTCCAACTTAAGTATTGCTAAGTAAACTTTTGCCTGATTAAGCGTTAAGCCCAGACCCAGCAAAAGATCGGTGTTTTCGTCATTTGACATGCGGCTACCAAATGTTTATAGCGTCCAATTGTATTTGAGTTTTTCGCGATTTCGCAAAATAAAAGCTCTTGAGGGACAATTAAAAGGTAACATATCTTGATTTCAATGATAGCTTCTCTTTCTTTTTCCTGCAATTCCTAAAAATAGTTTATTAAAACATAAAAACAGGAAATTAAACAAACCCCTTCGCAGTTTTTCGCAACTCTAACCAAGTACTAATAGAAGAAAAAGAAAGGAAGTTTTCGGCTTAGGTTGCCGCAATTGTTTGGTCAACGATCGGGGCCGCTGGCGCATTCTTCTTCACTGATGCTATGCCTCCTTTGGCTGCCTGTTTTGACAGGTAGGATTGGCTTACAGCAATTATTTCCCCGTTGCCGGCTTTTAGATGGAAACGGTACCTCTCCGGCGCATTGAATTGAATTTCAAAAACCGGGTCTTGGACGATCCCGGCTGGACGCTTTGCCTGCTTTGTCTTAACCCCTTCTGTCGTTGAGAGATCAGCGATTTTGGCTATTGGAGCGTTCTTCTTTATTGAATCAATGCCCACTATGGCTGACTCTTTTGCCCCGTAGGATTGGCTTACAGCAATTATTTCCCCGTTGCCGGCTTTTAGATGGAAACGGAATCTGTCAGCTGCATCACAAATAATTTCGAAAACTCCTTCGTTTTCTTCCGTCGCTGTATGCATCTCGACCACTGGCGTGGGTGCTGGCGTTTTCATAACCACTGGCGCTACCTCAACGACGGGCTCTGGTTCGAGCGCGGTAAACTTCTTTCCCAGCTCTATCGCCCAGTCCCTTACCTTATTCATGTTTAACTCATCCATGACTGGTCTTCCTTGGCTAAGCCTGCAGCCTCCAAAGGCAGCAACATCAATGGGCTTGAGAGCCGTGTTTTTAGTCAGTACTTTTTTTGTGTTGTCTTCAGTACTTTTCGCTCTCGGATTTTCATCATCCTCACAAGAGAAATAGACTGCAACATTCTTACCCCAAAAGTCTTCCTCCAAAAAATCCACGGCTTCATTGTAAACGTTTGCACGGTCTACACCACCGCCAACGATGATGTTTCTGAATGGGGTAATGTCGGGTGAACCATTCTTAAGATCAACGATAGTCACATCCAAAGCGTAAACTGTCTTTAAAGCTTCAGCTATAGTATACGCTGCAGCTGCATTTATTCCAGTTTTTGTCGAATAAACTATTAGAATTTTTCCTGCCATTGTTTTCACACTCTTTACTCCATATTTATAACATACACGCATAATTTTAAGGTGTGTAACTGTGAATCACCAGCTACAGTCAAAGCTTCATCGCCATTTTTAATTCACCGTACAGAAGCACCTCTGGACGCTTTCGAATTATTTTTAGGTTCAGTTTATTTCAAACGTTAGCGTACCAATTTGTTTAGTGACCGCTATGCGAGGCTCGCGTATGTGGCGTGGTTTCTCAAAAATATTGCAGAAAAATAGTGAATGAGCACAAAAATGCTGCTGTATCAAACTATTTCACTGTCACTTTATGCTTTTTAGGCGCGGGCGCAATCGTCCTCTTTGGGATGCAAACTTCAAGCAAGCCATCCCTAAATGTGGATTCTGCTTCCTCTGGAATGACCTCTTCGGGGAACGCCAGTTGTTTGTAAACATGCGAGTAAACGCGTTCTCTGACAACAAACTTCTTAGCCTTGTCTTCTTTTTCAACATCTGTTTCAGCTGAGATTTCGATGCCATCCTTCGTAAGGGCTACGTCGATCTTGTCTTTAGATACGCCAGGCAATTCAGCATGCACCACAAACTTGTTTCCCTCATCAACTAAGTCCAAAGTTGCCTCACGAACAGGTTCCAGACTTACCCACTCCATCGGAAAAGCTATATTTTCAATGAAATTTCTGCGAAAATTATCCATCAGATCGTCAAATGTCGTCAGAACGTGAACTGTGGGAACGTGCTTGGCTGGAACATGTTTTACAGGTTTTGCTGTGGCTTCGTCTTTTTTGATTACCTTTTCTGGTGCCTTTTTTTCTTCTTCATTAATCATTTCTTTTAACCTCGATTAATTTATTATCAGAATTTGAATCTCGTTATCTTTGTTCTTTTTGCAATTGTATTCTTGTTGTAATTTCTTTGGAGATTTTTTCAAGTCCAATTGCTAACTCTGCACTATCAACATCGGCTAACGAGTAAAACTTGCCCTCTTTATCCATGAATACAAGGTCCAAGTTGCTGTTTTTATCAACCATTTTTTCACCCCCATAAAAATCTACGCTGCTTGACCTAGCTCCAGTAATCTGCTGCTTTTAGTTATCATGACAAGATTTGGAAACTTTTTTCAACACCACATTCTGAACCTGGGGGACCTCAGCTCTTTGCCCCTCACGCGACTTTAGCCTTCAAGTGTCCGGGGCTAGCTGGCTTTCCCTTAATGCCTTTCTACGAAAGGATACGAAAATGGAGTTAGTGGGCGGTAACTTGGGGTATGTGGTTATTCTTTTTTTGAAATCCACGTTTTTACTGCTTCTTGGATTGCGCGGGAGAGGTCGCCTTTTTTACCGCCAAATTTTTCTACCGTTTTTAGTCTGAATTGCTTTTCCAACTCATCGGGTATATCCACGCTGATGCGACCCATATCCAACGCCTGTTTTTATCAAGTTTTATGCACGCTTTTCACGTGTCAACTGTTCTTCCAATAAGCGGATTGCGAAACACTTGTTTTCTTGTTTGCGTTTTTAATTACTCCAACTCGCTTATTCACATATACTACTATGTATATACTAACTTATAAACATATGTGTTTATGTGCTTATTTCTGATGGGGTGCCGTTTTCTAAAGTTTTTTGGTTACCCCTAAAAATTCTGGTGTAGGCTTCTTAACTGGTTTAAGCCCATAGCCCCATGTTTCTAAAGAAAACAGTTGCTTCGTCGCTGAACGCTTCATCGTGGGCGTATTTTTTGTAGCTGGTCGAATACGCCAAAAAGGCACTTGCCATAAACAACAGTTGTGCAAACTGTACTGTTTTGAATTAGTGCAGTGCTTATTTTGGGGTCTTGAATTTTGACAGTTTCTGTTGGAGGTCGGCAATTTGTGTTTGGGTTTCTGGGTTTGTGCAGATTTGGGTGAAGGTTTGCATTTGTACGTATAGTGTGTAGTCGATGGGGTCTGTGTTGTCTGGTATGTTGTCGAAGGCTGCGGTTGCGGTTATCATTTGTTTTTGGATTTTTGCGTAGATTTCGGATGCTGCTTTTAGGTTGGGGTCTTTTGGTTGATAATTGAAGTGTTGGCAGGGGATGTATTGTGTTGCTGTGGCGCGGTAATGTTTTTGTTCGAAATTTCTTACTTTTGTGGTTTTTGTGACTTCGATTAGGTTTGCTTTTTGAAGTTTTTGTATTCGCCTCCAAAGCTTCAGCGTTGGGATGTTTAGGGTTCTGGAGAGTTCTGAGACGGAGCAGTCTGACGTTACCAGGTTTTGCAGGATGCTTTGGTTGATTGAGTCTGCGACTATTTTTGTTCCTTCTTGGTCCAGCAGCTTAATCAGTTTCATGCTGTGAAAACGTTTTCATATCGCTTAAATAGTTATTGCTTACCTAAATACAACAAACACGACCACGGAGACGCAGCGCATGATTGACGCACAAAACTTAACCCGCAAATTCGGCAACTTCACCGCCGTAGACAACATCAGCATGAACATCGCAAAAGGCGAAGTCTTCGGTTTTCTGGGTCCAAACGGCGCAGGAAAAACCACTACCATCCGCATGCTATCGTGCCTAATTGCCCCCACAAAAGGCTCCGCCACCGTTGCAGGCTACAACATCACCAAAGACCCCCTCAAAGTGCGCCAATCAGTAGGCATACTCACCGAAAACCCAAGCCTCTACGAACGGTTAACCGCGTATGAGAACATGGAATTCTTCGCTGAAGCCTACGGCATAGAGGACGCCACCGAACGCCAGCGCCGCATCAAGGAACTGCTAGAGTTCTTCAACCTATGGAACCGCAGAAACGACAAAGTGGCGACCTTTAGCAAAGGCATGAAACAAAAACTGGCAATCGTACGCGCCACCGTCCACAAGCCGCCCGTGATGTTTCTAGATGAACCAACAGCTGGTTTAGACCCCGCCTCAGCAAAAGAAATCCGCGAACTAATAACCCAGCTAAGCCAACGCGATAAATGCACCATACTTTTGTGTACGCATCATCTTGAGGACGCTGAAAAACTGTGCAGCCGCGTGCTAATAATGAACAAGGGCAAAAGCGTCATAACAGGCAGTCCTGATGAGTTGCGCAGAAAAACCAATGTTCAACCCGTAATACAGGTTGGTTTGGTAAAGGTTACGCCGCAGATTGTGGCTGCTGTAAAAGCGTGCAATTTAGCCCAAAAAGTGGAGGCAGACACGCAGGCGTCAATGCTTAAGGTCAGTGTTGAGAATGTCCGTGAAGCAACGCCTGAACTGGTGCGCGCAATAGTGGAGGCAAAGGGGCAAATTCTTTTCGTTAACGTTTTCCAGCCTTCACTAGAAGAGACGTATCTGCAGCTGATAGAGGAGGAAACCCCATGAACATGCGCAAGGTCTGGCTGGTTTTCCGCAAAGACTGGTTAGAGGTCAAACGCAACTGGCAAGTCCTTTTGCCCATAATTATTGTGCCCTTGATCTTTGCCGTTGTCTTGCCAAGCGCCATTGTGCTGATTTCAGGCGCCGAATCTCAAATGCCCACAACCAACACCGACTTCCAAGCACTGATAACCAATTTGCCCCTTGACATCCAAGCGCAACTCGCCCAAATGTCCCCACAGCAGGTTCTAATCTACATCATGACACTCTACTTCTTCGCACCGTTTTTCCTAATCATCCCCGTGATGGCTTCAAGCGTAATGGGTTCAGACAGTTTCGCAGGAGAACGCGAACGAAAAACAATCGAAGCCCTACTAGCCACCCCCATATCTGACAGCGAACTCTTAATGGGAAAAATATTAGTCAGCTTCATACCCGCAATGATAATTACCTTCGTATCCTTTGCCGTCTACACCATACTGGTGGACGCCGCAACTTTTAGCCTCTTCAACGGCACCTTGCTGCTTCCAAACCTGACTTGGCTCCTAACCATATTTGGCGTCGCCCCCACCATAGCACTATTCAGCATAGGCTTAACTGTTATCATATCCGCCAAAGTCAAAGGATTCAAAGAAGCCCAACAAATCAGCGTCATACTCCTCCTACCCATACTCGGACTGGTCTTCGCCCAAATCGCAGGCGTAATGATTCTAGGACCCCTGATGCTTGCCTTGATAATGGCTCTGTTCATACTGGTGGATGCTGTAGTGTTTTATGTCGGAGTAAAAATGTTCCAAAGAGAAGAAATTCTATCTAAACCCGCATGAGACATGGCTGTGGCAACAGGTGTAACTGTAGCTGATGGTCCTGCTGGAAGAAGGCTTGGCAGTGATTAATTAGCTCTTAGTTTTTGTTTTTTCTCCAGTTGATGATGAACAGTGCTGTTAGGATTGTGCAGACTATTCCTGATGTTAAGAATACTCCGCTAAAGCTAAAGGCTGAGAATATTGGGTTAAATATTATGGGCGGCAGGAACTGGCCTATAAACAGGAATGTTGTTAGGTAGGATACCATTCTGCCTCGTATGCATGTGTCTGTTAATTCGCCGACCCACAGGTTTAGTGTTGGCATAATCATGCCTTGTCCCATTCCAAACAGTATGACCGCAATTATGATAGATGCAATGCCTATGACTTGGGATAAGAAAACAAGACCAACAGACCACAAACCAAGCGCCGTAAACGCAATCATGTTATACGAAAATCTGGATTTGATGCTCCTGTACATAAAAGAAATTGCTGCAGCCGCAATGCCCATAACACTGATGAATGCGCTTATGATCAAACTATTATGTACGCCAAAATCAGTGGCTAGAAGCTGAGGGATAAACGTGACGTTAGTGTACAGTAGCGCCATCATCCATAATCCTAAACCGTAAATTGCAAGGATGAACGGTTTTCGTTTGAGTGTCTTTAACACTGATTTTTCTTTTGCTGCTTGGTTTTCGTCGCCCGTTTTGTTCTCCGAGACATTGGGTACGAGCAGCCACGCCAGCAAACCTGTTGGGATGCCTGCCAAATAAATGCCAAAAGGCAAATTCCAAGCCAAAACGCCTAAAGCGCCGCCTAAAAGTGGCCAAATCACGCCTCCAATTGACGATGCACTAGCTTGCCAACCCATAATTTTGTTGCATTCTTCGTTTTTGTAAACATTCAAGATCAGGATTATGATGGGGTTTGCTATTGCAGCTACAGCAATGCCTAGCACTGCTCGGCTTATTATCATGGCTGTTATGTCTGTGATGAAAAGACCCGAAGCCCCCGCAATACCATAAAGTACCAGTCCAAGGATGAATGGTTTTTTTGGTCCAATTTTGTCGATAACGCTTCCAAAGATGGGGCTGAAAACTGCGATGAATAACGCATGGGTTGTTATGACAAAGCGGATGTTATTCTCATCAGCGCCCTGAAGATTTCCCTGCATCAGAGATATTACCGGCGAAATTATCGAACCCGCCATCACTGCCAGAGTTGAAGCCGCTAAAATGATGAATAACGCTTTCCTGTTAACTGACCTATTCATGGGGTATCTCTCCATTTTTCTGGTTTTCTACTAAAATGTTTTGAGACATCTGTTCTAGCAAGCGTACTACAGCTGCCCTTTCGTCCTCATTTAATCCCGTTGAAAGTGTTTCCGTAAGTCTTTGCAGAACGCTCTCTACTTTTGGACCTGTCTCTTGCCATTTCTTCGTCAAATAAATTTTGTAGGCTCTATTGTCTGCTTCATCTCTTCTCCGATAAACGTAGCCTTCTTTTGCGAGCTTAGCTATCGCCCTAGCGGTGGTTGCTTTGTTAACTCCAAGCTTGGCAGTGAGCTCTTCCTGATTTATGCCATCCTCCTGCTGAAGAGCTATCATAAACGAGATTTGACCTGACCCAATTCCGTAATCTTTGAGTTTTGAATCTATGTAAATGCTGATGTTTTGATAAAGCCTCGAAATCAATCTGCCAAAAGATACCTTCTGCGCCATCTTCACTCACCCAAACGAGATAGTTGCGTTAGCAACCAATATAGTTGAGGCAAAGCCAATTCTATTAAAGGTTGTGCATGCAACCAATTTGGTTTGTTGGAAACCACCGTTGTAGACGGTTGGAGAAGCAAAAAGCCATGGCGGGGTTGATTTGTGGTTGTGGCGGGCCCGACGGGAGTTGAACCCGCGGCCTAAGGATTAAGAGTCCTCCGCTCTGACCTGACTGAGCTACGGGCCCCTGCTTGTGTTCAAAAGGTGTTTTCTTTAAGGAATATAGAGTTTTCGCTTGGTTGGGGCTGGTTTGGTTTGTTTGGGCTGTTTTTGTTTTATAGAAACTTTCTTTAGCGTCTGGTGTTACCTGTATTTTAACTTGCAGGCGTCAAGGTTTGCTTAGGGAGAACCAGAAGTGAAGTTTGCTCTCTCCAACCGCGTTTGGGCTGTGCTTTTTGTTGCGGTTTTAGTTTTTTCAGGCGTTAACACATACCTGATTCTTGACCGGACAAACACGCTTCAAGCGCAACGCGACCAGGATTACGCCGAACTGAACCACGCCTACACAGACCTGAACCAACGATACACTGCCCTAAACCAGACCTACACTGACTTCTCCAACCTGTTTAGCAGCCAACTCACAAGCATAGCCGCGCGCCTGCCCATCGAACAATACGACTACGTGCTGTACCAAGACAACGGCGCAGTCCTTGCCAAGAACGGGCGAACGGGCAATGTTGACTTCAACAATTCGGATGCGTCATTTGTTTTCAACCAAGCCCTCACCTACGGCAGCAGCGTCTACATAAAAGCTCAAGGCACCACTTACAACTTAACCTCTGACGTCTATGTGAATAACAAGAAGAACGCGCGTTTGGATAGTGATGGCGCAACTTTGGTTTTGAACGGCGGCAAAATTATTGTGGCTGGCGAGACGTATGAGCAGTCGCAGAACAACCAAGTTTCAGGATTCAAAATAGTCAACGGCACCTTGCGCATAGAAAACAGTTTCCAAACCACCGTTGCCAACATGATTTTTGAAAGCTGCGTTGTCGGCGTGGAGTTGGCTAACACTGACAAGTGGACAGAATGCACCAAAATCGACACCGTACACTTTAACATGTGCACGCAAGGACTGGTTTTTAGAACTAACACCAGCAACTACGCAGCTGGAAAAACCTCCACGGGCTCCTACACAAACACCCAAATCACCCGCTGCTACTTCAACCTGCGCGATAACGCCACCGCCATAACCGTAGAACCCCACGCCGAATTCACCGACAGCCAACTTTGTAACATACGCATCTGGGTAGGCGAATTCGATCATTACAACCAAACAGGGCTTCAGATGGACGGCTCCATGTATCAGACTCTGCTTGACAACGTCGTCTTCGAATCTTTTGCCAACGGCGACCTAAACAATGCCCTGATTTACGCCATAAAACTTGGCGGCACCGCGTACCAATCGCCAAACCTGCAGTCAGGCGTAAACTTTTTGGGACGCTGGACAGCGCGAATATACAACCCCCACGGTAACTGGGTTTTTGGCGCAGGCGGCGTCTTCAAACAAGAAAACCTGCCCATCCAAATCAGCCCCTCAAGCTACGGCGAGCCAACGGTCGTGCAGATGCGCCCCGCAACCATAACCAGCTTCAAACCCCAAATCACCGTTCAAGGCAGCTTTGACCAAAACGAAACCATAACCGTAAGAGTACGCCTCGAATTCATAGACAACACCCTCTCCAACCCCATAGAAAAAACCTTCACCACCACCAACTCAACATGGCTCACCGACAACGACTTGCTCACGCTATTTCCCTCACAAAACCTCGTCTACGCCATACTCATAGACGCCAAAACCAACACCCCCACAACCACCGCAACCGCAACAGTTAGCTTGTATGGCACAACCGCGTAAGACTCCCTTTGGCGTTTTCTTTTAGGTTGTCCGTTTTGATAGGCAGGCTTTTATTTGTTTAACTGAAATTTGCTTGTTGGTGTTGCTTTGCCAGTTTGGTGGGTGCGCAGTTGGATTCTGTTCTTGTTTGTGGTTTTGTTTCCTGTTTGGTTAGTTCCCCTTGTTAGTGTGTTTTTGTTTCCAGAGTTTTCGTTGGTTAATTCCGTTTTGTGTGGCGGTGTTTTTTCTTTGTTTTTGATAATTTTTTTCCGAGTGGTTCAATCTTTCAAGTTGTTCGGGCTGCGTTTGGTTGTAGGCGCGGTGGCTGTTGCTGTTCTCTTTGGGTTGCTGTTTGGTTTTGCTCTGCGTTTTCTGCTTTAACGCCAAATGCACTCTGAGCGGCTGCTTGGTTTGGGTGGGTTATGGGAAAAGCTATAATGTGTGTTGTTGTTAGTATGGTTAACTAGTTTGGTGTTGAAGAATGACTGAACGTGATAATTTATCTGACCCTAAGAAATCGGAAGCTTATTCGCAGACGATGGCGACCAGCCATAACGAGTTGGAAGTTTTGAGGATGGAGTTGCAGAATTTGATGGTGAAGTTTGGGATGCGCGCCCTACGTCTATATCAGACAGGCACCAACGTTCCCCTGCAACCCGGTCAAATGTCCTACCTCATCAAATACGAATTAACCAACGCTATCGCCGACCTGCAAGAAGACAAATCCATCCAAGCCATCATCGAAGCAACCAAAGCCGAATGGCACAAACAACACTCAAAAAAACAAGAAGAATAAACCACCACCTTTTTCGTGGTGCACCTTCCTTTTAACATTTGTTTGCAACTAATTAGCTGCGGCTATTGGGGGTTTGCTGTGGCTTATCGTTTTTTCGCTTTGCCTTGTCCACTTCGTGAATTCTTTGGGCGGCGGCATGTCCGTGTAGAGTTGTTTGCGGTTGGATTCCAAAAACCTGTTTTGTTTGCCTGCGAACTCGGCTGCCGTAACCAAACGGTGCCCCGCCTGCTCAGCACAATCATAAACCTGCTGGGCTTTCATGCGCCACTGTTCATCTCTTAGGGCATGATGCTCCATAACCGTCACAGGCACCACCCCAACAATGCGTCTCAGGTTCTCTACGCCCCGCTGCAGGTTCTTCTCCTCCACCCGAAAACCCCCCAGATAAAACGGTGGACCCCCAACCATCAAAACCTGTGGCGTTTCTGCTAGAATCAGCTCAGCCGTTTGCGTGTCCATGGGACCTTGTACATCAGGTGCAAACATGAACCTCTCGCCTTGATGCTCGATAACTGTCATGACTACGTAGCCAAGCCCCGACTCTTCAACTCCGTGAGGAACCGCCTGTGAAAACCGCACCGTCGTGTCGCCGTAGCTGAAGCTTTTGCCGTCGGCTGGCTGCATGCTCACGGCGTGTTTGCCGCCTGTTTTCTGGAACATCCACGCACGTTGGCGTTGGCTCGCGTTAATCTGTTCTCGGGGATTCTTCATAAGCACCTGCTTGCCCTGATAAATTTGCCGCGCCGTCTCGCCCCCGTCAGTCCAGTTCACCAGCCAATCCTCATAACTGGGTGTGTGATGATCAAAATGGTAATGGCTAACGGTTACGATTTGGGCTTTCTCTGCGGCTTGGGCGATTTCTTTTCGCAGTTGCATGATGGTTTGAAACTCAACCGGGTGAGGCAGCAAGCTAAACCGGTACGGCGACAACGAAACTCCCGCATCCAAAAGCAAAGTCACATCAGGCGTCTCAACTAACGTGCACATGGAACGTGCCCCAAAACTTTCCGACGCCAACGGCGTTACCTTCATTTTATTTAGCACACCAACACGCCCACAACCAATTAGACGCACACAGCTTAAACCATTACGCAACCAAACACCCAAAACCACGCTCTATCCTTCGTCTCATTTTTTTGCTTCTGATGCTGCCCTACCCCCTATGTTTTTGCAGGCGCCGTTTTGGGGTGCTTTTACGTTTTAGTGGTTGAATTGGGGTTTGGTTGCGTCCCTAAAAGGTGCAAAAAGTCGTATTTCGTCTTTTTTAGTCTCTTTTTGTTTGCGATAGGTATTAATAGGTTATTTCTCTTTTGCGTGGAATGGCTATGGCATTAGCCTTGACCGTTTGGTGGTTAGAACCGCATTTATGTGCTGATAATGCCTACCTGACACAAAGTATTGGGTGGGCAAATGAAAGTGCTTGAAGTAATTGTTGTGGTGGTTGGCGCCGCGTTAGGTGCGCTTTTAAGGTATAAACTGTGTGAATCTCCCCTGCTTTTAGGTGGCTTGCAAGTCAACGTTTTGTCCGTCAACATTTTGGGCAGCTTTATTTTAGGGTTGTTTTCCGTTGCCGCTTTAGCCTTGAACTTTGACGCTAAATACGCCCTGCTCGTTGCCATCGGCTTTTGCGGCTCTTTAACCACTATGTCCTCCTTCGCGTTAGAAACAACCAACCTTTTAGATAACAGCCGCTTTGCCCTCGCCGCGCTTAACATACTTGCAAACGTTGGACTCTCCTTAGGCGCCCTATTAAGCGGCAGAATAATAGGCAACGTCCTCATAGAGAGGCTACTGCAATGAAAATGAAAATGTGGAACCTCACCATACGCATAAAAAAGAACGACCGCATATACGGCAAACGCCTAGAAAATCTAGTTTTGGAGTTGCTGCATAAAGCAGGCATCGCGGGTGCCACGGTTTGGACGGGCGTGGACGGTTTTGGAAAACGCGGAAAATCCACCATGCACATCGAAGGCATAACCCTTGATATGCCCCTCATCATCGAAATCATTGACCTGCAAGAAAAACTCGAACCCCTCCTCCCACAACTCAAACAGCTAATTGGCGACGACGGCATAGTCACCATAAACGAAACCTACATCATCTAACCCCGCAGCATACGGCTTTGGCTGCGAAGAGTTTTAAGCCTGAAAAAGCAGTTTTGCATGGTGGGCGATGACGACTTTGGCCCAAAGACGTTAAGGATGATTTAGATCTTGAGTGCGATGCATGCCCTGCCTACACAATTGTGCATGGATGGGGTATGCACGAGCCCGCCACCTCTTGTTTCCTTGCGGTTTTTAGCGGGAAGGTTAAATAGCGTTTTGAAGCTACCATAAAAACCACTGAACATTACGGAATGGTTGCGAGGGAATAAGAGCTATGAAAATTGTTTGTGGTCCTGCTTCGGCACGTTTGGGTGAGGAGATTTCGCAGTTAACTGGATTTGAAAAAGTTGATGTGGCTTCTAAGGTTTTTCCTGATGGGGAGTCTTATGTCCGTTTGGATGGAGATGTTTCTGGTGAGGATGTGGCTTTGGTGCAGACGACTTGTGCGCCTCAGGATACGCGGCTTTTGCAGCTTGGGTTCATGGCAGCCGCCGCCAAACGCAACAACGCCAAAAAAGTCACCGCAGTCGTGCCCTACTTGGCGTATGCTAGGCAAGACAAAATCTTTTTGCAGGGCGAAAACATCAGCATCGAAACCCTCGCGCGTATGCTGGGAGCCGCAGGCGTTGACGAACTCGTAACCGTGAACGTGCACGAAGAAAACGCGCTCAAACTCTTCCCGTTCCCCGCCAAGTCGCTTACTGCCATACCTTTGTTGGCGCAGTATTTTGTCGAAAAAGGCGTAAAAGACGGCTTTGCGCTTGCCCCCGACAAGGGCGCATTGTACATTGCTGACCAAGCCAAGCAGGTTTTAGGCGGCGAATGCGGAAGTTTGGAGAAGCACCGCGACCGCTACACAGGCGAGACCACCCAGACAGGCAAACACCTCAACGTCGAAGGCAAAACCGTAGTAATCTTTGACGATATCATCAGCACGGGCGGAACCATCGTGGGTGCAGCAAAAATCCTCAAAGCCCAAGGCGCCGCCCACATTTACACCGCAACGGTCCACGGGCTCTTGATTGGTGATGCTGAGAAACGCATTTTGGACGCGGGCGTTGAAGAAATCATCTGCACGGATAGCGTGCCTGGCAAGAACAGCAAGGTTTCGCTTGCCTCTTTGATAAGCCAAGAACTCAAGGCGCTCTAAACAGTGCAAAAACTCTTCTTTTTAGTCAGCGGAGAATACGAATCCCTCTCTGTTTCTGAACTTTTCGCCATCTTAGAAGCCGAAGGTTATCCCTATACGCTAAATGAGCGACTTGACCAAACTGTGCGTTTAGAAGCTGATGCCCGATGCATTCAAGACGTGAAGCGCCGCTCAGGATACACGCGGGTCTGCGCCCAAGAACTTTTTGCCTGCAACCACTCCGACCCCGACATCACCGCCGCAACAAAAAACACCGACTTCACTCGCGTTCTGTCTGAGGGCGAAACTTTTGAAGTGCGCATTCGCCGCATCAAAGAATACTCCAGCAAAGACGACACCATGCACCTCGAACGCCTCCTAGGCAAACTTATACTGCAAAACACGCCCCACGCCAAAGTCAACCTTAGCAAACCAGACAAAACCTTCTACGGCATACTCACCAACGGCAAACTGATCTTTGGAGTAAAACTTGCCGAAATCGAGCCTAAACCCTTTGTGGAACGCAGACCACGCAAAAAACCCTTCTTCCACCCCTCAGCCATGAACGCAAAGATGGCACGTTGCATGGTAAATCTGGCACATGCTAAATCGGACGGGTACGTGCTTGACCCTTTTTGCGGCACGGGAACCACGTTGCTTGAAGCCACCTTGATTGGCTGTCGCGCAGTCGGCGTGGACGTTCAGAGGCGCATGGCAAACGGCGCTAAACGTAACCTCAAGCATTTTGGGTTAACTGCAGAAGCCATGCTTGTAGCCGACGCCCGCAAACTGCCCCTCCTAAACGTTGACTGCATAGTGACCGACCCGCCCTACGGCAAAAGCGCAACCACGCTTAAATCCACCACCAAAACCATAGTCGAAGCCACACTGGATTCGGCGCAGGCGCTCTTGTCAACAGGACAACGCATTTGTATCGCTTCACCCAAAACATTAGGCATCTCCAAACTAGGCAAACAACGCGGCTTTCGCCACATAGAATCTCACTTTGCCTATGTGCATAGTACTTTAACGCGTGAAGTCGCCGTGTTTGAGAAGGAATAACTGACATGAGCATACGCATAGTCTTCTTGGGAACCTCCGCAGCTGTTCCAACCCCAAACCGCAGCTTGCCCGCCGTGGTTTTGCAGCGTGAAAATGAGCAGTTACTGTTTGACTGCGGCGAAGCCGTGCAGCTACAGATGATACGCGCCAAAGTAAGCCTGCACAAAAAACAGCGGATTTTCCTCACTCACATGCATGGCGACCACGTACTAGGCTTGCCTGGGTTGTTGCAGACTATGGCGTTGATGAACCGCCAAAAACCCGTACAAGTCTACGGTCCAGTGGGAACCGCACGTTTTCTAAGCTGCCTAAAAGAGACGCTGCAGTTTGGCTTGACCTTCGACGTTGAAGTCTACGAGGTTTCAGGCGCAGGCTTGGTGTGCGAAACCGAAGAATACTGCGTCTACGCGGAGCCTGCTAATCATTCCGTAGCCAGTTTTGCTTATGCGTTTGTGGAAAAACCGCGCCCTGGAAGGTTTAACCCTGAAAAAGCCGCTGCTCTGGAGGTGCCTAAAGGGGAAGCCTGGAACAAGCTGCAGCACGGCGAAGCCGTAACGCTAACAGATGGGCGCATAGTACAATCTGGCGAGGTAACTGGTGAGCCGCGAAGAGGCAGAAAAATCGTCTACACGGGCGATACGCGACCATTCACTGGGTTTGCAGGGTTTGCTTCTGATGCAGATTTGGTTATTCACGAAGCCACATTCGAAGATGCCCTTTCTGAAAAAGCTCAGGTTGATGGTCACTCAACCCCTAGCCAAGCCGCAAAAGCCGCCAAGGACGCCAACGCCAAAAGCTTAATCCTGACTCATATTAGTGCTCGATACAAAAACACTGACCTGCTACTTGAGCAAGCCCAAAAAGTCTTCCCAAGCACGGTGGTCGCGAAAGATTTTTTGGAGTTAGAGTTGCCCTTAAGCGAATAGTTTTTGGGTTCTTTGCAGGGTTTCTTTGGAGCTAAAGACTGCTTCAGTGAGCACAGTGCCTGAAAACTTTGCGGCTTTCACTAGCGTGGTGAATTCTTGCCAGTCTATGGTGCCCTCGCCTAGACCCAGATGTTCGTCGGTTTCGCCGTGGTTGTCGCTTATGTGTATGTGAGCGAGTTTGTCGGGGATTTCTTTGAGAAACGGCTGAATTTGCCCTTCAAGATGCGCGTGACCCGTATCGAGTACTATACCGATGTCTGTTAAGCCTGTTTCTGTGTAGAACCGTTTGAAGTCGTCGGGGGTTTTCATGAGGAAATTGTATTTTTCTGGGAGGTTTTCCATAGCCATTTTTAAGCCGTAGTCTTGTGCGGTTTTGTGGAGCTCTGTTATGCTTTGGATGTTTTGTTTCCAGTCGGCTCCTGGATAGAAGGTGCTTATGCCTGATTTGTTGCCTGGGTGGACAACCCACAAGTATGCGTCCAGGTCGTTGGCGTACTGCATGCTCTGCTTTAGCCGCTTCAACGACGCTTTGAGAATAGGTTTGCTGGGTGATGCGGGGTTGATGTCTGCAAACGGCGCGTGCACAGAGTATTTGAAGCCGTGGGTTTTGGCGGCGTCTTTGAGGATTTTTACGCGTTTGTTGTTTAGGGTGTGGGCGCCTTCGTCTACGATTTCGATGTATTTGACGGGGGCTTTGTTTAGTTGCTTGACCATTTTGTTGAAGGATTCGCTTAGGGTGTAGAGCATTGACAGACCGATTCGGGGCTTGGACACAGTTTGTTCCTCACGTAGTTAAGTAGGTAGGTTTAGAGTTGAAACCGCATCTAATAACTCTAGGTCAACCCTGCAGGCAAAAGTTATGTTTCTTCTTGGGGTTCTTGTGGCTCAGGTTCGGGTTTTGGTCGGGTTACTTTGCGTGCATGCGTGATGTATCCAGTGTGTCCTGTCATGAGCGTTTGAGGTCGGGTTTTGCCGCGTTCAACTTGCATGCCCCGCATGATACACTCGAAGGTTTCGATACACACAAAATTGTTCTCTTTTAGCGCTTCTGAAGTCTTTACCACCTGCTCAATGGTTGGGCTAAACGAAACCAGCATCCCCGACGGCTTCAAAGCTTCATACGCTTTAGGAACAACCAGCCACGGAACCGCCATATCCAAAACCACCGCATCCACGTCACGCTCGTCAATTCCTGTGACGACATCTTTGAGTTTAAGCTCCACAGAATCTATCAGTCCCGCGCGGCTTAGGTTTTTCTTGGCGGTTTTCTGGGATTCTTCGCGTATGTCGTAGCTGTAGATTTTGCCGTTTGGTTGCACGTAATGAGCAAGCGCTGTGGTTAGGGCGCCTGTGCCTGTGCCTGATTCAACAACGCGGCTACCCGAGCCAATGCCGCTAAACATCACAATTAATGCGTTGTCTTTGGGGTAGGTTATTTGGGTGTTGCGCGCGGACTTCATGATGTAGTCGGTTAGCATGGGTTTGAGCAGTATGAATTCGGTGCCTAAGCTGCTTTTGAGGGTGGAACCGTAATCTTTCCCGATGATTTCGTCAAAGTTGACGTAGCCTTTGTGAGTGTGGAAAGTTTTTCCTGCTTCAACCTTGGTCATGTAAGTTCTGCGTACGTCCAAATACAAGAGGACATTGTCGCCTTCAGATATTTTCTGGCTCAATTCTTGTTTCACCTATCGCCGTAAGGCTACTCGCCCTTTTTGATGCAAATCAAGGGACACGTTCGCCTTCGATGTTTCTCTAAATGCATCCAAATCACCTTATAATTGTTGAGGTACCCGCCCCCCGTATCAAAGGTGCAAAGCAAGCAAGCCCTGCCCCAAAGATGCCCTCCGTTGCTGTTGTGGCGGTTTAGATTTCGAATTTGTCGATGATTTTTTGTTCTTTTTCGCCTGTGATTTCTGCGATTACGTGGAAGTACTGTTGGAGTCCCGAGTTTTCTATGCGGGGTTTGAGTAGTTCGTCGATTTGGAAGACGCCTGCGGAGTTTGACATGGTGATTTTTATGGTTACGGGTTTGTGGGCGCCGTCTATGATTTCGATTTTTTCTATGCTTAGGGCTGAGACGGCGTGGATGTCGATTTTTCCTGAGCTAAATGGGATTCGTGCTCTGCCTGCTTCCATGTCTAAGGCGTCGGCGATGCCTACTATGCCTGCTTCAACTGTTAGGGGTCTATTGGTGGGGGTGCTTGGTTGCTCATGTGCTACTATGGCGTGCAAGACCTCTGATGTGATTACGGCTTGCTCCTCAGGCGAATACACAGGCTCAAGACACCTCTGCAAGAACTCAAGCGCAATCAAGCCGCTGTAAACCTCATGACGACTACGCATAACAACCATGCCCAAATCATGAAAAATCGCGCCCAAAACAACCACCACCTCCGCATCCTCCTTTCGCATACAATAATTCTTCACGATGCTAGGCATTACGCCTCTATCAATGAGCATGCGCATGAGTTTTAACGAAAGATTAGCGACAATTTTAACGTGGGTGGGACCATGGTCGGTGTAGCCCATGCGTTCAATAGCCATGATGTTAGCGCAGCGCCAGTAAGTATGCAATTTGATGTCTTGCTTAATCTGATCCATAACCTGCTGAAGCTTCACGTTCTTCCCGCAGGGTATGTTAAAAACATACGCCAAACCGTGTACCTCTCCCTTAAATACAAACTTTCTACACTGAATTAAAGCCTTGCTCTATACTCGAATAAACATCCAGTTTACCTCAAGCGGCTACTGCTGTAGACGACAAAAAAGGGAAAAATGATGAACATGCTTTTAAGTGACATTCCCTAATCCTTTGTTCAAAGTAAGAGTTGTTGGCATGGGAAAGAAAAAAGTTCTAAGCGAAGGTTCCCTTGGTGAAATGGTTTATCCATCTCAAGGTCAGATTTTGGGTGTTGTAGTGAAGCTTTTGGGTTTTGACCGTATTCAAGTTAAATGCCAAGACGGTTTTGAACGGTTGTGTCGCATTCGCGGCAAGATGAAGCGTCGTGTTTGGATTCGCGAGAACGATGTGGTTCTTGTTTCGCCATGGGATTTCCAAAAAGAGACGCGCGGCGATGTGGTTTGGCGCTACACTCATGCACAAGCCGAAATTCTGCGCAGAAAAGGCTTCCTAACCGTCTAACCCCCTTCTTTGAAGAGATTTTTGCTTTGACCTGCAACGTTAAACCTTTTTCAGCAGCACACGCATAATAGGTGTTGGTTAGGTTATGTCAAAAAGAGCCCGCGAAAGACTTTCCCGCCAAGAAAAACGGTTCGAACGCCGAGACAAAATGTTGCGCCACGATTTTTCCTCTGAACGCGCCACGTTCGAAGAAGTTTTCGACCAAGCTACTCGGCTGGTGCTTTATCGGCTGCTCAACAAAGGAATCCTATACGAAGTCAACGGTGTCATAAGTTCGGGCAAGGAAGCTCGTGTTTACTGGGGCAAAACCCAGTCAGGCGAAGATTTGGCGGTGAAGATTTATTTGACTTCTTCGGCGGAGTTCAAGAAAGGCATGGCTATGTACATTGAGGGCGACAAACGCTTCAAGGGCGTTAAGAAAGATACGCGGTCGCTGATTTATACTTGGGCACAAAAGGAATTCCGCAATCTAGAAGAAGCCCAAGCAGCCAAAATCCGCGTCCCCAAACCCATAGCCGTTGAAAGTAACATCGTCGTTATGGAATTCATCGGCAAAGACGGCGTCACTGCGCCTTCGCTAAAAGAGCAGCCCCCAGAAAACCCCGAAAAAGTCTACAAAACACTACTCACGTATCTGAAGCGGCTCTACCAAAAAGCCAAGATAGTTCACGGTGACCTAAGCGAGTACAACATGATGCTTTGGAAGGGCAAACTTGTAGTGTTTGATATGTCCCAGTCCGTGCCCCTGTCACACCCGTTGTCGCAGGACCTGTTGCGAAGAGACATAACTAACGTGAATAGATTCTTTAGTCGCTTAGGCGTTACAGTTCCAACTAACGAAGAGGTTTACAGGCAGGTAACAGGTAATGTCAAAACCTAACATGTTTGTTCGTATCCCCAAAGAACGCGTGGGTGTGCTTGTGGGTCCAGACGGCAAAGTAAAACATGAACTTGAAGAACGACTCAGCGTAGAGCTCAAAGTCGAAAGCGAAGGCGGCGTAGAAATCATCCTAAACGAAAACGCCCAAGACCCCTCCTTGCTCTTCAAAGCCAAAGACGCAGTAACCGCCATAGGCAGAGGATTCGCTCCCGACCAGACCTTCCGTCTAGTCCGCAACGACGACGTCATCTTCGACCTAATTGACCTGCGCTTAGTCTTTGGACGCTCAGACTCAGACATACGACGCGTAAAAAGCCGCATTATCGGCATGAACGGCAAAACCCGCCGAACCATCGAAGAACTATCTGAAGCCGACACCGTAGTCTACGGACACACCATAGGATTCATCGGAACCTACGAACAAGTCGACATAGCCAAAAACGCCGTACAAATGATAATCCAAGGCAGCCAACATCACACCGTCTACAACTTCCTGCAAAAGAAACGCCGCGAACTCAAAAAACAAATGCTGCAACTCTGGGAAAAACCCGACGAAAAATAGCTTCCTGCTCCGCTTTTTTCTTTTGTTATCCCCGATGTCTTAGGCTTTGAACAAGTGCTTTCACTTTTGATATAGACACATAATCTATCTTGATTTAAATACCCGTTTCATATACGATACATGCTCGCTGAATCGCAGACAGAAAACTGGAAGGATAAAAAACGGCCAAAAAAGATGACATACCCATAGAAGCAGATGACTTGTCAAAAATAACGGAGGATTCAGCACGCGGAGGATTCTTTTTATTCTCTGGAACAACTCTGTCTTCAGCAATTTTGGCAATTTCTGTTGTTCTTCTTGGCAGGTTTTTAGGTCCAGAATTATACGGGCAATATAGCCTTGTGATTGTTATTGTGCCTCTTCTTTTGTTGTTTACTGACCTTGGAATTACCACGGGTATTACAAAATTTGTCTCTAGCCTTCGCGCAGAGGGAAAAGATGCACATGCTGCACGTATCATAAATCATGGGCTGCTTTTCCGTGTAGCCATAGGTCTTGTATTCTCGGCTTTATGTATTGCTTTCCCAGATTTTTTTGCGCTTTTAATTAATCGACCTGACCTTGCGTTTTATGTTCAAATATCTGCTCTGTCTTTGATATTTCAAGCAATATACACTACCCTTAATGGCGCTTTTATCGGCCTAGATAAGTCAGAATATAACGCTCTTACATCCAATACACAAGCAATAGTTAGGACTGTATCCCAGCTTTCTCTTGTTGTGTTAGGCTTTGGTATAATGGGTGCCTTGATTGGGTATATCGCCGGTTTTGCAATTGCCGCTGTCTGTGGCTTTGCTTTGTTGATTTTTAAATTTTTTAGATCCAGCTCGGTTTCTGGCAAATTTGTCTCTCAAAGCTATTCTGATTCACTTAAGATTTTAGGCCGCTATTGCATGCCCGTGTACGTTTCAGTTGTTCTAGTTGGTTTCTTTCCTCTTTATCAACAGCTTGTCTTGGCATTCTTTTCCACAGATGCTGCCATTGGAAATTTTAGAGCCGCCTACAATTTTGCTACGCTTCTGACAATAATTTTAACTGCGATTTCAACTGCGTTGCTTCCAGCTTTTTCCAAACTAGAACACTCACCTGAACTGATCGACAAATTCTTCAATAGAGCAAACAAATACACAACACTAATAATTGTGCCCCTAACAACTTTGGTAATTATCTTCTCTGAACCCATCGTACAGTTCCTTTATGGCGCAGAATACACTACTGCTCCTCTCTTTCTCTCCTTGAGTTGTTCGCTCTATTTCTTAGTCGGTATTGGCTATCTGACTTTGACTACTGGAGTGTTCAACGGTTTAGGGAAAACTCGTTTAACAATGAATATGACCTTGATCAACTTCGTTCTTTTGATAACCTTGTCTCCGATATTTGCCATGTTTTACGATGTAGTTGGGGTTATAGTGGCATATTTAATCGCTGGAGCGGTCGCGACTTTGTATGCAGCAATAGTTGCGAAAAAACAGCTTAACATTGGTTTCAACTTAAAGTCAATACTGCGTATCTACCTGGTTTCTGCTATCTCTGCTGTGCCTTCCTTAATGCTGCTTTTCTTTACTTCATTGAGCTCCTTTGTTGTCTTAGTTATCGGTGGCATTGCATATTTAGCAGCTTTCCTTACTTTGATGCCTCTAATGCGTGTGGTCAACAAGTTCGACCTTCAAGAACTTGACAGAATAACGTCGCGAATACCCCTGCTAAAGTATATAGCTAAACCGCTGTTCGCATACCAAAAACGACTCTTACGCCTAATCAACGCTTCTTAACTGGCGTCTTTTCTTTGGCAACATTGAGTTTAAATCCTAAACACTTATACGGCAAGAATAGTATCTGTGAAAGAAGCTGTTCCTGCAACACATCACTTTCAGGACACCCTATTTCTGTCTGCTCTCGTCAGAGAGGGATTCATCTAGTTTTAGCTGTTACACGTTCTTGTGGCTTGTCACCAAAACGCGTTTACGCTTTCGTCCTTTAGCTTAAAGTTTTAACTGCTGTTTGTGTGCTATCTCCAATTATCTTGGTTATGTGGCGAATCAAAAGGTTGAAAAATATCTTTCGCAAAAAGCGCTTTGTCTGTGCTTTTTCTTTGTAAGAATTGATCAAATAGAACTTTGTTCTATAAAATTGGGCTGGTTTTTTAATACCTAATGGTTTATTAAGGCATAATCTGTTCCTGATATGAAGTTGGGAAACAGGAAAACCCCTGCTCTTTGCTTTAAGGGTTTTATGTTAATTCTTATCCGCTCTCGTCAGAGGGGGATTTGTTAACTGTGTTTTCCAGTTCTGGGTAATCTGTTGATTATAATTTCGTTCATGAAGTTTAATTTGGTCTTGATGTCTGGTTTGGGGTAAACTAGCAATGAGTCATAGGCGAAGTATTGTATTGCTTTCTGTTCTTCTTGTATGCAGCATCAGTTTTTCTGGTCTGCATGTTAGTGTTGCCCAAATAGACTCAGATTTGCTTGATGCTAATACTGCAGTTGAACAAGCTTTTGTAGCCGTTGCAGATGCCAAGAGTGCTGGTGCAAATATCACACTTTTAATGGACAAGCTAAATCTTGCCGCTGCCTTTTTGTCTCAAGCCGAAATGGGCTACCGAATTGGTGACCTGAACTTAGCCACAAATATGGCTGATAACGCTATGGTTGCGGCTCAAGAGGTTCTTATTGACGCGCAAAGTCTAAAAGAAGAAGCCGCAGTTTCCAGCCAAAATACGTTCTGGACAACCATCATAGTCGCTATCATTAGCTGTGCAGTGTTCGTTGCTGGTCTTTTCCTTTTATGGCGTGAATTCAAACAAGACTACCTCAAACGGGCAGGCAAAATTAAAACCTGAAGTGACTAATGCATGAAACTAAGAACATATAAGCTCTTTTTCATCACTGCTGGTCTAATTGGCATCTTGATTCTTTCCTCCCCTGCCATCAGCGCTTATGTTACTTTTCCAGGTGACGAACCGTTTTCAGAAATATACATTCTAGGGTCTGGGCACATGACTGAAGGTATTCCCTTCAATATCCAACCCGACACTGATTATGAAGTCCAGTTAGGCGTAGGCAATCACATGGGCAGTCCTTTTTACTATGTTTGCTATATCTACCTGAGAAACGCAACTCAATCTTTTCCAGATATAACAGCGGGGACTCCTTCGGGTCTTCCACCATTATATGAGTACCGTGTCCTTCTTCAGGACGAGCAGACCGTGGAGCTGCCTTTGGTTTTTTCACTATCTGGTTTTACTGCTGCAAACAATCAATCAACCTTGCAGAGTCTTACAATAAATAATGTAACCTTTGACGTGGATGCCACGGCACTTTGGGATTCTGAAAAAAACGGGTTCCCTTATCAACTGTTGCTGGAGTTATGGGCTTTTAACCAAACAGAAGGGAGCATTCAGTATCATCAGCGCGCTGTTTATTTCTGGCTCAACGTTACCTCTGCTGTATAAAACAGCTTCATAGTATATTGATTCTAGACCTGTGGTCTATGATGATTTAAATACCTGTATTGGTGATAAAAGAGTCGGAAGGCGCTTTATATGGAGAAAGGAGAAAAAGGCGTATGCTATTGTATAGTAGTCCGCTCCAAGCTGTTACTTTGGGAGTTGCCTAGCTAATGGTAGCTAGATGTAACTTGTCAACTCCACTACAAACTGGTCACACAACGGGAACATCACTTACTTCAATGGTGTCCTATCCCACAATCAATGTGGGCGTTGTTATTCCAACTCTAAACGAAGAAAAAAACATCCAAGATGTTATCTGCAGATTAAAAGACCTAGGGTTTTCTAACGTCCTAGTAATCGATGGCAAATCAAAAGACAACACAAAAAACGTGGCAGCCAAAAACGGTGCCAAAGTTGTTGCACAGACTGGGCGTGGAAAGGGCAACGCAATCCGACAGGTTCTCAATAACAACTATCTAGATGTTGATGCATTAGTGCTAATGGACGCTGACGGGTCCATGGATCCCCAAGAGATACCTGCATTTATCGATGCAATAAACTTGGGAGCTGATGTAGCTAAAGGTTCACGCTTCATCAAGGGCGGATACACACATGATATGACCACGTTTCGTTGGCTTGGTAACAAACTTATGATGTTTGCCGTCAACACTTTGTGGCCTCAGGCGAATTACACTGATTTGTGCTATGGATATGCTGTGTTCAATAAGCGTGCAGTTCAAGAGTTAGCGCCCGTCTTAGAGTCTGAGCATTTTGAAATTGAAGCTGAAATCTTCATAAAAGCTTTAACTCTAGGGTTGAGCGTGAAAGAAGTTCCAAGCATCGAATATGAACGTAAAAATGGGACATCTAATCTACATGCATTCAAAGATGGCTTTAAGATTTTTAAAACAATATTTAAACAATTTTTTAGTTTTCATTAATGAATACTCTTCCCGTAGAATTATTGTCCATATCTGTTTAAATAGTCGGTTATAAAAGTAAAGGTTGTGCTGAAAAAATGGAACGTATATTAGTCACTGGCGGTGGTGGATTCATCGGTAGCCACTTAGCTAGGTACCTGAAACAACAAGGAAACTTCGTTAGAATCGCTGATATAAAATTTGACGACTACCTAAAAGAAAAGTACTACGATGAAAAATGCGACCTCGACCTTAGGGTTAAGGAAAACTGCCTTAAGGCAACTGAGGGCATGGATAAAGTTTACAATCTTGCCGCGAACATGGGCGGAATTGGATTCATAACTGACGTTGGAGCCGAAGTAATGTATGATAACGTGTTGATTAACACTTTCATGCTTGAAGCTTCACGAATTAACAAAGTTAAAAGATACCTGTACACCTCATCTGCCTGTATCTATCCAACTTACCGTCAAACCAATTCTGAACTACCCGGTCTAAAAGAAGAAGACGCCTATCCAGCTGACCCAGACAATTTCTATGGATGGGAAAAACTCTACACTGAAAAACTCTGTGAAGCTTACCAACGTGACTACGGCATGGCAATTCGCGTTTTGAGATACCACAACATCTACGGGCCCGAAGGAACCTACAAGGGTGGAAGAGAAAAATCTCCCGCTGCTATCTGCCGAAAAGTTGCCGAGGCATCAAACCCTGGAACCATTGATATCTGGGGCGACGGCAAACAAACCCGAAGTTACTGCTACGTAGATGACGCTGTTAAAGGGACAGTTACGCTTATGGAGTCTGATTACGAAAAACCAATCAATATTGGTTCAGATCGGCTTGTAAGCATCAACGAGCTCGCAGACATGGTCGCCACGATTGCGGGTAAACAAATCTCAAAGACCCATGACTTAACGGCGCCTCAAGGAGTACGCGGAAGAAACGCTGACTTAACCTTGGTAAAGGACGTTCTTCACTGGGAACCCGCTGTGCCTCTTGAAGAAGGTTTGAAGCGAACATACACTTGGATTCAGCAAATGCTCAAAGAAGACCGAGAAAAACAATAATGAATCCTTTTTTTCATTAATTTAGGTGTTTTTTATTGCAACTTGAAAAGATAAGACTAGGCGTAGTTGGCATAGGAAAAATGGGTTTACTGCATGCCAGCATCGTAAATACCCTTCCTAATGTCGAGTTAGTTGCTTTATGTGATAAAAGCAACATTCTAAATAGAATCGGCAAAAAAATGTTTTCCCCAACTGGAGTATCTGTCGTTGATGATATCGAAAAATTCAAGGACCTAAACCTTCAAGTTGTCTATGTTACAACACCGATTGCTTCTCACTCATTTCTTGTTAGCAGTTTGTTGAAGGACCATTTAGCCGAGAACGTTTTCTGTGAAAAAACTTTGGCCCTGACCTATGCTCAGTCAAAAGAGCTCTGTGAACTAGCCAACAAAGCTGGAAGCGTAAACATGGTCGGCTACATGAAACGGTTCAACGTTGTTTTTGGTAAAGCCAAGTCTTTGCTTGAGCAAAAAGAGCTCGGCGACATCGTTTCTTTCAAGTCATTTGCATATTCCTCTGACTTCCAAGGACTCACAAAAGAATCGCAATCATCTGCTTCCAGAGGTGGAGCTCTACGCGATATCGGCTGCCACATCATAGACATGAGCCTTTGGCTGCTTGGCGACTTAGCTGTCAATCAAGTATTATCCTGCGTCAAAAGCGGAGAAGACGCTGAAACTTCCGTGTCTTTCTCAGCTAAAACCTCCAGCGGCGTTCCAGGCGTCTTTGAGGTTTCCCAAAACATGGAAAATTACCGGATGCCTGAATTTGGTCTAAGCATCGAATGTGAAAAAGGAACAATTGCCGTCAATGATGACCGCATAATACTAACCGAGAAGAACGGTGATCAAAAGAAGCTATACCGACAAGACCTGTCCGATAGCGTACCCTTCTACTTAGGCGAATCAGAGTATTACAGAGAAAACGCGCATTTCATAGATGCCGTTAGACAACACAAACAAGCATCTCCAAGCTTTGATGATGCCTCAAAAGTCGACTACATCATCGAGCAAGTAAAAACCATGGAGGGGCAATGATAAACATGACTACTAAAAAAGAAATTATCATCGGAGACAATCCATTCCACGGCATAAGCCATCTTTCACAGGAACGCGCCAGAGCCCGATCTGGAAACGACTCAACTGACAACCAACGCGCCGACCTCGTGTTCACTGCCATCGAAAATGGTGCTGACGGCTTCATGTTTTCAGTTAGCGAAACAACTCTTGGCATCCTAAAGGCTATGCGCAAAAAACAAGACGCCTTGGGGATTAACCTGTACGCAATTGTTCCCTATACCTTTGAATACGTACGAATAGCCACCCAAACTGGCACACCTGGTCTTGCAACCAAATTCATAAAACAAATCGCAGGGTCAGGGAACCTTGGAGCCATGTTCAGCGGCTTAAAAGCAGTAACCCGGTCAGAACCCTCAAGTCTTCTGGAAACATATCTAGCCTACGAGATCTCACGAATCAAATCCGCCGTCGGAGACAAAACCCCCCTCTCGTCGCTTTTCCTCCACGAAGTAGTAACTGACATGAGCCTGGCATTAGATTTCAAATGGATCTTTGACACCTACGCAACTTACCTCAAAAAACACAATGTCACCCCTGGCTTCCACACCCGTAACTTCCCGCTGTTGGTGAACAAGCTAACAAGCTGGGGTTATGACCTCAATGAGCTGATGATTACGACGCCATTCAACAAAGTAGGTTTCCAGATGAATCCTGGACGCGAAGAATGCGAAGCTACCCTGTCCGAAATGCCTCACCCTAACGTACTCGCAATTAGCGTTATGGCTTGTGGCTACTTCAAACCCCCTCAAGCAGTAGATTACGTTGCAGGCTTAGATAACCTAAAAGGCGTAGTCGCAGGCGTGTCTAATCCACAACAAGCGCGTGAACTGTTTCCGTTGTTCTCACAGCGGCTAACTTAACCCCTCTCTTATTAGAATTAATTAATGAAGGCGAAAATATAGTGATTGAAATAGGTTTTATTTTGCAGATCCTTGTGGTCTTATGCTTTGCGATTCCTTTCTTTGTTTTCGGTACCTACGGCATAATTTTGGTGTACTACAACACATCCAAGACAAAAAAAGCCGTTTCAAACCCGGAAACAAGCGGTGGTACCTCTTTGCAACCAACCGTGTCCATAGTTGTACCTACCCACAACGAAAAAACAATAATCGCAAAAAAAATCGAAAACTTCCTCTCCCTCAACTACCCCCAAGACAAAATGGAAATAATCTTTGCAGACGACTCCAACGACGAGACTCCTCAAATAATTGCGGAGTACGCCAAAAAGCATTCCTGTGTGCATCTCTTGCAGTTTAAGGAACGCATGGGTTATAGCCCCTCTATGATTGCGGGAGTAAAATCCGCCAAAGGCGAGATAACCGTTTTGGGCGATGCTGGCTCGTTTTTGGATAGTGAAGCCCTAAACAGGCTCGTTGTTCATTTTCAGAACCCCAAAGTCGGCGCCGTAACTGGTAACGATGTCATTTTAAATGTGGATGAACAAATCGGCAAATCTGAGAGCCTATACCAGAAAATCTACAATTATATCCGAACAGCCGAAACCAAAATGGATTCAACTTTGTACATAAAAGGTGAAGCAACCGCTGTCCGAAGCGAACTCATCAAAGACTTTGACAACTGCTTTGAAACCTTCGATACTGCTGTGGGCCTGTTTATTCGCCAGAAAGGCTTTAGAACCGTATATGACCCAAACGTGAAATTCTATGAATACGCGGCTGCCTCACGAAATGACCGAGTGAAACAAAAAACAATCCGCGCAGCTAACCTGATTCGAGTTCTCACACGTTTCAAGCATATGATGTTCAAAAGAGAATACGGCAAGTATGGCTCCATAATCTTGCCCTTGAACTTTGCTATGCTCTCCATTGTCCCCATATCGCTTTTGCTGGGCGTTTTGCTGCTTGTTCCGCTAACGTTCTTTAATTTCTTTTTCGCAGCCGCAATTTGGGGTCTCATCGGTTTGGTCTTTGTTGTTGCGTTGATCTTTTCGCGCTCTTTCATTGTTACCTTCTTTGACCTCGAGAGCAGTCTCCTAAAAGCACTGTATGAAGTGACCATAAAACGGCGTTCACTTGACAAAATAGAAACCGTGGCCTCTACAAGAAGAGTTGACTAAGAAGGTTTTCCCTTTTTGGTTAACTGCCAACCTTTCGGGAATATTTTCCCAACTTTTTCTTCACTGCATTTCTCTAAAACATGAGGTGCTACTACATGACTGATACTGATTTGAAAGTTATCTACGCTAATTGGCCTGAACATTACGCAAATCAACGGTTCATTGCAGCTTTAGCCGACAATTTTGACCTTACTGCCTTCTATTTTGATGAAACTGGAACCGAAGTAATCCGTGAAAAGGCACCGCCTATTGCGATTTCTCCAAACGCAAAAATAGTCACCATAAAAGACCCTCCCCTGCTAAAGTTACCTTTAACCTTGCAGATGTCTTCGCAAAAAGGAAATGCTGGTTGGCTTTTGAAAGCTTTCATGCGGGCATTGCTTTTTAGACGTTACGTCAAGAAGTCTCGCCCTGACTTAATAATTGGGAATGGTGCCTCAGGGACTAATCCGTATGGTCTCGCTGCTGCTTTTTCCAATTTCCACCCCTTCGTTGTTTTAATTTGGGGCGCTGACGTACTTGACGAAGCCAAAAACTCTTTTGTCTTGCGAACGGTGGCTCGGTTTATTTTAGGTAGAGCAGACGGAGTTATCGTTGACAGTGCTGTTAAAGCTAACGCAGTTAGACAACTAGGCTATTCTAAAAAAATGTGGAATTTCCCTTGGGGACTTGATTTAGACAGGTTTTCCCCCTCAGTTGATGGTTCTTTAGTTCGAAAGCAACTGGGCTGGGAAGATAAAACAGTTATTATAAGCACACGGAATCATTTTCCGGTTTATGGTGTAGAGGACCTAATTCGCTCTATTCCGCTTGTAATAAAATCGTGTCCAAACGCTCGTTTCTTGATTGTGGGTCACGGCAAATTAACTGGGTCTTTTGTAAACTTGGTTTCCGAGTTAGGCGTAACTGATTATGTTCATTTTACAGGAAGAATCCCAAATAAGGAGCTTCCTAGCCATCTGAGAGCCGCTCAAATCTATGTTTCAACTTCATATTCTGATGGCGCTTCGATTTCAATGTTAGAAGCCATGGCTTGCGGTTTACCCGTAGTTGTCTCAGACATACTTCCCAACCGCGAATGGATTAAACATGACCAAAACGGTTTGCTTACCCAAATAAAAAACCCCGAAGCTTTAGCCCAAAACCTCATATTCTGTATCCAGAATCCTGAACGCCGCAACGAAATGGCTAAAGCAGGTCTAAAAGTTGCTAAGGATAAGGCGGACTGGAAAAAAAATCAGCAACTTCTACATAAAGCAGTTAAGCTGCTTTCAACGAGTTCCCCGTAACTTCTATTTATACCTGATGAGTTATGATAACCAAAAAACTGGTCACTTGGTGTTAGTGCATGGTATTGTATGCGTTATTTTAACTTCCTTCAAAACTGCGAGTTAAATGGTTAATCAAAAAAGGTCTTACAGTTGGTAATAACTGTAGTATCGCGCGCACAGTCGTTATAGACCCAACGTTTCCTTGGTTGATTTCAATAGGAAACAACTGCACGTTTTCCTTCTATGTACAAATCATTGCACATGACGCAAGCACAAAACGCCAAACTGGCTATTCACGGATGGGTCTAGTGCATATCGGCGATAATTGTTTCGTTGGTGCTGGAGCTATAATTCTTCCCGACGTTCATATAGGCAATAATGTTATTATCGGCGCGGGAAGCGTTGTTACGCGTGATGTACCTGATGGGTCTATAGTTGCAGGAAATCCCGCCCGCGTGATCAAAAACACTGATGACTACATCAAATCTCGTCGAGATGAAATTGATTCCTTTATAGTCTCGGCTGATTTCGAACATGAAAGACCAAGAAAAAAAGACCCCTATATGTTCTGGACAAATCTCAAACGAAAAGCTGGTATATCAAATAGTTAATAACATAGCTTTATGCCTCTTTTTCATGAAATGATGATTATTTTTTACGAAGCTGCCGTTGGAGGCAATTACCACGATTAATCGAAACCTGCTTTCCAAGCTACTTTTGTTTGTTGCAATAGCATATCTTGTAGCAAGCGCTATCTTGATTAGGCGGGATTACCAAGATAGCTGGGCGTTAGAAGGCTTAGAGTTACCTTTTATCTTTTTCATATCTGCCTTTTTGTTTAGTTTCCTTTCAGAGAAAAAGCTGTCTTACCTTGTTATTCTGGCAGTTATCGGTAGACTTATCTTCATACTGGTTCCAGCTTTGAAATACGGCTGGTTCCCCGGCGGTTTCATCGATCAGCAGATGCAATACAACCTCGCATCCTACATTGCTTCAACAGGGAGAATATCCTCAACAAACGCACCCTCTTTTACCTTCTACGTTAACACTCCCCTACTACACGTCCTTTTTTCAGAATTCTCCATGGTTCTCAACGTTCCAGTGCAGAACATAATGCAGTATCTGCCTCTCGTTTTCGGGTGCATATATCCACCTTTGACTTATGTTCTAGTAAAACTAGTCTTTCCAAAAAATGATTCTATAACAAAGTTTGTTTTACTAATTTCTGCTATTCCATTATCCTTCTTCAGTTATATCGTAACTGGAACTTTGTTTGGTATGTTCCTTGCGTTTATTACTTTGTACCTTATAGTTTCTGTAATCGCAAAAAAAGACCGCCGCTATTGGGTACTATGCATCTTCTTTGTTATTGGGTTGGCTGCAGCCCACTCTGTTTCATCTGTTGTTTTAGCAGTAATTCTTGCTCTCATTTTTGTACTGCAAAAAGTTCCCTTCAGCAGGTTAAACCGGGTCGTTGCGCTTCCAGCTGTTTTAACAATTGCTTCAATAAGCGCATCATGGCTTATGTTCCACGGTATTTCAACTTTAACTGAAATAGCAAACGACGTATTCCTCCGATTAGGAACTGGGTCAGGGCCAAGGGCTGAAGCCGTTCCAGACGTTCTTTTTTCCTTGGTGCGTGTAGACTTGTTGGCCGCTTCAAGAACAGTTATTGTACGTGAAGGTGCTGATCTTTTTGCGCTGTTCTTAGCTTGCGTCGGTATAGCTTTTATTTTATTTAAGAGACCAAAACTGGCTGATGTGAGCCGTTTTATGCTCGTTTTTTGTTGCTTATCCATTTTAGGAGTTTTTATTGGGTTAGGTGTTGGTCTTGGTCCTGTACGTTTCCTATTTTTCGTAAACCTTTCTGCTCCTTTTTTCATTGGATATGCTGTTTATCGTTTGCACAAAAAGTGGAAAGGATTTATGCCTATAGTTTTCGCTTGCTTGATTGCTTTGGCAACAATCCAAGTTTACAGCTGTGACGTAATATACCCCCAAGCAAACATTCTATACGACGATTTGCCTGCTACCGTTCCAATAGCAAACACTTTTACATATAACTCGGCTTATCAGCGAGCAGTAGCAAAATTTGTGGTAACTTACGTATCTGCTGGTATCATAGCCGCGGATGAAATAACTCTAAATCAAATAACGGCTGTAAGCAATAATACTTTTGCTGCAGAACACTATTCCAGCCGCTATTATCCGCTTGGTGACAAACCCGTACAAGGCTATAACTTCTTTGTAACCCACCTTCCTGGGAAAGCTGGAGTTTTTTCAGAGCCTGCCCAATCGCGTTCTCCTACTGCAATAGCTGAATCAGTTCAGAACGATAGTGTGATCTATAATAATGGAGAATCTTATGTGCTGTTAAACACTCCCGTCTCAAAGTAACATTTTTCTCTGGTTTGCCTTTATCTTCGCGAATTCTAAACTTATTGTTGCTAACTAGGTTTCTCCGGGCAAGCTTTTTGTTTTTGTATTTGTGTAGTTCAAGACGACAAAAATATATATTAAATCGTAACATTAACGATTAATTCATGTATCGCTGTCTAAAACAACGATTTAGTATCTGTTTCGCCGTTATGCTGTTATCAGTATCCCTTTTACTTCCGCTGTCTGTAGTGAGTAATGCGGAGCCTGCGGTTGCTTCTCTTCCATCTTCTGGCACGGTTGTCCACTCATCCCTTGAGGTTGGGACCTATGAATTATCTTGGAACTTCAATGAATATGATGCAGAGACCATCGCCAACAACTTCAATATGAGCCAATCATGGCGAGTGCTTGATCCTAGTAACGAATATGATGAAAAGATGCAACAAGTCCTTTCAATTAACCCTGACTACGAATTCCTGATTTACCGTAATATGATTTCGATTTATAGCTACTGGGTCGAAGAATGGAGTTACGCTGAAAGTCAAGGTTGGTTGCTTAAAGACCTGCAGGGCAATTATGTAGCTGAATCCGATCCTGCTACCGACTACTTGGTTGACATTACCAATTCTTCTTATCAACAATGGGTTGGTCGTAACGTCGCAGATTGGCTTGAACAGCATCCGTCTTTTGCAGGTGTCTTTGTTGATAACAGCCTGCTCTACAGCTATGAAGATTGGGTGCGTGGGTCAAATTCAACGCCTATCAATCCCGCTACTGGTTCACCATTTACAACCCAGCAAATACTTGACGGTTGTGTTGATACGTTGAATGCAATAATTGCTGCCGTCGGGGTCGACAAAACAGTTGTGGTTAATGGAATTTTCACTGGCTTCTGCTTCGAAATGAGTACGCCAACTGGCATTAACTATCAGTACATATTATCGAATACTCCTGGTTTGACTGGAATCATGAGTGAAGGTCCATTTTATCATTCATACACTACGAAATACTATTCTGTTGATCAATGGCAACAATCAATTAACATGGTACAATGGATTCAAGACAGTTTTCTATCACGAAACCCTGCAAACCATTATGTAACGCTCGTACCAGTTGAATGCCCGCCTATCCCCTACGCTGAAACAAAGTACGATTTGGCAATGTTTGGCTTTTGTTCACTGCTACTTGGAATAGAAAATTCAGGCCAGAATTTCATTGGTTTTGGCGGTTCCCCAAGTACAATGATCGAAGACCCTCAGGTGCTTTCATTTGTCCGTCAGATTAAAGAGTTGAACATTGGTGTGCCATGTGGTGATTACTATCAAGTTGAGTCCATATCACTTTTCGCTCGTGACTTCTCTAATGGCTTAGTCCTCGTTAATCCATCCAACGTTCCCCTCACATACACCGCAGACCAGAATTATGACCTCATGGACGGAACTGCAGCTTCAACCTCTTTAGTGATAAATCCCCATGAAGGGTTAGTCTTGATAGAACGCTAAACCCTTCCAATCAACCTTCCTTTTTTGATTTTCTCATGCTCAAATTTTTAATAACGAAATATTCCATAAAACTATTAAACTCGGCGTCTGCTTGATATCCATTGAAGAGGAAAAACTGTGCAAATTCCACCATTAACCTTTGAAGATGTTACATTTTTAATAGCGGTAGGTACGATTGTTTTGCTCGTCTTAACAGAGTTTTCTTCTTCTCGGTATGGGTCTACAAACTTTGAGGTGGATAAAAGAAAGCTTAAACTTGGGTCTTTCTTTTTGGCGTTTTTGTTTTTTGCAACGTTTACCTTGCGCGTTATTTCTCTAATTGGTGTATAAAACATAATCCCGGTGACTTCAAATGACAACCAAGAGTTTCAACGATGCTGGCAGCACATTTTCTGAGTTTCTTTTTTCAGAAAAAGCGGCTTGGTACTGGATAATTGTAGCGTTCACTGTTTTAACTGTGGTCTTTGTGCTTTTAGTTCCAGGTGATTTCGTGGTGCTGCAGTTTCTGCGTATTCTTTTCGGTGGAGTTTTTTTGGCTTTCCTGCCTGGGTATGCTCTGATACGCTTGTTATTTCCGCCAGTTACTGCTAAGCCTTCAACCAATGCGCCTCTCAATGTTTTTGCCCGCTTCGTATTGAGCCTTGGCTCTAGCCTATTGTTTGATTCTATGGTCGGCTTGTTGCTTAATTATACCCCTTGGGCGATAACCTTAGTCCCGTTAACCACAGTTTTGGTCGTTTTCACTCTAAGTTTCGCTACAGTAAGCATTATCCGTGAATATCAAACGGTGAAAAACTCCAAAACAGCCACTGACTAATAACTGAGTTGAAAACTGAACTCAAGCAGCCTAAATAATAAATGTGCAATTGCTATTGAACAGTAAAAGAGAGGTTAACTCCAAACATGCCCTCGCTAAAAAATGTCCGCTTGCCTCAAATTGCAGAAATTGTCCTAGTTGTAGTTGGCATAGTTTTACTGCTTATTTCTTCTTTTGATGCCTCATCTTATTTAGCTATCTTTGGTACCGCTGTAATCTTTTGGGGTGTTATCCTCTTTTACATTTCCCCTTCTCGAACTGTACCCTTGACCTTTGTAGATGCAATAGTAACCTCCCAATTTGATAACCTTGAGCGTATTCTACTCGAATTTAATTCCTCTGAAAAAGGCTTATACATACCCCCCAAAAACCTCAAGAACATAGAATCAAGTTTAATTTTCCTTCCCAAAAAGCCTCAGACCTCCATACCTGCCATGGTGGATGAAGGTAACGGGCAACTCTATTCTCAACACAAAGATGGTCTATTTCTTACTCCCCCCGGAAGGGGTTTGTCTCAATTGCTTGAAAAAGCCGTGGCGATGTCTTTTACCAAAATTGACCTTGTGTCACTAAAGCAAACGCTTCCCAAGACCTTAATTGACGATTTAGCCTTGGCTCAGAATATTGAAATCAGCTCTGAAGACGACAAAGTGGTAGTTACACTTGCTGGAAACGTTCTCAGCGAAATTTGTGAACAAGCAAATAGTTGTCCACATACTCACAATCAGGTTGGCTGCACGCTGTCCAGTGCCTTGGCCTGCATATTAGCAAAAGTTGTAGGTAAACCTATTGTGATTCACCATGAAATTACTGATTCCCGAACTAAAACTTCAATTATGACCTTTCTGATAATAGATACCCCGTGACAGACGTAGCCCATCACTCAAAACTTGTTGCGTTATTACAGATACACTTGGAGAAAGAATTCTTAAGGCGGATTTTATTTGGTTGTTGTTAGCGTAGTTATTCCAACTTGTAATCGAGCTAATCTTCTTAGGCGTGCACTAGATAGTGTTTTTGCTCAAACTTTCACTGACTTTGAGATACTAGTTGTAGATGACGGTTCAACTGACAACACCGAGCAGGTTGTTCGCCAGTATGATGACCCGTGTGTAACTTATTTTAGAAATAAAACCAAAAGAGGCGCTAATTTTTCTCGAAATACTGGAATCAGTCACTCAAAAGGAACATTCATTGCCTTTTTAGACGACGATGACGAATGGTTGCCGACCAAACTTGAAAAGCAATTAGCCGTATTCAAACAAGGTAATGATTCTCTAGGCGCCGTTTATACTGGTTTTGAAATGGTAACTTATGACAATCGCAGGGTCAAAAGTTTACCAAAATATAATGGTAAAATTTTTCACAAACTATTAGAATACAACTATGTAGGAACCACCTCAACTGTCATGGTAAAAAAGCACGTTTTGGTTGAGATAAATGGTTTTGATGAAGTTTTGCCCTCTAGTCAGGATTGGGATTTATGGTTGCGAATTGCGAAACGTTATGAATTTGATTTTGTACCTGAAATTCTTATTAACTACTATATAACTCGGAACAGTATAACAACGAATCGTACCAAGACTGCCAATGGGCTCTTTCACTTCTTCCTGAAATACAGCCAGTTTATTCCTGCAAGTGTTGTGAAATCAAAATACTATTTGCCTCTTGGTGTTGCTTTTTGTTTCAACGGGAATATCCAGTTATGCAGGAAGTATTTGTTTCATGCATCACTTGCTAACCCCCGTAATATGAGCTGTTTTGTACAGTTTGTTTTAAGTCTGTTTGGGCGGGATGCATTTGTCAAGCTTTATCCTTTTATGACCGAAACTCGCATTAATTATGCTCTTCGCAAATTCAGCAGTTATCCATAATTTATTCTACCTCTGTATTTTAGACTCCATAAAATTAATTTTCAGGTAATCTACAATGGCAGCTATCAAAGAAACAACAATTACCCTTCGCGAACTCATCCTGATGAGCGCACAAAAAGCTTTAACCCTGCAGAAAAAAGATGGCACTTTTCCATCTGGTCATAATGGACCTTGGAACAATTCAGCAACCCCCGTGCGTCTTACTTCTCATTGGAGCCTTCTTTTTTTGAAAGCTTTCGAATTAACTCATGATTCTCTTTACAAGGAAGCTGCTGAAAGGGCTTGTTCCTATCTTACCAGCGTCGATGCTAGACCCAACAGCTTTTCTTTTTATTGTGCTGAATCTGAAAATAAGATCATAAGTTGCAATGGACTAATTGGGCAAGCTTGGACTCTGGAAGCGTTAATCGAAGCTTACAAAATCTTACGTGACTCAAGATATTTGGATGTAGCTCACGATGTTCTCATTAAACATCCCTTCAATGAACCTTTATCCCTTTGGCATATTTTAGCTGTAGACGGCGAAAAGCTCCAAGTGCATTCAACTCTAAACCAGCAATTATGGTTCTTCATAATGTCGTACAAAGTAGCCGCTCTAACAAATCGTGCCGAACTTAGAGACCATAACACAAAATTCTTAGCACAACTGCCCTACATTTTGAAGTTTAACAGCGAATTTATTGGTATGCTCATAAGCGAAAGGCATCTTACACAAAATTTTTTGAGCTTTGCAAAATTACGTATGCGTAACGCTTTAACAAGAGATGAATACACTGTTGGCCAAGGTTACCTCGCGTTTACGTTATCTGGGTTGGCTACCTTATATCTGCTGGAGCCCAACTTGAGCTTATGGGGTGATTCAGGCTTCAAGAAAAAAATTGCAGAATCACTTCAGTACTTGGAGAAATCTGTGTTCAACTTGGGTTTGAATCAAAACAAGTACGCTTTTCCGTATAATCCTGTAGGTTTTGAAGCTGCATATATAACTGAATCTTTTGGTTCTTACTTGTCGCCTGCTATTTCACCTGAAGTTTGGGTTAAACGGCAGCTCGATGACCACTACGATTTCAACGAACATACTATGTCTAAAAACACGGAAGACCCACAAACGCTGTCTGCTAGGTTTTATGAACTGTGCAGCTTGCAAAACTTGGATTTAACCGTCAAAGTAAAACCGTCATGATTTGCTGTTGCTCTTTTATTCGTAACAAAACTTGCCTAATACAAAAAGCACCGTTAATATGTGTCTATATAAGACTGATGTGACCGTTAAAGGTAAGTGTTCTGCTATCCTTACTAACTGTTTATTGATTTTTCCAAAAAGAATGCTGCGCTGAAGAGTTTCATACATTTTTTGCCCCGCAGTAGGAACAGACTTTGGTCGTACTACATAGTTAGGGTCTGACTTGTCTACATTTAACGTCCGCAGGTACTCCCTAACCGGTGCTCCTTTTTTCTTGTGGATAAGCCCTTGTTTTTGCGACCTAATGAGCCTGTTCACATTCGTCTTTTTCAGTTTCAAGTATCCTGCTAAGCATGCCTCTTCGGCAATACTTTCTCCCGTTTTGCTTCTTGTTAACAGCATCCCCACAGGACCCTTGGACTCCGCATCAAAAAGGTCTCCAATTGAAATATCCGCCTTCTGGTTTGTTAGGTCATCACAATAAGAGCAAGCTTCGTTTTGGAAAAGAAGGTTAATGAGCCTATAATCCTTTTTCGGTAACGAAACCTCGCCGCTTTGTGATTTGATGTAAAGCGCTCCAGGAAAGCCTCGTCGGTACTCTAGTTTTTGAATTGTTTCTTTATTAGTTATGCCTAATTTTTTTGTAAGAAAAGTGGTCGCAGTTGTTCGAAGGTTCAAGCCGCAGTAAAGACCCACCGTGAAAACAATTTTGTCTGAAATACTTCGCATACCTCGTTGTTTCACTAACTCAAGCCCGCGAATATGACAGGGCAAGCCCACGAGCGCAAATTTGCCTTTTGATTTGCGTATTGCCGCAAAAACTGAATTTACTGGAACAACGGCGTATTTTGAACCCGCTGCTTGTAGTATTTCCTCTTTTGTTTTAGCGATGACAACTTTTGTTCTCCATGGTTCCTCTTTATCCATTGTAACTACAATTGCGCCGTCAATCAATTTGCTCTCAAGAGCATACGTTAATATTGATGATGTTAAACCGCCAGAGCTTCCCTTCTTTAGAATTTCTTGATCTCCTGAGCACCCAATGTATCCTGCCCTCACGACTCCAATAGGGGTATTATCTGCTGCTTTGGCTTCTGAGTTGAAGGGCATGTTTTTTGCTGGACAAACCGCAAGACAAACACCACAGTCACTGCATCCTTCCCCCTTGAAGATAGGTGAATATGACCCGTATTCTGTTTCCTTAATTTCTAAGCTTAACGTAGGGCAACTGCCAACACATGTTCCACAGCCTACGCATAGTTTCTTGTCAACTATTTTCGAAATTAAGTCCATGCTTCACTTCCAACCTTGAATTCAGATACAAGCCTTTTTAGCATATAATCCAGAGTCCTTCTTCAATTGCTGCTCTTTTGATATCTGCTGTATCTTTACGCGGCGCCGCTTTGCGGTTGTTACCTTGTTACTACCGTGTAAAATTGCTAATTTTCCTTTACTGTTCCTTTTCTTCTGTTTTAGGGCCAAATCTTTGGTACGATAACGTTAATGCTTCCCGGTATATTTCTGGGCTGCCAATGTCCAAACGCGTGTACCTTTTGTCAAGCTTAACTGCATAAACATTTAATCCCCAGTCAATGAGTTTTTGAATGGCGTCTGTTATCTGTATCTCTTTGTTTTTTCCAGGTTTGGTTACCTCAAGTGCCTTAAAGATGACTGGATGAAAAACGTACATAGCCATTATTGCAAGATTTGTTTTCGGCTCGCTGGGTTTCTCCACCACTTTGTCAACCTTGATGATTCCCGATTCAATCTCTTCGCCTTCAACAATGCCGTACTGTTTGGGGTTATCAATTTCTAAGACCAAAAATGCGGCATCTGCGTTGAATCTTTCATATGTGCTGATTAGTTTCGTAAGGTGATCCATCTTTTCCGATATGATGTAGCCGTCTCCAGCGTGCACTAAACAAGGTTCGTTTTGAACAAACGGTTGCGCCATTAAAATTGCGTCTCCAAACCCTTTGGTCTCTGGCTGATTAACCCACATCACTTTCGCGGTTCTAAGTTTTTCATAAAAACTCTCTAAGTCGTTTGCTTGGGTACACTTCCCTGTTCCCTCTAAACTTCTAACACAGTTGTCATCTGGAGTAAAATGATCCTCAATACTTCGTTTTCCTCTCCCAACTACAAAACAGAACTCCTTAATCTCCGCTTCATACAACTGTTCAAACACTACTTGGACAAGTGGCTTCACCGACAAATCGCCTTCCAAAGTTTGAGAAAAAATCGGCAGCATTTCTTTGGGTTGCTCTTTAGTTGCTGGGAATAAACGTGTACCCAAACCTGCTGCAGTAATTATTACTTTGCGAACCATTCCTTTATCGTCTCCATGTGCCTCTTCTTTGGTAAACGGGTAAACAAGTATATATCTAATGTGACTGCTAGAGCTAAATTATATCTCTATTAGAGGATCTTATGATGAATAAACCAAGAATATCTGTAATTGGCGTTGGCTATGTTGGTTTATGTACCGCTGTTGGTTTTGCAAGTAAAGGTTATGATGTTATTGCTTCAGATGTTGTTTCTGAAAAGATTAACAAGATAAATGAAGGCATCCCGCCTTTTCATGAACCTGGTTTATCTGAATTGCTTACAGCCGTTATTGAAAACGGTAGTTTACATTGTTTAACTAATCAGACCCTGAAGGCTGTGTTGGAAACTGATATCACCTATATCGCCGTAGGAACCCCAAGTAAACCCGATGGCAGCATCGACCTTCAATATGTAAAAGCTGTTTCACAAGAAATAGGTAACGCGTTAAAACAAAAACAGGGCTATCATACTGTAGTGGTAAAGAGCACGGTTATACCTGGAACCACTCAAGATGTTGTAAAGCCTATTTTAGAGCAAGCGTCCCAAAAAGAATGTGGCGCAGAGTTTGGTTTATGCATGAATCCTGAGTTTTTACGCCAAGGCTCAGCTTTCAAGGACTCCTTTGACGCCGACCGCGTAGTCATCGGCTCATGTGACAAAAAGGCAGGCGACATCCTCGAAAAGCTGTACACAGATTTCTACGCAGAAAATCTGCCTCCCCTCATCCGAACAACCTTATCCACAGCAGAATTAATCAAGTATGCTAGCAACTCGATGCTCGCAGCCAAGATAAGCTTCATCAACACTATCGCCAATATCTGCGAAAAAGTTCCTGGTTCAGACGTAAAAGTTGTGGCTCATGCTATGGGCTTAGATAAAAGGATTGGTCCCTTCTTTTTGGCTGCTGGTTTAGGTTATGGTGGTTCATGTTTTCCAAAAGACGTGAAAGCTTTGATTGCCTCTTCAAAAGCTTTGGGCTACACCCCTGAATTTTTAGAGTCAATTGAAAACGTAAATAAAACTCAGCCGCTTCACGCCGTTCAATTATGCCAAAACAAACTTGGCACCCTCAAAGGCAAGAGGATAGCGATTTTAGGTTTAGCTTTCAAGCCAAACACAGATGATATGCGAGAAGCCCGTGTGGTGCCTATAATAAACCAGCTACTGATTGAAGGCGCTACTGTGGTTGCCTATGACCCCGTTGCAATGTCTGTTGCCAAAAAAATATTCCAAGATAAAATTGAGTACACAGACACCGCTATTGATTGCCTAAGAAATGCCGATGCAGCTATTCTCGTGACTGAATGGGATGAATTCAAAAAACTCACGCCCGCTAACTTTGTGAAGTACCTCAAACAGCCTGTGCTCATTGACGGACGACGTATCTATGACCCCGTAGAATACAGTAAAAGCCTACAGTTTGCAGCTATAGGCCTTGGATAGTTAAGCTGCTTTTTTAGCTACATATCTACTGTCCCTGAAGTTACGTCAAGGGTCTGTCCAGAGGCTTTCTTTAGCCGTTATATTTCGTTTCCAGATGTATTTTTTCAGCCGAAACTTGCCTTATATGGTGTCGTGAAGTATCCGATTATGTGGATGCTAAAATGATGGCAAGTATGCATAAAAGCAATTTGTTCTCTGACTCTGTCAAGGAACCCGTTACTGTTGGCGTTGTGATTCCAACTCTTAACGAGGAGAAGAACATTGGAGAGGTTCTTTCTGAGCTTAAGAGTCTTGGTTATGGGAACGTTTTAGTTATTGATGGTAAATCACACGATGATACTTCAAAGGTTGCATCTAAAAATGGTGCTAAAGTTGTGCTGCAGATAGGTAAAGGAAAAGGTTCTGCAGTTCGCCAGGTCTTAAGCAATGGCTACTTGGATGTTGACGCTCTGGTTTTGATGGACGCCGACGGCTCTATGGACCCAAAAGAAATCCCTGTCTTCATTGAGGCTTTAGCTTCTGGCGCCGACGTTGCAAAAGGGTCTCGTTTTCTCAAAGACGCATACACCCACGACATGAGCGCACTGCGAAGATTCGGAAACACCCTCATGACCTCCGTAGTGAACATGTTTTGGCCCCAAGCTAACTACACCGATTTATGCTACGGCTATGCTGCATTCAACAAACGCGCCGTTGAAACATTAGCTCCCGTGTTAGAGTCTGATAACTTTGAAATCGAAACAGAACTCTTCATCAAATCCTTAACCAGCGGCTTAGTCGTCAAAGAAGTCCCAAGCGTCGAATACGAACGAAAAAACGGAACCTCCAATCTAAGAACCTTCAGAGACGGCTTCAAAATATTCAAAACCATCTTCCAAGAATTCGCAGCTTCCTTGCTGCACTAAACCCCTTTTACTCTGAAAAACAACCCATTTACACGCCGTCTTCGCAAAGCAACACCTTCAACTGCCTTTTTTACCCTCTTTGTCGTTGATTTCTGCGCTGTCGTTTGCTGCTTTGGTTTTATCAGAACAGCTTTTGCAGTTCATTTAGAAACGCGGTTGCAATGAATTCTATCTGTTCCTCGCTTATTCGTGGTTGGATAGGTAACGAAATCACTTGTTTGGCTGCTTTCATGGTTTCAGGCAACTCGCCTGCGCCAAACTCTTTTTGGTAATACGGCATTTGATGGACGGGTATGGGGTAATATGCTTCTGCTCCGATGTCTTTGCTGTGCATCTCCGTTATTATCTGGTTTCTTTGTGTTTCTGTTGCGTCGTTGATTCTGACGGTGTACAGGTACCAGCTGGGTTTTTGTTTTTCTGATTCAACGGGTAAAACCAGTCTGTCGTTGTTGCATAGCAGGTTATTGAGTTTGTGGGCATTTCGGCTTCGTTTTTCAAGAAACTCTGGCAGCCTTTTGAGTTGCACTCTGCCAATAGCCGCTTCAATTTCGGTCATGCGGTAGTTTGTACCCAACATAAGCGAAGAATACTTTGTTTTTTCTCCGTGGGTTCGAACCATTCGCACTAACTCCGCTATGTCATCATCATCTGTTGTTACTACGCCTCCTTCCCCCGTGCCAATGTTTTTTGCTGCATACAAGCTCCAGCAAGCTGCATCCGCAAAAGCCCCCGCAGGCTTACCCTTATATTCTGCTCCATGAGATTGTGCACAATCTTCAACAACCGCCAAATCATGATCAACCGCAAACTCTTTGATTGGCGCAACATCCACAGGTAACCCATACAAGTCAACAGGAACAATCGCCTTGCACCTGTCTGTAAAGACCTTTTTTGCGGTTTCTAACGAGATAGAATATGTTTTAGGGTCAATATCTGCAAATACGGGTTTACCCCCCGCCAGAACAACTGCCTCTGCAGTGGCTACAAACGTAAAACTTGGCAAAATCACTTCGTCACCGCGGTTTATGCCAGCTGCCGCCAAAGCTGCATGCAAAGCTGCGGTTCCTGAATTTACTGCAATTGCATGTTTTACACCCGCGAATTTGGCGTAGGCTTTTTCGAATTCGGTCACGTTTGGACCTGCGCCTAAACTGCTGGTGAGTATGCCGCTTCTTAAGACTTTGGTGACTGCGTCTATTTCTTCTTCCCCAATTGTCGGGATGTTTATCGGAATCACGTTTATAGACTTCCTTTTCTAAGAAATTATCTGCTTGGCTTATATTTCAGCGTTGGCGTTGGTTTTAGCTAAGCCAGTGCCTGTTTTGGACCTGTTGATACGTAGAACAACGCAGTTGTTGAACATATATACTTAAATAGGTAGCGCAGAGAATATCGTCTAAAGAAAGGAGACAGATTATTCGATGCACTTTGCACATACAAACTCAAACGGTACTAGTTTTCAAAAGTCACTTCGCAGTCACTCAACGATAATTGCTATTACCGTAGCTACCATAGTCATAATCGCTGCAATAGCTTTTGTAGCTACACAGCCAACACCAATAGAAGCACAATTTTCAGGTGGCATAAGCCAAAGCGACGTAGTAACTACCACGAACGGTGCTGTGGTTGTTAACCACGCTAATACAAACATAACCGTTGAAATCAACGGACCCGCAACCTTAGACAGTGAACCAATTAACATCACTACAATAAACTTCGGACCTGAACTACCTCCAGGAACAGAAGATACCGCTTTTGGCTTCGTAAACTTTGCCTTCTACGACGTACAAGTAGTCTCTTTGGACCAAACCAGCATTGGATCAGACGTTAACGTTACCATCTACATCACAAATTCTGCCTTCACCAGCGCCAGCATCATGTCCTACTGGGACGGAACCGTCTGGAAAGCTGTTGACACAACCTTTACTCCACCTAACACCGTAGTGGCCATGATCAAAGCATCTGACTTGACTGGAACACCCATAGGAGTTGGCGACGGACCCACACCTACTCCAACTGCTACACCTACTCCAACACCTACTCCAACTGCTACACCTACTCCAACTGCTACACCTACTCCAACACCTACTCCAACACCTACTCCAACTGCTACACCTACTCCAACACCTACTCCGACCGCTACACCTACACCTACTCCAACTGCTACACCTACTCCAACACCTACTCCGACCGCTACACCTACACCTACTCCAACTGCTACACCTACACCTACTCCAACACCTACTCCAACATCTCCGCCCGCTCCAACAGTACCGCCTGCTCCGCCTGTAGTTGTTCCAGAATACACTTTTGGTGCTCTGGTTGCGCTATTTGCTTGCATTGCAGCTTTTGCCGTGTTTAAGGTAGTTAAGCGCCCTGCGAAGTAACTCTACAAAATTTTCTTTTTTTTTAAACTCAAGTTTCTTGGTTGAATTCCAAGTTGCATATACTTTATGTATCGTTAAACTATTATTATCTGGGTGAATTGAAATATGTATAAAGTTCTTGTGACTGGCGGTGCTGGTTTCATCGGCTCAAATCTAGTCAAACGCCTTCTAAATAGTGGCTATTTTGTTACTGTTTTTGATAACTTGTCTTCTGGAAAGCTGGAAAACCTAAACTACGCTCAAGACAGCCCTCTTTTCAGTTTCATTCAGGGCGACATCTGTGACAAAAAAGCGTTACATACCGCTTTATGTGAAGTCAATGCAATAATGCATCTTGCAGCGTTAATTGATGTTAAGACTTCTGTTGTAGACCCCACTTCAAACCATGACGTAAATGTCACTGGCACATTCAATGTGCTGCATGAAGCCGTCCAGTCCAAAGTCAAAAAAGTTGTGTTTGCTTCCTCCACCGCAGTTTACGGCGACGTTAAAAGCCTGCCAGTTACAGAAGATACTGCTCTAAAGCCGTTATCTCCTTATGCTGCTTCTAAAGCCGCAGGAGAAGCCTACTGTAGTGCCTTTTCCAACTGCTATGACCTTAAAACCGTAGCGCTTCGTTTCTTCAACGTTTATGGACCTAAAAACGAGAACAGCCCCTACAGCGGGGTTATCACAAAATTCCTCAACCGCGCCTTGAAAGGCGAAAACCTAACTGTAGAAGGCGACGGGGAACAAACAAGAGACTTCATCCATGTAGATGATATTGTAAGTGCTCTGGTTTTAGCTTTAGAAAACACCCAAGTAAAGACGGATGTTTTCAACGTTTGCACGGGCACTCCAACAAGTGTTAACGCCTTGGCAGCAAACATTTTATCCGTCACAAAAAGTAAATCCAAAATTACCTACAGTCCAGCTCGGGTCGGTGACATAAAACACAGTTACGGCGACAAAACCAAAACTCTTAAAGAACTAGGTTTTAGTGCAAACGTTAGCCTCACCGATGGATTAAAAACCCTGATTGAATAGGCATCTGCTTAGCCTATTTGCTTTTGTTTCCTTCTTTTTCTGTTTTAGAGTGTGAATGCGTTATGGTAAGGAAAAACCGTGATAAACTGCGTCTTATAGCTGCGATTTTGGAGGCTGCAGGGTCAGGGTCACCGAAAACACGGATTATGCATGCGGCGAATCTAAGTTTCAAGCTTTTGGAGAAATATCTTAAAACTGCTTTGAAGCTTAATTTTGTTAAACGTGACCGTTCCCTGTATCAGCTAACTGCCAAGGGCAAGGATTTCCTTAGTCAGTATAGCTCTTTTCAGCTTCACTGTCGTGACGTTCAACTTGTAATGACCGAATTAGAGACAGAGAAAGCTGCTTTAGAGAAACTTTGCAGCAGTGATACCCAACTTGGCATATAATTTGTTTTCCTTCCCCGTATGCTGCCCTGTCTGCTCTGTTACTTCTGCAAATATAGCTTTTCCATACTAGTAGATGATACATACATCTAGATTTAAATTGTTCATCGCGAGAAGATAACTTAACTTGGCGTGTAGAAAAATGCATAATACCTCTTCATCGTCCTCTTCACATTCGTTTTTTGCGGCGAATCAGCATAGGTTAACAATCGCGCTAAAGTTAGCTACTATCTCAATAAGTATTATTGCTTTGTACGCCCAAGACCTGATTATAATTTTGAATAACGCCCTGCAAGATGACGCGTCTTTTCACATACTTGCAATACCTTTTCTGTTCTCTTACTTCTTGTACCGGAAAAGAAAAATGGTGAGTGCTGCTCTTCGCGTCAATCAGCCACAAGGCAACTTTTTCCAGCAACACTTCGGTCTTTTAGCGGGAATACTTCTCTGCGCAACCGCTATCATGACTTACTGGTATGGCTCATACACTTTCACGCCCCTAGAATATCACATGGTCACGCTTCCTGTGTTCGTAGCAGGGCTTACCCTTGTTTTGTTTGACATGCAAGTTCTAAAACAGCTACTCTTTCCAATAGTCTTCCTGATTTTCCTAACGCCTCCCCCGTCCGAATTCTTGTACGGCGTTGGTTCTGCCCTGTCAAATATCAGTGCTACCGCAGCAAATTCAATCGCTAACCTGTTTGGAATGGCTTCTGTACTTTCCGATTCCTACGGTAGCCCCATGATTACCCTTACCCGACCTGACAACAGCATAATGACCTTTAGTGTAGACGTAGCCTGTTCAGGCATCTACAGTTTAATCGGTTTCGTCATATTCTCACTTTTCATTGCTTACATCACACGCGGAAAATTCCGTAACAAATTCAGCATCCTAATCATAGGCATACCTTTAATCATTCTCCTAAACATTTTGCGCATAACCACTATAGTTGGAATCGGCTACTACTACGGTGACGCTTTAGCCCTCGAAGTTTTCCATACTTTTGGTGCTACTGTGCTAATGTTTGTTGGTACCTTGCTGCTTTTTGTTATCACCGAGAAACTCTTTAAAAAACCGCCTCCAATTCCAACGTGCCCCTCCTGTAATGATTCTTTGCCTAAATCTGCCAGTCCTTACTGCGCTGATTGCGGAAAACTTTACTCTTATCCAAAGCTTAACCTGCGAAAGGCAGACTTTGTGAAAATCTTCAGTATAGCTTTGATTGTGGTAGCGCTTTTATCCATTCAGGCTCCTGTATTTGCGTTGACACAAGGTCCTGCCGAGGTTATGGTTCAAACGCCTTCGGGTGAGCAAGGGAACACCGAAATTCTTCCTCAAATCGACGGTTATGCACTGAGTTTTGTGTACCGCGATACTGCGTTTCAGGAACTCTCTGGGCAAGATGCCTCTTTAGTTTATGCCTATCGTCCAACGAATGGTTCAGGTCAAACGATTTGGGTAGCTGTTGAATTAGCAACATCTATGATTCCTCTTCACAGATGGGAGACTTGTTTGGTGAATTATCCTCTTAGTCAGGGTATGAAACCCAAAGTGGTCCAGCTTGACCTGCGCGATGTTTCTATTCAGGATAACCCGCCTTTGGTTGCGCGGTTCTTTGCTTTCCAGTATTCCGCTACAAACCAAACTCAAGCGGTTCTTTACTGGTACCAAACGGCTACCTTTAACGTAAACGAGACAACTCAAACAATGCACGTTAAAATGAGCATAATTGCTTATCCTTCATCTCCTGCTGATGTTCCTAAAGCTGAAGCTAAACTGTTGCCTGTAGCTCTTGCCGTCAAAAATTATTGGTCGCCCATACAGACCTGGACAGTTGTTTCCTTAGCCATTAGCCAAAACGGTCTTACTTTGTCTGCGGCTAGCATTGTACTTCTTGTGGCTGTTATCATCTACTTTATCTTGCTTTCTCGACAAGAGCGGAATCGTCTTCACATGCTTTTAAGCAAGCTTGCAAAACAAGACCAACTCGTTGTAGACGCATTCAATAACGCCCAAGAACACGGCGTGGCAACCACACACACCGTATTTGAAGAATACCAAAAGCTATCAGATACCACCGTTACTGAAGACTGGATTGCCCAAAAACTTGCCGAACAAGAAAACGTTGGGCTACTGCGGCGTGTCCTTGTAAATAACGGCAACGATGTCCCAACCATACGCTGGAAATCCCAAATACTCCGCTTCAACTTTCCTTTTTTTAGCAGCTTAACAAACCATTGACCACCACAGCGTTAGCGCGTCTAACCCTTTAGCATACGTTAAAGGTTTTTCAACAACAAATCTTTGTGCCACCAACATTCTACCTCATAAACCACGGTAATTGGTGAGCACCTAAACTACACTACGCACACCCAAAACTCCACCCACTAAATTTGCCACTTAATCTTGGCGACGTAACTAAACTTTTATACTGAGGCGCAAGTGGTTATGTTTGGCGGCGGGTCTTAGGCGAGGGGGTAGGGGTCCCCTGTACCGTAAACCCTCTATATGACGGGCTGACAGCGAAGACTGAGGCGCAAAAGGCCGTCTTGTCCCTCGTTTCCGAAACGGTGACTATCCGTCCTTTGAGGCTGGCGGTCTCTGAGCGGTTTCCGTAGGGAAACTGTTTTCAGGGTTTGACAGGCGAATCTGGCTAGGCTCGGGAGAGAGCAACCTAAGTTTGGACGTTTAGCGCACAAAGGATTGCGGGTAAGAGCGTAGGGCTGGAGGTGCTTGATGGAGTCTAGGTGTCGAATCTTTGTGGCCCGCCGTCTCTTCTTTTCCTGCACTTTTGTTTTGCTGGTTATCTGGCCAGTATGTGGGTTAGTAGGCGGTGCTCTGCTTTTCTTAGATGCTCTACCAGCGTGGAGTTTGTAATGCAAAGCTTTTCCGCCAACTTTTCTGAGTTAATTTTTCTGGGCACATCATAGTATCCCGATTCGTAGGCGGCTATGAGAATTTCTCGTTGTTTTTCTGTTAACTTGCTAAGCGGCGAGTTCGGAGAGAAATCTGCATGCGCCAAAAGAATAACCTTGTAGCGGATTCCCCAGTTGTTTATGCCTTCTAAGAATTTTGCGACCTGTTTTTCGTTGCCTAAAAAGGAGATTTTGACTTTGCCGTCTCTAACTTCCAACGGCGGAAACAAGTACCCGTTTGTTATGTCTATGGATTCGAGAACAGAGGATAAGATGGGGCCTCCGCGCAGGAAGACGGTGTAGGCTCCGTTTTTTTCTTGTTCTAGAACTTGGGCTTCTGTTAAGAACTGGTTTTCTAGCATCGCGCTTACTTGTGTTGTGGGGTCTTTGAATTCGACTTTCCAGATTGCCGCAAATTCTGTTTTGTCTTGCCTAAGAAAATGCTGCAGCTCCAAAGATTTTATCCTCTGAAAAGTAGCTGGGTCTACCCCGAACTTGGCAAGCTCCCTATCCGAGACCTCCAATATTAAACGGCGCATACCTGCGCTTACGGTTTTTACGGATATATCCTTTGCGAAGACCCGAGTATATGCGGTAGAATCTTATTTTGTCGGACTTGCATTATAGCAAGCATATTTCACCTCCTAAATTGGGTCTCTATTTGCCATCAGGTGACTTCTAAATGGGAACAAAATCCAGTTTCACGATTGCAAAACGTGCTTTAGCCAGAAGAAAAGCCAAGAATCTAAGTGCAATACTTGCGATTACGTTGGGTGTGACTTTGCTTGTGGGCATCCAGATTACCACTGACACGCTGGAGAGCTCATTTATCAGCAGCCTGCTGCAAAGCCAAGGCGAAGTAGACATCCAAGTAACCAACTCCACCACAGGCGGCTACCTAGCAGCTTCCGAACAAGAAGCCATAGCCTCGCTGGTTCCCGACGCCGTCGGCATAATGCCTGAGTTATCGTCGCAAATACCTGTGAGCGTGGGTTCGCAGTTTGACCCTGATGTCACAGCCGTTGGCATCCCCGCTGATTTCCCTAAGGTTTTCGGAGTTTTTTACGACTGGCAATCCGACGGTGAACTGAGTCTTTCACGGCTAAACAGCAACTCAACCGTCCTAATGTCAAGCGCCCTAGCCGAGAACCTGGGTTTAACAAAGAACATCGCAGTTCCCTTCAAATTAAATACAGAATTCACCAACGTCACCCTCTCCGTCGCGGTTGACCCCACCACAGGAGCTCCAATAATTGACCCTACCACTGGGGCACCCACAGTTTACCCCGTTTACAGCGTTGAAAAGGCCGAGTTGACCGTTGTGGGCATTTTTGATTCCAACCGCCCCGGCATCGGCTCACAATATTCGGACATAGTTTTTGCCCTGCCGCATCTTCAGGGCTGGGTAAGCCTGCAAGACCCCCTGCGCCAAACCGACCAAATCAGCACGTACCTTATCTCGCTAAAAACCAACCACTTCACCTACGAAATAAGTGAGGACTACCTCAAAGAGCAAGTTGAAGCCCTCAAAAACCAAGTCCCCCAGCAAACCAACCCCCTCACAGGCGAATCCTACGACATCTACGCCGTAACTGCGCCCCGCTTGAACTTTTTCAACGTAGCCGCGTTCTTCATGACCCTGCTATCCAGCGTGCTAACTGCTCTGGGGCTTCTTATCATGATAACTGGCGTTTTGCTAATCACCAACGTCCAACTAATGAACGTTGAAGACCGCGAATTCCAAACAGGTGTCCTAAGAGCAGTCGGAGAGAACCGAACAGGCATCTTCCGCTCCATGCTTATCGAAAACCTACTCCAAGGCGTCATCGGCGGCGTCTTAGGCTTATTTGGCGGCATAGCGTTTGGTCAGGGCGTAGCGTATTATTTGGTTAGTATTTTTCGCACAGGTGAGTTTAGCGTCCAACCCGTAATCTCCCAAGAAATTGTAATAATCTCAGTAATTGTCGGCGTACTCTTAAGCATCGTAACTGGGCTGCTGCCTGCGATGCGAGCTTCGCGCGTGAACATCGTTGAAGCCCTGCGTGGAATCAAGACACGCTTTGAAGAGAAAACCAGCCAAAACCTAGTAGCCTTGGGTGCGTTGGCGATTGTGGGCGGCTGCGTGGTTTTGCTGTTTAACGGTGTTTTCGAAAGCAGCACCAATGTCATCTGGACAGTTGAAGGCTGGGACACTTTGGGCGAATGGAGAAACATCCTAATCGGCTCAGGCTTGCTGTTTACAGGCATTGGACTGGTGCTCTCACGGTTCATAAGCGCCACCAAAGCATTCAACATAACCGCCCTCGCCCTCTGGCTAATGCCCACCCTGCTCTTTGTCGTCGCCATGGGTACCTGGATAACCGACATCATCGACATATCCATAGAAATCCTCATGATAGGCGTGATGGAAATCATCGTTGGCTCAGTGCTGTTTGTTGCGCTGAACTTGCCCGTTGTCATGAAAGGCTTGCGCAGGGTTCTCATTAAAGTGCGGGGTCTAAAAGGCGTGGGTCAGATATCGCCTGCGTTGATTTCCTCTCACAAGTCGCGCTCTACATTGACGTTTGCGATTTTCGCGGTGATTCTAACATTGAACGTGTTGGTGGCTACGCTAATTCCAACTAACTTGGGCACGGTAACTCAAAGCGAGGAAGACTCGCGCGGCGTGGACTTCTTTGTGTCTCTAAACAAGCCTGAAGCATTAATCAGCGGCACCTCTTACGCAAGCGAGCTATACAAGCTGGACTCCTCCCTAACCGACGTCATTGGACTGCGAACCTACTACAGCGCCACAGACTACACCAAATTCACCGTGCTAGTAGACCCTGCGTCGCCCCAGTATAACCCCACTTCGGATATGCTTCCGCTAAAAGCCGTCGAACTGCGCCCCGAGCAGATACTTGGAAACGCCACCTCCCCAGACGATGAAAACTGGCGATACGACTTCTACCTTAGCGGTTTCCCCGATGGCGTACGAGAACAAACAGGCTCCGACATGACCAACGACGAGCTTTTAGATTTGTCCAAGCAGTCTTGGGAGTTGTTCTTTGACCCCAACTACAAAATGCCCGCATACAACGTCACACTTGACATCCTATCGTTTTACTCTGGCGAGAGCGATATGGGCAACGTTGATGTCACAAGCGCCCTTGGCGGCTTTGCAGGCGACGACCTAGAAGACGTGGCGGTTTTGCGCGCCGAAAACGGCACGGTTATCGAAAACCCCATAGTTTTCACCGACTCGTACCTGTTGCCGTTGGGCATGCAAATCTGGCTTCCAACAGGCGTATCCAGCACGGGCGTCCCCATGTACCAAGCATTCACCATCGCAGGCAAGCTTGACTACCAACGCGCAGGAGGCTTCCCCCTCTCAGGTGGACAAATAGACTGGAGCAAAGTCGACATCACCGCCGCCTTAGGGGCCATATACCTGCCAGAGTACTGGGCAAACCAAACCGCCTTCTTCCCTACAAGCGGCGTCTCCGCCCGAACCGACGAGCAATTTGACCATTTCCTCATAAAAACCAGCTACGCCATGGACGACCCGCAAATCGAATCCATCGCCCAAGCCGTCGAGGAATACACTAACACTAACGACCAAGGATACCGCGAGTTAGCTGAAGACAACTTTGTAGTTGCAAGCGCCACGGTCTTGTACTCCAAGATTCAAACCTCCATGGAAATGGTCACGCGGCTGATTTCGTTCCTGCAAATCTACGTGACCTTTGGGCTTATCATTGGCGCGGTGGGTATGAGCATCATTTCAGTGCGCAACGTTTCTGAACGAAAACGTGAAATCGGCATGATGCGGGCAATAGGCTTCCCCAAGGCGCAGGTCATGACCTCTGTGCTGTTGGAGTTGGTGGTGCTAGGCATAATCGGTTTAGTCATAGGCATAGTCAACGGCTTAATCATCAGCCTAGGCTTTGCCAACATGCAAAACGTAACCCTCGTAATCCCCTGGCAAGACATCGGCATCTACCTCTCCATAATCATCCTAATCGCCCTAGGCGCAGGCGCAGTTCCAGGCTGGCTCGCCTCAAGAATCCCCCCCGCCGAATCCCTAAGATACGTAGGATAAAAGGAGGCACAAACATGGCAAAACCACAAGCTCAAACCCAAACCAAAAACGCAGACACGCCCATTCTTCAGATAACTGGGCTCCATAAACGCTACAATGAAGGAAAATCCAATGAGGTGCACGCTCTTCGCGGCGTCGACTTAATCGTTAAGAAGGGTGATTTGATGGCGATTATGGGCGCGTCTGGATGCGGCAAAACCACGTTGCTAAACATGATTGGGCACTTAGACCGCAGCTCGGAAGGCGAAATCATAATTGACGGCGTGAACACTAACAGCCTCTCTGACGGACAGATGACTGCTTTTCGACGCGACAACATCGGCTTTATTTTCCAGCTGTTTAACCTGTTCCCGTTTCTAAGTGCTGTGGAGAACGTGGAAACCCCTCTGTTGCTCAAGGGCATGAATTCAGGCTTGGCTCGTGAACAAGCAAAAATGCTGCTGCGCGAACTTGGCATGGGCGATAGGCTGTACCATTTGCCCTCGGAACTCTCTGGCGGACAACAACAACGCGTCGCCGTAGCAAGATCCCTAATCAACCAACCCGCCCTCGTCTTGGGCGACGAACCCACAGGGGACTTGGACTCCACCACAAGCGCCGACGTCATGGCTCTGTTCCGCCGAATCAACAAACTAAACAACCAAACCTTCGTGCTTGTCACCCACAACCGCTGGATAGCCCAACAATGCGACTACATCGTCCACATCCAAGACGGCAAAATCCTAAACATCGAACAATGCCAAACCCAAAACCCGGAGGAAAAACCATGAAAGTCTACGCCGCAGCCTTAATCCAAAAATCGCTGCACATAGAAAACCAAAAACTCCAAAAACGATTAACCACAGAACTGCAAAAAGCCCTAAAAATCTCCACGAAAAAAGTTAACGCCAAAGAACTCAACACGTTCATTTTCCTATCCGCCGAAAAACCTTTGTCAGATGCCCTGTCCCCAAAAATTGTTGAACGCGTTGAAAAGAGCGGTCTTCGCAGCTTATTTGCGCGGTATTACCTGAAAAACAAGGTTGAACTGCAAAAGCAGCTGCACAAAAAACAGGAGCTAAAAGAGACCTCCAAAATCGTGAAGACTTTCCTTGCTGAGGTAGACCCTAAAATCGCCAAGGCTTTTGAGGCTGAGCTTAAAAAAGTCCGCAGTGATTTGCCCGTTGAGTTCTGTGAAATCCAAGCAAAAAGCTACGTTGCCCTTTGGGACCTTGAAGAAACCCCAAAGTACCGTTTGTTGCTTCCTGCTTTTGCTGACGATGCTTTAGCGTGTGACTGTTTTGAGTCAAAGGCGGATTTGGTTAGTGTTGTTGATAAGCTGGTTTTGCTGAATTTGTTCAAGGCAATCTTGGAGCCCACCATAAACCGCTTGCAGCAGGCAAGTGATGCCCTTGACGCGTTAAACTTAAACGTTCAAACCGCAAAACACAAAGCCCAAAACGCCAAGCTGCAAGAAAAATTCGAAGCCTGCCTACGCATCTTATCCGCCAAACTAAGCGCCCTGCACGACGTAGACAAAACCCTCCTGCGTACCCTCAACCTGTTTGGAGACCTCAAACAAGACCTGCGCGGCTACCCCCTCAAAACCGACACCGCCGACTTGAACACTGAAATCCGCCAGCTCTCCACAAAAATCACCTCCACAAAACGCCTCCTCGCTACAGTAGGAAAAAAGCTCTCGCAAAACCAAGTTCAGCTACGCGACTACTTCCAAAACAGCCCCAACATCCAAACCGCAACGTCCGCTGACGAATTCAAAGCCGCCGTGGCGCCCATAGCCCAGCTGAGCATTGACGTTTTCGTGCAAGCCGAACTCCTCAAGATGTGGTCAGACTTCTTCGGAGCCGACCTCCCCTACTTCACCTTCAACACGCGGCTCTACGATTCAGAAGTAACTACCATAACCGATGCCCCACAAGACGCCCTTATCTCAGTACGCGGCTTAGTCAAAAACTACACTTTGGGGCTGACAACTGTTTATGCCCTGTGTGGCGTTAACTTGGATGTTAAGAAAGGAGAGTTCTTGGCAATCGTGGGCAATTCGGGCGCGGGCAAAACCACGCTGCTAAACTGCATCGCTGGGTTGGATACGCCTGATTATGGCATGGTGAGTTTTCGGGGAAAGAACTTGCACAAACTAGGCGATAAAGAAAAGTCGCGTATCCGCCTGATGGAGATGGGTTTCATATTCCAGAACTATGCGTTGTTGCCTCATTTTACCGCTGCCGAGAACATTGCTTTGCCTGCGGATTTGGCTGGGCTAAGCAAGGACTTGAAGAGCCGTCTTGAGGAGCTTTTAGCTGGCGTGGGGATTTCGCAGCAGGCAAAACAGTTTCCTGCACAGCTAAGCGGGGGACAGATGCAGCGCGTCGCAATCGCCCGAGCCCTAACCAACCGCCCCGCAGTCATATTCGCCGACGAACCAACAGGCGACCTTGACTCCGCCACAGGAAAACAAGTTATGACCCTGCTCAAAAAATTCCACGAAGAAACCGCAACCACCATCATACTCATAACCCACGAACAAGACATCGCCGACTACGCCCAAAGACAAATCATCATGCAAGACGGCACCATAAAAACCCGCACAAAACAGGCACCTTAAAAAAGAAACGGGCTTAAGGCGGCAGCCTCATGCATAAATCCGCTTTGAAGAGCATATTGGGTGTGTCGACTGAGTGTTCTTTTCCGTTGGGGCAATACACTTTGCCGCCTTGCTGAACTTTTTGGTAACGTACCTCACAGGCTTTAAGCTGTGGACATGCATAACAATCCTTCGAAAGCATACACCATTTTCTCCCTTGGCTCTTGCCAAACTATAAAGACCAAACGCTGTTATTACGGATATTGCGCATAAACTATATAGCATAATTAGAAACGCTTGCGAAGTATTGTATTTGGGTTGCGGGTTTATAGTTGGGCTACTGCTGCTGTTTGGTTAGGCTCAGGAGGATGACGCCTGCAACGATGATGGCGCCGCCTGCAAGCTGGTTTGCCGTGGGTGCTAAGGCAAGTATGGCAAAGGAGAACAGGGCGGTTAGGAAGGGTTCCATGCTTCGGATTATCATGGTTTTGGAGACTTCAAAGATTTCTAGGGCTTTGAAGAAGAACACGAAACTTAGTGCTACGCCTGTGACTGCGCCCAACGCTGAGTAACCCAGTGCTTCAACTGGCAGGGCAAAATCAAGTTTCCCCAAGGCCAAAGCGTAAACCAGCAAAATCACGAACACGAATATGGCTCGACCGCCCGTTAGCGAGAGGGGGTCTATGTTTTTGACGTAGACTTTGGAGAGGAAATTTGCTGCCGCAAAAAGTGCGGATGCTGCCAGCAAGACTGCGGTGCTTAGGATTTCGAATTCGACGTTGCCGTACGAGAGCACAAACAGCCCCGACAAGGAAATGAGCATACCCAGAACTTCAAATTTGGAGAGCCGCTCTTTTAGGAAAACTACGCCCAGCAGTATAGTGAATATGAGCGTGAATTGGATGACAAAAGTTGCGTTGGTGGGTCCAGAAACCAAGATGCCATAGGTGAACAACAGTGACCCCGCAGCTACTATGGCGCTTACAAGGGTTATTTCCCTCCAGTTTTTAAGTATCACTTTGAGGGCACGTTTTTTCTTGAACGCCCAAATGAACGCAGCGAAAAATATGCTGGCGAACAAGTTGAAGAGGACGTTTTGGGTTTCAATGTTAGTGTAGTTTAGGGTTAACGTGACAAGGACAGGGCTGAGTCCAAACATTAAGCTGGCGCAGACCGAAAACAAGACACCCGCACGTTTACCATCCATGACAAGGCATTAACACAGCACCCTTTAAGCTTTAACCCCGCACGGGCGGTTTTGGCGGCGTTTAACATGCACGTAGCGCGTGTAAAATTTGAACCCCACGTTTCGGTAGGCAGTTACAGCGGCAACGTTTTCCTCCATAACGTTAATTGAGACCATAGGCGCTTTTTCCAGCAGTTTTTGGGTTAAAACCGAAACGATGCTTGTAGCGTACCCCCGATTCCGATAAGCCTTGTGCGTGGCTATGTAGCAGATGTGGCTCCCTGCAGGCGTAACCGAAGCAACCCCCAACGAAACTAGCCTGCCCGCCTCTTTGATGCCCACCCAAACAGGCGCGTTAAACATCGACCGCAACGACTTCGCGGACATGTCGCTCCACTGCTCAGGATACGTCTGCTGCATCAACTCTACAACCGCCCCCACATCCGAATCATCCAACTCAGAGGGTTCAACGCCAATTCGCAGGGTCTCTTCGCCGCGCTGCAGACAAAGCAAATCCATAACCTCCACCAACTCAGGCTCCCTTAACTGCTCCAAAAGAGTATCCTTGCAGGCAAACGGCGCAACAAACTCGGTAACTGTTTCAGGGCAAAAACCCAGCAACTGCTCTGTGGATTCGCAGGCTCCTCTAAGTTGAGCTATGCGGTCTTGGAAAACAAGCAAACCCCCCAAAATCTCGTCGGCAGGGTTGAGTGCGAGGTAGATTTTGGTTTGGTTTTTGTGCATGGTCCAGTCAAGTATGAAAAAGTAAAAGTCCCTGGGGTCTTGGTTGATGTGTCGCCAAAACTTGGGTTCCAAATCTGCTGTCAACGGCGTAACATGCATCTTCTTCACAGCTTCTCCTGCGCTTTTAGGCACAAAAAGCTTGCGACACGGGGAAAAACGGTTTAGGTTCCATAGCATATTTCAAGCAGCAACCCTATCACACTATCGAAGGGACTATTGTGCAGATAACCGAAAAAAACCTCAGGCAAGGCTTCATCAAAGTTGTTCCCAACAGCCAAGACGACCTTTGGCACCTCTACAACATCATATACCCCGACGATGAGGTTTACGCATTCACTAGCCGAGCCATAAAATCTGACGGCGAAGCTAACCGACCCAAAAGCGCCGAACGCGTCTCAGCATTTATGGGGGTGCGCGTAGAAAACGTAGCATGGGACAAGTTCCTTGGCAAACTGCGGGTTCACGGCATCATCATCCACGCCCCCGACATTATCCCCACCGGTGCGCACCACACCATAAGCGCCTCGCTCAACAAGCCCCTAACCATCGTCAAGAAGGAATGGCCTAAACACGCGCTTGACCGTTTGCAGCTTGCCAGCGAAGCCGAAAAACCCCTGCTCATAGTCGCAATAGACGACGAAGGCTACGCCATAGCCGAAACCAAACAGTACGGCGTCGAAATCAAAGTGGACGAACGCGTCAAGCTGCCTGGGAAATACGAAGCCGAAAAACGCACCACCGCAACCAACGAATACTTCAAACGCGCCCTAAACAGTCTACTGCAACTCTGGGAACCCAGCCACAACGTCATAGTGATCGTCGGAGTGGGCTTCATAAAAAACGGTTTCGTCTCCTACGTGAAAGCCAACAACAAAGCCGCGGCGCAGTCAATTGGAGACGTGAAAAGCGTCAATAACGGTGGCACTTCGGGCATTTATGAAGCCGTACGTTCAGGCGTGCTTTTGAAGGCGGCGCATCAGATGCGGCTTGTAGAAGAAACTCAAGCCATGGAAGAAGTTCTAAAACGGTTAGGCAAGGAAGATGCAACTATAACGTATGGTTTGGATGCGGTGGAAGCGGCGGTTCAGTGTGGCGCGGTGGAGAAGCTAATTGTTGCTGATACGCTGCTTCGGGAGGCTGAAGAGGAACAGCGGCTACGGCTGGAGAAAGCCATGCGCGAGGTCGAATACCGCAAAGGCAGCGTCATAGTTGTAAGCACCGAACACGAAGCAGGAGCAAAACTTTTAGCATTAGCAGGCATCGCGGCGCTACTTAGATTCCCCTTGTACAACAGCGATTCAACATAAAACCGCGTCTAAACCCCTTTCTATATATGGCTTTATAAAGGGATATGTTATATACCTGTGCAGTATAAAGCGTATATAAAGAAATACGGATACGGGTAATTGAAATGAGCAGCAAAAGAAAACCGTTAATTTCCATTCAGAACATAGTCGCCTCAGTATCTTTGAATCAAAAGATTGATTTGCAAAAGATTGTTGAAAAGTTTCCTCAGACCGAGTATAACCCAAGCGTTTTTCCTGGCCTAGTTTTCCGCTTGAAAAAACCTAAAACTGCCACTTTGATTTTCGGCACTGGCAAGATGGTTTGCACTGGAGCGAAATCTGAGAAAGAGTCGCGTTCAGCAGTAGAGAAAGTGGTCAAGGAACTGCGTGGTCAAGGTATCCAGATTACTGAAAAACCAGTGGTTAAAATCCAAAACATTGTGGCTTCGGCTGAACTTGGCGGAGAAATTGACTTGGAAAGCCTCGTGTACAAGCTAAGCAGAGTCATGTATGAACCCGAACAGTTCCCAGGCGCCGTTTTCCGCATGGACGAACCCAAAGTCGTGTTCCTGATCTTTAGCGCAGGCAAACTCGTCTGTGTTGGAGCCAAAAAAGAAGAACAAGTGTATGAGGCAGTAGACAAAATCCAGCAAATACTCGAAGAAAAAGACCTCATCTTCTACCCCGAGTAAACCCTCCTCCGCTTCTTTGCGGAACAAACCTTTTTTATCGTACCCGACGACGCACCACAGGATTCTCGCATGAAAGCCGATGTAGCACCTGCTCAAACGTCTCCTCCACAGACAACTCTTTTTTGAGGAAAACACCTGTTCTGCCCACTTGGTCACGCCGACGCAAAGCCCTAACACGGTCTAAAACTGTCTGAGCGGATACACCCAAAGTTTTGGCGGCTTGTTGTTCGCGTCCGATTATGCTGCTTTGCAGGTGCCCAGCCTTGGTGGGTTCAATTAGCACCAACTGTTTGTTTACGCCGCAAACCCGCACATCTGCCTGCAGTTGGGTCAGGTTGATTTCGCCGCTGAACTTGTAGAATTCGCGTTCGACTTTGCGTAGTGCCATGAGCGGGAAGGATATGGTGGTTGTCGGGTCGAGTTCGATGTAGGCTTTCATGGCGTATGTGGGTGTGGCTTGGATGAGGTAGCGGTTGCTGATTTGGATGCCTGCTTGCTCAAGCGCGGTTTCGACTTGGAAGGACGAGGCAGGGTCAGGTAAGAATATGTCTATGTCGCTGTCGTTGTGGGTGTCGCCGCGTGCGGTGCTGCCGTGGACAACTGCGCTTAGGTGTCTTTGCTCTAACGTTTCTATTAGGGTCTGCGTTTTTTGCCTGTGCCTTCGCAGCTGTATCCAATGGTCGTTGCTGTAGGTAACTTCAAGGTTATCAACGTGTTTTTCGGTTCTTTCTGCCACTTGTATCGTCTCTTTTGACAAAATTCAGGTGAGGGTTTATTAGTTGTTCGTTTCTCAACATAGTTTCCTGTCTGGGGCATCTTATGAGTTCGTCTGCTGATAAGTGCAGCGCATGCAAACGCAAAGAACCTTTTTATCATCGAATTTACAGCGGTGAGCGGTTGTGCCGCAAATGTTTTGGCGAATCTATCGAGAATAAGGTGCGCGCGACTATAGCCAAGTACAAGATGCTCAACTACAACGACACGGTCGCCATTGGCGTGAGCGGCGGAAAAGACAGCATCAGCCTGTTAGAGGTTCTAGCGCGGCTGGAGCGCAGGTTTCCGCGGGCAAAGCTGGTTGCAGTGACGGTGGACGAAGGCATCAAAGGCTACCGCGACGAAGCACTACAGATTGCGGTGGACGCCTGCAAACGCTGGAACATGCCCCACCACATCGTCAGCTTCAAAGACCTCTACGGCTACACCCTAGACGAAATCGTAAAACGCGCCAAAACACGCGGCTGCGAACTAACCCCCTGCGCCTACTGCGGCGTCCTAAGACGCAAAGCCCTAAACATCGCCGCCCTCAACATAAACGCCAACAAAGTCGCCACAGGACACACCCTCGACGACGAAGTCCAAACCAGCCTCCTCAACATCTTCCACGGCGACATCCCCAAAATGGCAGCAGAAAAACCCATAACCGACAAAATCCACCCCAAACTCATCCAAAAAGTCAAGCCGTTTTGCGAAATCCCAGAAAAAGAAAGCGCACTATACGCCTACCTCAAAAACATAAACTTCCAAAGCACCCCCTGCCCCTACGCCTCCGAAGCCCTACGCAACGACATCCGCACACTCCTAAACCGCATGGAAGAACGCCACGCAGGAACCAAACACACCATCTACAAATCCATCGAAAAACTCCGCCCCGCCATACAACAAACCACCCAAAAACCACCCTTCCAAAACTGCCAACAATGCAACCACCCCGCCGCAGCAAACCTCTGCATGGCATGCCAACTACTCAAACAAATCCAATAAGAGCCTGTTGAGTTTTGTGAAGGTTTTATGGTAATAAATCCCAGCGGTTTTGTAAGGATAAGATTAGCTGGCTAAGTTCATGTTTTTTGGGAAAGTTTTGTGTCCACCAATACCCGCTGTTTGCATATGCGGCGCTTTTTCTTTTTTTCTTTACAAAAGAGGTATTAAACAATTCGTCAATGTGTACTATACAGATTGGTCCTTTTGCTTTTGAATAGTCAAAAATTACTGCATAGTCATTTGCCCATTTTTCTTTCCAAGTAACTCTTATTGTATTATCGAATTTGGATGCTGTAACAATATGTACACTGAGGTTATTTTTGAGCCATTTTGCCTTCCCAGTTTTTCTATACCCTTTTTCAGCAAGAGATGTTTCAACAACATCTTTAGAGTGTTCTTTGCAAAGACTTTTGGTAGAGGTCGTAATTGTTGATACAGAGATTTGTTTAGTAGGGGAAGGGTGAATTTTTGGTGGTGCTGTTTGTCTTTTTCTTTGAATTATATGTTGGCAAATTTCACAGTATCTTCGATAGTTTTTTTGCTGTTCCGCACTCGACAGACGCGCTTGCGGTAATGCTATCCCTTCATAAGGGAAAGTTAGTTTAGAACCAACAGATCGTTCAACAGATTTTCCTATAACTACAACAAACTGAGGTTGAGCCCTTTCGATGACGCCTCTTACATAATTATCCCACGATGTCTTTAGGATACCCGTGTAAACCTTGGGGTCGGCATTCAACTTATTGCCATAAAGCCCCACGATGCTGGCATCAACCAACCATATTCCCTTTTCTTGCATCTGACGCAAAAGGGCAATCTTATTATGGAGTCTATAACGTAAGTCAGGTGTGCCAGTTTTTAAAACGCGATTAAATCCTAAATCAAAAATGTTTTCAGAAATACAGGAACTAAAAATTTTCCAAAATTGAGGCGTTCCTGTATTTTTACGAGAAAATGATGCATCGGTCAAGAGTCTGTTTTCACCATAACCTAAACAATAAACAAATCTAACAAAACGTTTCGGGTAATCTATCAACAAGTCAGGCAAAGCAGGTATGGAACATTCCTTTTCAAAATCCGCCTCGTCTGTGTAGACATGTGACTCTGCTAAAAGTACAACTTTTACTTCTTTTGGTTTCCAAAACTGCCTGTATGCTTCTACCGTCTTAACAACATCCAAAGAATCAATGAGAACATCGGGAAAAGCATCTCTAATTAGCCAATAAGCACTCTCAAGACTAACTTCCCCAACCATAGCTGTCACCCTAAATTAAATTACCATCACAACGAATAAAAACAATACCAAAACCAATACCTAAAAACCCCACCGTTTTCTCAACCCAGCTCAACACAAACGTACTCCAACCTATTTGGTTGCTGTTTTTATTTGTATGCAGAAACGATAGGGGGAGGGGGTCTGTATTTTGTTTGGGAAATGCCTGGTGTGCAGTTTGCGTTTTTGCGGGTTAGATTTTGACGATTTGGGCGTGGGGTGTGCCTTGGATGTTGAGGACGGCTTCGGGGTGGACGTAGCCTTTTTCTATGGCTTTTTCTACGCAGCTTTTGCCTACCATGTTTACGATGGTGGAGTTTTCTATCATGGCTATGGCTTCTTCGAGGGTGACTTTTCCGCCGTTGTAGAATTCGTCTTTGACGTGGAAGACTATTTTGCCTTCGCGTAGGGTTTTGCCAAGCATTTCGGTGTCGCAGATGGCTAGCATTACGTTTTTGCCTACTTTTTTGAGGTTAACGTATACCTCCAGTTTGCTTCACCGTTTAGAGTTGTTTGATGCTTGATTTTGCTCCGCAGGCGTTGCATTCAAGGAATGAGAGGCGTTTTTCTTTGTGGATGGTGGTGTCGGGGCGTTTGCAGACGGGGCAGATGACGAAGGCTTCCATGTACCGTTGTAGTAGATGTTCAAAAGTGTCTCTGCGGAATTTTCCCTGGAAAATTGCTCTGCCATCGTGATAAGTGGCGGCGGTTGCCATTTCGCGGGTTAGAAACTTTAGTATGTGTTGGGGGTCACGGTCTAGCATGTCTGAGACTTCTTTGAAGTTGGCAATGGTGGTTCGCATGCCAACCATGGAGACAAATAGCCGCGGCAGAGCTAAACGCTCCTGTTTTACTGTAACCTCGGGAATTTCATCTTGTGCACGCTTTAAAAGTTCGTTATAATTGTAATCCAAACTGCTTCCCAGCCACATCAACACAAAACAGCCTATTAAACACTTTCTTCACAACCCCAAAAACCCCAAGCAGCCACGCCGCGCCAACAGCATTATGCATATTAAGCTACAATCTGCTATATTTTCCGTGTAGGCGAAGGTTTTGGCGGCTCCAATTAAAGGCAGGCGTCGGTATCCGTACAAATGGTACCTGATACAAGTAATCACTGTAATGGCCATTATCGGCACCGTAGCAGGAGTAATATACTACTTAGCCTTAACCACCGACTTTGTTCCCTTGTCCTTAACAACCTACGTCAACATAGCCATTCTAACCTTTGGCGGGTACCTGATAATTCGGCTCATGTCCAAATTGATAATGCGTTATGGCGAAGCGGAGTTGCAGACTACTCATGCGTTTGCGATGAAAAACCTGTTTCAGATTTCCGCGGTTCTTGCTTTGTCGATTGCGGTTTTGTTCACTTTGGGTATAGATGTGACGTCGGTGTTGGTTGGCGCGGGCTTTTTAGGTATCGTGTTGGGTTTGGCTGCCCAAACGGTGCTGGGTAACATCTTTGCGGGCGTAGCGCTTTTAGGTTCGAAACAGTTCCGCGTAGGCGACCGCTTAACCATCAACATTGGACAATACGGCTATGTTCCCCAGACCTACATGCATGATGATCTTATCCCTGGATACACCGGCTCCGTGATCTATATCGGCTTAACCCACACAAGCCTTGTAGGCGACAACAACGTGCCCGTGTCCTACCCAAACAGCGTTCTGTTGCAGTCGATGATTCTTAATCACAGCTTGGTTAAAGGGCGACGGGTGAAGGTTCGGCTGGATTTGCACCGTGATGTCCCCGTGGAAGACTTCAAGAAAGCCCTAAAAGAAGCTCTTGAACAAGAAGAAATTATCAACACCGATTTACCCATAGAAATCAATCCCATGCTGATTTCAGGAGACACCTACAACGTTTCTATTGAAGCATGGATACGCGGGTCAGTGGAAGAACAAGGAAAAGCAGCACTCATAAACAGAGCCATCGAAGTCGTCAAAGAAATCAGGCAAAAAGCAGGCACCGACGTCTACACTAACTATCCCGTGCGAATCGGCGACCAACTTCTGTTCAGAGGCGAATTTGGCACTGTAGAAGCAGTAACCCCCAGATTTACCATCATACGAATCTGGGATAACCGCCGCCAAGTCGTGCCTAACAGCACCTTAGATAATGAGGTCTTCATTAATTATACCTTAAATGACCCTGAAAAACTCTTCTCAGTAGTCTTTTATGTTCCTTACGACACCAACTTGGACCAAGCCAAAGAACTCATGATAAAAGAAGCCCAAGCACACCCTGATGTTCTCAAAACGTTAAAGCCCATCTTCCACGTTCTAGACTTCACCCAAGGCGCCATAACCATTCGGCTACTGTTTAGCGCAAAAGACCAATCCACCGCATTTACCACCGCATGCGACCTGCGATACGCCATCAAAAAACGCTTCGACACCGCAAACATCAAACTCTCATGCCCCTCAACCTACATAACACCTGATTCAAAACTAAACATATCCTTCCCAGGCGAAAAAACCCCAAACGCCAAACCATCCCAAGACTAAAACTGCTTCTTTAGCACCCACAATTTTTACTCGCCAAACAATAAAACCCAAAAATGACCAATATTTCGTTATTCTTTTCGTGCCGCAAAAGCAAAGTCCTTAAATGTCACCTTTTACATGTTCAAAACTCTTGTAGAGTACCCAGCGGGTATGTGTCAGGATGGAAACCTAAGTAACTTTCTTCCATCAAACATAAAAGCCTCGCCTCAAAACAATATTAAATCAAGAGCCTCACCACCCTTTAAATGGACGCAAAGAGGAAACCCTTTGACCGAACAAAAAACAAGCGGACTCGAAACTTACAACCAGCAGATTACCGCGTTAAGAGAGCAGTTAAGCAAGACCCATGACGACATAAGCAAGCATATCGAGAAACGCGATCAACTAAACGAGCAAGCTAAGAATCTCCGCCAAGAAATCAACATCTACAAAAAAGAACGCGACCAGCTAAACAAAAACGTCAAAACCTTAAAGCAGCAACGTGACGAAATCCGCGCAAAAATGGCGCCTTTTATTGAAGAAATCAAAGCGCACAGCCAAAAGATTACTGAGTTAAAAGAGAAGATATCTGGCGGAAACCGTCATGGACTGCAGAAAGCTTTTGATGCTCTTGAATTCAAGATTGCAACAACAACCCTTGACCTTAAAGAAGAAAAGCGGTTAATTGAACAGGTTAAAGAAATCGAGACAAAGCTTAGTGTCCATAAAAAGATTGACCAGCACCGCAAAAAAATAAGTGCATTAAAAGCGGAGCTTCGAGTTTTCCAAGAGAAAGCCGACAGTTTCCACAAGGAACTCACAGAAAGCGCCAAGAACAGCCAAGAACTTCACTCTAAAATGCTCGCTAAATTTGAAGAGATGAAGAAAATCCGTGAAGAAGCCACTAACCTGCATGTGCTGTTCCTCCAAAGCCGCGAGCAAATCAAGCCCATCCACGAAGAAATCGGCAAATTAATGGGGCAAAGACAAAAACTGTTCGAGCAAAAACGCAAGAACTACGAACTTGTCAAAGAAGAAAACGCCAAAGTCAAGAAGGCAAAAGAAAACGAGCTAAAAGAAAAACTTGGCTCCCAAGTACGAGAAAAACTGCAACGCGGCGAAAAACTCAACTGGCAAGAATTCCAGTTACTCGACACCGACGACAGCACTGAAACGGAAGATTAAAACTTATCTTCCCCTTTATAGTACGAGTTAGAGACGGATGACGGCAAAAGACACTGTAGCCGAGCTGCAGAAGCGAATTCTAATTCTATGTGTAGACCGAGATGGCGATTTGGGGATAAAAGCAGGCATAAAAACACCCCTTATCGGAAGAACAGCCAATCTTGACGCTGCAGTTTCTTTTGCGTTAAGCGACCCTGAAGAACCTGACGCCAACGCCATGTTCGAAGCAGTAAGGCTTTATGACCGCCTTGTAGCAGAGAAGAAACCTGAAGAAATCTTTGAAGTGGCCACCATTTGCGGAACCGAGTTGGGCGGCGTGGGTGCAGACCGAAAACTTGTTGCCGAGCTTGGCATTATCTTGGAAGCTTTCGCTGCTGATGAGGTCATATTGGTTTCAGACGGTTTTACAGACGAAGCGGTTTTGCCTCTTGTAGAATCCAGAGTGCCCGTCTCCTCTGTGCGGCGCATTGTCATCAAACACAGCGAATCCATAGAAGAAACCGCAGCCCTATTCACAAGGTACATGAAGCTCGTCGTGGAAAATCCAAAATACTCCCGCTTAGCCTTAGGCATACCTGGGTTGCTGCTTTTCGTCTGGGGCATACTGACATACTTTAACTTAGTCAGCTTTTACGCCATAGCGATGATACTGGTTTTAGGCGGAATCTTGCTAGTCAAAGGTTTTGGTTTTGACAAAACAGCCAAAGACTTCTACCGATGGACAAAAGAGTACTCCCCGCCTGCAATCCAGGTTCAGATAGCAAACTACGCTACTATCGCGGGGGTTTTGTGTCTTGCAATAAGTGCCTATTCTGGCTACGCGCATGTACTTGACAAAGTCTCTCCCCTTCCCGTAGACCTAAGCGGTTGGCTTGCCGAATTACCCGTAGTCACAGGATACTTCCTCAAAGGCTCAATGGATCTTATCGTAGTTGGGTTAAGCACCATACTCATCGGCAGAGGCGTACGCATGTACTTTGACCACGACACACGCGTACTACGAAACGCCGTCCTAATCGTCTCCATCGTCTGGTCCCGCATGATCTTTAACGGCGCCGCCGACGTACTCATCAGCCCCTCAACAGGCTACACCAACCTAATCTACTTCATAATCGTAGGCATCCTCATAGCCATAGCCTCAGTTCTGGTGGTCCTCATCATCCACCGATCCTCCAAAGACTATTTTGAGCAAACAAAAACGGAGGTCGATGAGTTTGGCGCAAAAACCTAACCCACACGCCACAAACTACAACACCAAAGAGCAACACGATTCCACACCCAAACCATCTGTTGACCTGTGTAATAGGCGGTTTTTTGGTTTTGCTAACTCAAACAAGCAAGCAACTAAGGTTTTGGGGCAAGCTTTAACTGAAGCTGTATGGGCTTTACCTGTAACGCATGGTGGCGGTTTATGCTATCATGCCTTTAAAGATACGAGGTTAAAGTAGTGGGTCTCACGCAAGTTCTCTCCGCTATAGGCGCTTACAAAGCTTACGAAAAATGGCTATATTGGCAAGTCAAAAACGGCGAACGCCCCGAACACATCGCAATTATTTTAGACGGCAACCGACGCTGGGCTAACGAACAAGAACTCAACCCCTGGCTAGGACACAAAAAAGGAGCCGAAACCGTAGAACGCCTCCTCGACTGGTGCGAAATGCTCGGCGTCAAATTCGTAACCCTCTACTCTTTTAGCATGGAAAACTTTCGACGCCCCGCAGGCGAAGTCGAAGAAATCATGCGCATCGCCCAAGAAAAATTCCGCAAACTCCTAACCGACGAACGCATCCACCGCAACAAAGTCCACGTCAAAGTCATCGGCAGAGTAAACCTCCTACCCGAAGAACTGCAAAACCTCATAACAGACGTCGAAAAAGCAACCGCCAACTACGACAACCAATTCCTAAACTTCGCCTTCGCATACGGAGGCAGAGCAGAAATCCTCGACGCCGCAAAAACCATAGCCGCCAAAGTCAAAAACGGCGAACTCGAACTCGACGACATAACCGAAGAAACTTTTGAACAACACCTCTACACCTCCCACATGCCCAAACAAGACCCCGACATGATAATACGCACCTCAGGCGAAGAACGCCTCAGCGGCTTCCTCCTATGGCAATCCGCCTACAGCGAACTCCTATTCCTCGACGTCTACTGGCCCGACTTCCGCTTCATCGACCTCCTACGCGCCATACGAACCTTCCAACACCGCAAACGACGCTACGGCAACTAACAACCCCAACCCCAAAACAAACTCCTGCATACTTCTCAACCAACACAAAATAGACCCCCCTCCCCCCTTTCTGCATACAATTAAAACCAGCAACCACATAGACAGCAAACAGGTTCGTTGTCTGCAAAAGAAAGCAATGACCAGCAGTGAACAGCACAATGCAATCGGGTACTAGCATGACCCATTCAGTTTCTTTCGCCCGTCACACCCCCAAACCCGCTGATAGCCTATAAAGAATCTTCACAAACAAAAATTACATCAGAAAAAACAGGTAAAAAACAACTTATCAATGACCCAGCACCACAACAAACCTGCCTAAAAACAAGCTCTACAACAAAAAACGCAACAGCTCAGGTTAGCTGGCGGTTTTGTTAACACAATGTTTTTAGTCTTCGTAGACATATTGTTTACGTGATGTAAACATGTCTGAGACTTTCAGCGTCCGCATCCCCAAAGAACTCAAGGAAAAAATTGAAGCAAACCCCGACGACTGGAGCCAAGAAGTCCGAAACTTCCTCACCGAGCGAGTAAAACAGAAAGAACTCCTAAACGCCTTAAACGAGATAGAAACCCGAGCTGAAAAAAGAAAAACCAAAATCGACTCCGTCACCCTTATCCGGGAGGACCGCGAACGCCAAGACTAATCCTCGACTCCAACATAATCGTCAAACTCGTAATAAACGAAGGCGACCTAAAACAAATCAAAGCCGAAATCCAAAATGCCTTAAAGAAAGGTTACGTACTCGTCACAGTCGATTTAGCCCTAACCGAATGTCTCAACGTCATATGGAAACACACTAACCTTCTCCACGACATAGAAGACTACAATCTCGCAGTCCAAGACCTACTAACAATCTACGACGACCTAACAATAATCCCCACCAGAACCCTAGCAAAAGAAACAATCAACATAGCCACCACCAAAAACATCAGCATATACGACGCCACCTACATAGCAGCCACACAAAAACTCAACGGCACACTCTACACAGCCGACAAAAAACTAGCCACAACAGCCCAAACAATAACAACAGTAAAAACCCTAAAACCAAACTAACCAGTTTGCGCTCAAGTTGTCTTTTTTTTGTCATGCGAATTAGAGCTCTATTTCATTTGCTATGACCGAACCGTATTTGCAAAAGCAAGATCAACTGCTCCCTACGCGTTTTGACACCCGACGAGTAAAAAAGCGCCCCAATTTTAATTGGGGGTCTAAAAAATATCTGTATTTCTGCAAGAAGTCTAACTGGGAGTTAGGAAGACAAGTTTTATACCAATTGTAATTCCAACATCTATAATCAGTGTCTAACCCCTAACCTACATAGTCCAATAATCATAATGCCCAAATCAAAGGTATACGTAAGAAAGTTAGGGGATTAACCTAAGAAATTGAAGAACCTTATAGACTATTTCCCACTGCATGACTGCTGGCAAATCCAAATGAGTTCCTCTCAACCCAATTAAGCAGTATTATTTTAGGTGGTTAGCTTTTAAACTATTCAAACAAACATGCTTTATAATTTGCAATAGCTTATTTTTGATTGCAATACAAAAAACAGAAAGGTTGCTTATTGCGAACCTTTGGGTTTGGGTATCTGGTTTTTTGTCTGTTTAACATTTGTTCCGCTTACTATGGCATCAACGCCTATGCCCGTAAGGTCTCTGCGAACATTGCCAATATCGGTGGATGAAACAACTCCACCTTCGAACTTCACGGTCTTATTGACAGCGCTATGAGATTTCTCTGCCCTGACTTTCTTTGATTCTGACATTTCCTAATCCCTTAAAATAAATTATTGATCCTTAGGTGTGGGGATTTGTCTTTTGGCTTGCTGAACGTTTGAACCGCTAACAATACCTTTCTGTATATCGCCAACTGATGATGCTGGAATAGGGCCTCCAAATTTCTTGGAGGTACATTCTTTTTTATTTTGACTCAATGTTTTCCCCTCAATATTTTACTCCACTGTTTAGGGTTTAACATTTCGGTACTTTTCGATCATCATGCAAACCCATCAACTTATCCATTGCAACAACATACTGAGCCGAATATTCCCTAAACTTAATCATAGCGTCGTAGTTAGCCCAATTTTCCTCTTTCTCATTGAAGTAGCTTGCATAACCCCAAAAGAAGCTTAAAATTTCGATAAATTTGTTTGTCCAAAAAATTTCAAGTCCTTTCTCCCTTGAATTATACCATAACAGTGAATATTTAGCGTAGGCAGTTTTATAGCGTTTAATAATCTCTGCTTTTGGCAAACTGACGTAACCATTTTCCGTCAAAATCGTTCCTTCTGTTGCTTTTTTATTATCGCAAAAAGGCTTTACCATATCGCTTAGTGTTGCTATTGCTCCATACGTTAGATGGAAAAATTCTCTTCCTTTTTCCCTAACCTCAAAATCTCTGATTACCTTTTTTTCTCTTATACTTAAAAGGTGATTGACGATGTACGATACAATTCCTGATACTATGCCTATTAGAGCACCTATGAGTAGTGTTAATGTATCAGCCAAAGGCTATCCCAAACAAAGCCTAAAACGTTGTAACATTCTAATATTTTTTGCTCTTTCGCTAACTTTTTACATTATTCTGTGATTGCTTTCACGATATTGTTTAACTCAAACACTTCAAAACCATGCAAGTACAAGCGGTAGCGCAAAAAAGAATTCGTAATTTTGGGGAGTTATCCGCGTTTTGTGCTGACTATGCTCTGATTACGTCCCGGTCTTTTAGGATGACGTCTTCGCTGATTCTGCGTTTGTTGTGGACATATGGTGTTTAGGCGCGTTTTTTGGCGCTTATGATGCTGATGATGTCTTTATCTTTGAGGGGGGTGTCTTCTCCGATGCGTTTTTTGTTTCGGGCGTCTATGGCGTAGATGAAGCTGTCTCCTAGTTCGGTGTGTATGATGTAGGCGAATTGTTTGGCGGTGGTTCCTTTGGGTATGAGGTAGGTGTCGGGGAGGACTTTGCCGTTGTGGTTTGAGAGGTGTTCGACGTCTTCGACGGGGTAAACGGTTATCATGTCAAGTAAGTCGAAGTAGGCGGTGTTTATGGCTTGTTGGATGCCTGTGGAGCCGTTGGTGTTTAAGATTTTTTCTTCGATGATTTTGAGGGCTTGGGTTTGTCCTGCGGAGAGTTTCTCGGGAGAAGTAATTGTGAAGGTGTCGTCGCCGGGTTTGTAGTTGATGAGTTGTTTTTCGGCGGCGCGCCTGAGTGCGAGTTCGGCTTCGGCGCTGGCGGGGATAACCGTGTAATCAAGTTTTTGGAGGCGTGTGATGTTGTCTTGGGCGCTGGGCAAATCGATTTTGTTTGCCACAATGAGCATGGGCTTGGCAATTCTGCGCAGCGTATCCACGAACCTAAGGAAGTCTTCGTCGCTCCAGCTTGAGGCGCGGTCAGCATTCAACTCTGTAGTTCGAACCGCTTCAAAAATGTGAAGGCGCTTAATCCCTAAGCCGCTGAGGCGTTCTTCGAGGGGACCATAGATGCCTTTTTTGTCGGCTTCGGCGGTGCGCGCAATTTTTTGCCAGTCTTTGCGGATTATGTTGGCTAGCCACATGGTGATTTCGCGTTCAAGGAATTCGATGTCTTCGACGGGGTCGTGTTCGCCCAGTTTGCAGGTGCGTCCTTCGCAGTCGGTTCCTCCTGAAGCATCCACCACATGGACCAGGGCGTCGGCGCGAAAGATTTCGTCTATGAACTGGTTTCCTAGGCCGCGTCCTTCCCAGGCTCCGGGAACTATGCCTGCAACGTCGATGAGCTCAACTGGGACAAGCCTAATGCCGTCTAGGCAAAGGCTGTTGTTTGGGTGGTCTTGCACGTTAAATTCGGTGTGCACGCAGGGGGTGCGGACGTATCCGACGCCGCGGTTGGGTTTTATGGTGGTAAACGGGTAATTTGCGATGTCAGTTGTGGCTAGGGTGGCGGCGCTAAAGAACGTGGATTTTCCAGTGTTGGGTTTGCCTACGACGCCTAGTACGCGTGAATATGAAGCTGGCATGGCGGTTCCTTAGAAGGTTGTCGGCTTGTTGGCTTTATTGTTTACGTCTCTTCTTGCTTGTGGTGGGTTAGCGTTTTTGGTAGGTTTCTTTTTGTTTTTTCCATTCGGCGTGTTTTTCAAGCAGGGTGCAGGTTTGCTGGATTATGAAGTCTTCTACGCTTTCAAAGGGCGTGTTTAGGTCGCGTATGGCTTGTTCTAGGCGGTCGTATTCTTCTTTTTGGATTTCTATGTATTCTATGTCGTTTTTGAGGTATTGTAGGCGGTAGCGTATGGCGTCGCGGATGAATTCTTCGCGGGTGGTGTATCCGAGTTGGCGGTTGTTTTCGATGAAGTTTTGGGTTTCGTTGAGTAGTTCGGGGGGTAGGGTGACGCTTTGGCTTAGTAGGCTTTCGATGGCGTCGGTGTAGGTTTGCATTTTCATGGTTTGAGCGGTTATTTCTCCGAGCATGCCGGTTAGTCTTTGGTGTGCGTCGTCGCTTATGCGTAGGGTTTTCATGTTTTTGCCTCAGTGTTTTTTTGTTGAGTAAAGCTAATAAAGCTTTTTAGTATACCCAGTATACACACTATACGAGGTAAATTCAATGAAACATCACATAAGCATAACCATGGACCAAAAACTATACCGCGAAATCGAAACCATCCGCGGAAGAGAAAAACGCAGCACCTTCATCGAATACCTAATAAAAAACGGATTAAAAACCTACAAAAAACAAAAACCCAACACCCAAACTCCCACCTTAGCCATCCCAACAGAAAAGCAAGAAGACCCCAACCATTACAGCATCAAAATCACTTGATACCCCAACGGTTGGTTACCTTCACCATCAAGAACACCACAACCGCCACAACTAGGAAGGTAATTAGCGCAACTAAAAAGTTGCCCACGCCAAAGCTTTGCTCTCCAACCACGTATGTTAACGTTGCCAAATCGTTAATCCCTGGAATTGCAAGGCCGATGACGGGGAGAAGCAAATCTTTTGCCAGTGACTGTACAAGACCGCCCAGGTAGATGCCGATGATGAAGGCAATTGCAAGCCCCATGACCTTGTATTTTTCAATGAAGCTTTTGAACTCTTGCCATAGCCCCTTGGGTTCAGGCGCAGGAGGCGCAGGCTTAGGCTCCAGTAACGCACGGATTTTGCGCAGTTCCTCTAACGCTTCATTATCAGTTTTTGACAACAAACTCGCCAAACAAAATCTATGCCGTCCGCATTAATAAGCTTTGCAACAAAACCGCGATACAAGGTGAAGGGGAAGTGGTGGGCCGAGCCGGATTTGAACTGGCGACCTTTCGATTATCAGTCGAACGCTCCAGCCGTGCTGAGCTACCGGCCCACATCAAGTGCCAACACCATAATGTCCCTTTGGTTTATAAGACTTATCATAAATCTTTTAATCTTTGACTGCAGTTGCATAATGTTCTGGAATGGGTTCGTAGCCTAGCACGGATTAAGGCGTCGGCCTTCGGAGCCGGAGACCCTGGGTTCAAATCCCAGCGGACCCGCCACATCACCACACCAAAAACACACGCTACTTTTTATGACGGCAAGGTGGTTGGTTTGCCTTTGATGTTGCAAAGGCTAATTGCGTGGCGATGCTTTCGTTCACACTGACTGCGCAAACGCAGGTTCTCAAGACGATGCTTTAATCTGTTGACTATTCTCTGGGTCTTTTTCTTTATTTCTTTGTTCAATAAGAAGCCAATGCTTGCACCAATTATGATTAACACAATAACGGTTAGTGCATACTGCATGTAGCTGTTGAAGGCTATGATTGCCAAAAGACTAATTGTTACCATGTAGGAAATAGGGAATACCGCAGAACGTTTCATAATTTTTTTGATTACAGCGTTGCCACGTTGTGTATCCCGCTTTGAGATATAGTCGGATATTGCAAGGTTTTCTTCCTTTGTTCTTGAGCTTTCTATATTCACTATCCTCTTCAAATCCACATAATATGGTTTATCAATCCCAAATTGTTTGACTTTGTCAGCTATCCCCGTGTAATGTGCATAAGAGTTTAATGTATAATACCCTGCAAGGGCAAAAAGTAGGTATAACAAAACTGCCAGGATCAAAATAAGTTGTTCAAAAAGAGTTAAGGATGCTCCAAAAATGCTGTGTAAAGATTGGATAATTGCCGAAAGGGTTACTAACCCGAATACAGAAGCCATTAAAAGACTAACAAAGGATGTAGCACGGCTGTTATAATAGTCTAGTATGCCACATAAAAGGTCTGGATTAGCTTTCCAACCTGTAGGTCCATTATGTTTAACCCTAAGAGTGTGGTCAGATAACGCGTTCGCGATTTCTAGATACTCTTTTTCGTCAAGTTTTTGACACTGGTCTTCGGAATAATATTTTCTTGATAATACTGGTAATAGTTTACTCCGTAGATTAGAATCTTCTTTTCTCTGCAATAATTTTATAAAATCCAAGTATGTCCATTTTCCAAACGTTACATATGGTTCAATTTTATGGACCCTGTATTCTTTCCCATCTTTATCTGCTCGTAAAGGCGCAGCATCAGAGATAACTTTGAATAAACCCACAACTACACCGTCATTTTTAGCGTAGTAAACTATGATGTCGCCGTTTTTAATTTTAAACGTCGTCTTCTTTTTTCCATTTTTATTTGATTCAGGAGATTTATACTCCTTAATATGATCGTTATGTTCATAATGCTCTTGAAGACTTTGTATTACAAACCAAAATTCTTGGATTTTAGTTGTCTCCTACGCTTGCCTTGAAATTGTTCTAGCAGATAGTGTATAAAAGATTTTATTATCTATGTTCAGTTGTAGCTCGCATCTACTGTCTTTCAAAGTTTGGACTGGTCGCCAACTACTTGCTGGAAGTCTTTTCTATGGCCTAAAGCATCATTTCTGTCACACCAAACGCGCATACCAAAAGTGCGGTCAAAAGGTCGAACCAAACAAACGCCGTTACCTCTTTAGATATCTGAACCGTTAAACCATAAAGACAAAAGCAACTCTTCTTCTTTATCACTCGAACATCCTGTTCCGTTTTGTGTTTAGCTTCTAAGTGTTGTTTGGTGGTTTCGCGTTAGAGCTTTATAGTTTCTTGTGTTAGTTGTCAAGCGAATTGGTATGCAGTCTTCTAAGGATAAAGATGTGTTGGGTTCTGGTGGTTATTGGAGTATTGGTGAGGCGGCGGATTGTGGTGTTTTGGCTCTGTTTCCTGCGTTTAGGCATTGGGAGGGTTGTAGTCAGACGAGGCGGTCGGCTGTTTTTAAGCAGCTTGCGTGCATTTATGAAATCGGCTGTAAAGGTTCTGTTTCTTCTTTAGAGTTATCGCAGGCGCTTGGTATGTCTAGGTATTCCTCAGCGCGCAGCCTCAAAACTTTAGTATCTCTTTCTTTGGTGGACATAAACAAGACCCGCAGACCCCACAAGTACTATCTTACAACCAAAGGCGTTATTGCTTTGATGGTTTTTCCCGACTTTCAAGCCTTACCCAAGATAACACGTATCCTTACAGCTCATAGGAGAAAAAATGACTGCTTAGCCTTTGCTTTGCTTTTGATTGGAAACTGCGAAGACAAAAACAAAGTTATCCCCCGCACCTTAGTAGACTACGCCAAAAAAGGCGGCACCATTGAATCTGTCGATGCAAAAGCTGTTTCGGAGGTCTTGCTTGCATTTTACAGCTTGGAAGCCAAAACTCGCGGCGAAGCATTGCCAAACTATTTGGGCGTATTTCAGGAATTTACCACGGCTGGTTTTCAGCAGGTTCTCCAATTGCTTTTGTCAGCCATGAAACCCACCGCGAATGATTATAATTGGCTTGTAGAGTTCTTTGGTGAAGTTGTTGAGTTCTATTATAATCCTGCGCGGTTAGCTTATCTTAATCTTTTGCCGCAAAGCCCAAGGCTAAAACGGGGGCTTGAGCGGTTCAAGAAAAAACAGGAACAGCAGATAACCCAGGCGGGTTCAAAATTAGAGGTTACATTTAATGTTCCAAGCGCAAACGTGTCAAAGTTCATGACAATGCCGTCTCATCTGCGGGCTATGGCTACGCGGTTACTTCTTGAGCCCCTGCAGTTCATCAACCAGGAGCTATCAGAGTTCTTCTGGGATACCTGACGCAAGGGGCTACTAATTATTCAAATAGCGCGTATTTAACTCATCATATTTCGTTTTGCGCTTGCTTCGTGTAGGGTTTCCTGTTTTCCTGAATGGTATTCCCTGAATCTTCTGCAGTATTTAGTCTTAAGTTTTATATATCAAGAACAAGAAACTTACGTTGAGGATAAAAAATGTCATCAGCGTTAAGCATAGGCACTGAATTGGCAAGCGTCCCTTTTGATCAGATGATACGAAATCTGCTTTTAGCAATGGTTTCAGCGCAAAACGAAGCTAACTCGTCATTCATTGCGGGAGTGCAGGACTTAGCCGAAGCAGAAGTTTCTATAAAATACAACAAGACCAGCGACAACTCTAATCAGGAGCAGACCATTAGCGGCAATGCTTTAGCCTTTGGAATTTTGCCCACTCTGTTGCAGATACAAAACGGTACGATTCAGATCAAGATGGTCATTACGATGCAAAAGACCACTGAAGCGTCTGTTCATGTAAAGGCTAAGGGCGGTTGGGCATTCTTCTCCGCGTCGGTGGATGCCAAATACTCTAGCAAGTACTCCTATTCAGTTACAGCCTCAAGCTTCATAGAAATCAAAGTTGCGCCAGCGCCACCCCCTGAACCCCTGATGAGAGTAATTGACAAGATAGTGCAAGACACTACTGCAGAGCCAGCCGAGCCGTCAGAGTAAGCAAGCATGATACACCAACCCATCACCCTTTTTTCCTTGATTTCAGGTCTAATTCAGCAAGCTAACGATGGTTTGTATCAAGCTCTTGAAGCATCTTCTGGCGAAGACCCAGTTTTTGTTGCCCCTCAAATCGAAGTTAAAATCCGCTGTTTTGTTACCCAAAATGGCACCTTAAAAATCGCTCCTTCAAATGGTTTAGCGTCAAATTATTATGGAGTAACTGGCGATAGTTTATTGTCGCTGAAGTTTAAATTACAACCCAAGTGATTGATATGTCTACAGACAGAATAAAAAAAGTTGATTTAAAAAAAGTTAATGCCGCCGTCGTGAAACCCCAGCTAGAGTTTACCAGAAAAATTGACCCTGGAACTCTGGTCATGTCCATACAAAAGGACCTTATCCGCGTTAATGATTTTGCCATGAGCCAAGAGCGCCCCACTACATACGTGCTTTCAGATTTTAACATACAGCTTAAAGCAGTGGTTTCTCAAGAATCCGAAAAAACCATGATTATACTCCCCACAAAACCCGACGAGTTAGACCCCAACTCCATGAGCCTGGTGAATATTTCTCTTAAACCCATACCTACCAACGTGAAGCCTTCAACTAACACTCGACCCATTGAAGCAATCGAAGGCATAGGGTTACTAACAGCAAATAAACTGCGCGAAATTGGCATCCACACCATTGCGGACTTAGCTTTGGCATCGCCTAAGGACATAACCAAAGTAGGCGTTCCCAGCAAACAAGCCTCAGAGTTCATTGGCATGGCAAAACTCATGACAAAAAGCAACATGGCAGGCATAGACGGCGTTGACGAGCCAGCTGCAGAGTTGCTTGTAGTCGGTGGAAAGATAGATTCAAAAGAAAAACTTGCCCAAGCCAACCCCGAAGAACTATACAAGAACCTAACCGCCGCCGCAAAAACCAAAAAAGTTCAGTTGCCTACAGGTTTCAAGCTGGCTCCTGACGATGTTGCCCGATGGGTTTCTTCTGCAAAAACTCAGCTTGAAAAAAATGCTGAAAAATAAGGGTAAGCCACATGTCAACGGGTCAGGGCGAAGTAGCGCTTAACGATATGATTCGAGACCTTTTGCTGTCAATGGTTTCCGCGCAGGCAGACGCCAACAAAGCCTTCCTTGAAAGCATTGATGACCTAGCAAGCACCAACATATCGATAAGCTACCAAAAAAACGTGGGCGCGGGCAAAAAGGAGCCGCGCCAAATCACGGGGTCAGCATTGGCTTTTGGGGTATCGCCTGTTTTGCTTCATATTCAAAGTGGCGTTATAGAGCTTAGAACCGCGTTAAGTTTGGATGCAGACAAGTCTTCAGGTTCGACAACTAAATCTAAGCGAAGAGCACCTTACTTGTTCAAAGCTCAAACGGTGGATGCTAAATATCAAAATGCCTACTCATACAAGACCGAGACATCAAGCATCATCAGGCTCACAGTTGTTCCTGTGCCGCCCTCACAAAATTTAGCTAACAGCATCAAAAACGCAGAAATTAAAGGTACCGCGGCAAAATTATGATTTGCCCATCAATACCTTAATATCTGTGTTGCTGGTATGTTGGCATTAAAACGTGTTGATTGACACTTTCTAGGTACGATATAAAATTGGAAGATTTCATGTTTCTTTTCAAGGAATTAGCATTTGAAAATTTTAAAGGTGATATTATTGAAGATTGAAGTGCTTGGTGGAGCTCGTGAAGTAGGCGGCTCATGTGTTTCAGTTGGAACAGAATTCTGCAAAGTCGCGTTGGATTATGGAACAAAACTTGACGAAGACCCCCCAGTGTTTCCAAAAGATTTTGACGCCGTAATTGTAAGCCATGCTCATCTGGACCATTCAGGCAATCTTCTGGGTTTGTCTAAAAAGACCCCCGTAATCGTTGGTTCACCTATGACCCGCGATGTCGCAGTAGACTTGCTATATGACATGGTCAAGATTCAAAATCATAACGGAAACAAAGATTTCCCCTACGACGAACGAGACGCCGAGAAAATCCGCAAAGCTTGGTGGACACGCAACTCCATTGGCTTGCCTGATATGACTTTGCATTTGCATCATGCAGGTCACGTGGCAGGAGCCAAAATGACCAGCGTTCACGCGGAAGACAAAAAAGTCCTGTACACAGGCGATTTTTGCATACACGACACCGAAATCTTGGACGGCTGCAACCTCAAAGAGCTGCCCAAACGACCCGACGTTCTGATTTCCGAGTCCACGTACGGTGGCAGAGTCAGGGCTCCAAGAAACGAACTAATCGAACAACTCTTCACGCACGTGCGCAACACGATAAAACGCAAAGGCAACATCTTGATGCCCACATTCGCGTTTCACCGCAGCCAAGAAATGGCAAAACGAATCGACCACGCCATGGAAACAGGCGCTTTGCCCAAATACAACGTCTACACCATATCGAATTTAGCCAACAAAATCAACGGCTACTTTAACCAGAATAAACAGATTTTTACGCAAGATATCCAAAACCAAAACCAGCCCTTCAAGTACCGTCACGTGAAGCACCTGTACCGCACCAGCCAAATCAAGGAACCCGCGATTGTGATTTGTACGTCGGGTTTTGGTCACGCTGGGGCAAGTCTTCAGTTGCTTGCTGACTGGGCAGGGAACGAAGCTAACTCGGTTGTTTTGACGTCGGGGTATTTGCCTCCTGACAGTCCGCTTACACAGGCTAAAGAAGAAGGTCACTTCATGCATAACAATGAAACCATCACCGTGAATGCGACAGTGGAGCAAGTTGAGCTTTCGGGGCACGCAGACCAGTTAGAACTCATAGAGATGGTTCGAACCCTCAAACCCAAGCAGACCCTTCTGGTTCACGGCGATTTAGAACAAGCACAAGCTCTTAGCGAAGAAATCAGCCACCTAACCGACGTCACTATACCACAAAAAGGCGAAACCCTAACAATATAACAACCAAAGCTGCCCTCACCCTTTCTCTTTTTCGCCACTGCTACAGAGGACCTGTTTTTCGCCGTTTTCAAACAAAACCACTTTCCCCAAAACGCTAAGGGCTCCGTTTTCGCAGACAAGCGCGGCTTTTTCAGGTATGGCATAGATTCTTTCTTGCATGGAGAAGCGTTTGAGGATTTCGTCTTTAAAGGGTTTGTAATGAACTTTAACGGTAAAATCTGCCAGCCCTAAACCTGGAACAATTTTTGCTGCGCCACTATATCTTGTCGTGACTACGCCATATCTTCCAAGAACTAACGCCCCTGCACTCCTACCCACAATGACCCCGCCGTAACCGCGCAGCAACTCATCAACACCTGTCTGCTGCAGCCGAGAAAACAAAATGCTCAACTGTCCCCCAGCCAAATAAACCAAATCCGCCCCCGCAACCTTGCCCGCTAAATCCTCCAAAGGCTCCGAGAACTCCGCAAATCCAACCTCACGCGCACCCAAACTCTGCAAGTACCTAAACAATAACTGCTTACGCCTAAATGCCCTATCAAAAGAAGCCTTCGCCCAAGAAAAAACCAAAACCCGCGGTGCACTCCCAGCATCCCCAAATGCTGCCGCGTTAATCTCCCACGCATCACGCCTAACTACACGCTCTCCACCCAGAAGATACAACTTCGCCATAACAACACAAAAACCACGACTCGTTAATATGTAGCTTGGATACAAACGCTGATAGAGGCGGTTTCTGATTCAGCTCAAGCCTAAAAACTATTACACAAACCAGACCCCCTCCCCCTTTTCTGCATACAATTAATATCAGCAGCCTAATAGATGGTAAATAGGTTGGTGTTGGGGTGGTTTGTGGTGGGGGTTTGCCGTTATGTTCTTAAGGTGTTGGTTGTTTTTAGTTTGGCGAATGCAGGCTGATAGTGTTGGATGTTGAGAAACGTATTGAGTTGATTTGTAGGGCTCCTGCGGAGGAGGTTTTGACTGCGGAGGATTTGCGGCAACTGCTGGAAAATCAAGAGCATATTGTTGCGTATAACGGGTTTGAACCTTCAGGGCTTGTGCATTTGGGAACGGGTGTTATCTGCGCGTACAAGATGAAGGATTTCGTGGAAGCAGGCATACACTTCAAAGCTTACCTCTCCACATGGCACGCGTGGCTAAACAACAAACTCGGCGGCGACCTCACGTTAATTCGCAAAGCCGCAGACCTGTTCCGCCACAGCTGGATAGCCCTAGGTGTCCCAGCCGACAAAGTAGAATTCATCTACTCCGATGAGCTCTACAAAGACATCGAGTTTTGGTCCAAAACCGTAAAAATCGCCAAAAACCTCACCCTAGCTCGAACAACACGCACCCTTGAAATCGCAGGGCGAAAAGAAACCGAAGCCCGATACGTCAGCGACTACCTCTACACGCCCATGCAGGTCGCCGATATTTTCCATTTGGACGTGAAAATCTGCCAGTTGGGCATGGACCAGCGTAAAGCTAACGTTGTTGCCCGCGAAGTAGGCGAAAAAATCGGTTACTGGAAGCCTGTTTGTGTGCATCATCACCTGTTGCAGGGTTTGGAGAAACCCAAGGTTTGGCCAATTCCTGAAGGTCAAGAACGCGAAGCCGTAGCCAGCGCCAAAATGAGCAAAAGCAAACCCGACACCTGCGTCTTCATCTACGACACACCAGCCGAAATCAAAAAGAAACTCTCCCGCGCGTTTTGCCCCGAAAAGACCGTCAAATTCAACCCAATACTTGACATCTGCAAATACATCATCTTCCGAGAAACCCCAGTCTTCACCATTGAACGCCCCGCAAAATTCGGCGGCAACATCGCCTTTGAAAGCTTTGATGAGCTTGCGAACGTGTATACTCAGGGCAACCTGCACCCGCAAGATCTCAAAAACGGCGTAGCCCAGCAACTTGGCACGATTCTAGCGCCAGTCCGACGATACTTCGAAGCAAACAAAGACGCCAAAGAATGCCTCGAAACCATACGGCAAGCAAAAATCACAAGGTAACCACGGCGTTGTCTGCGCGTCTAAAAGAAAAAGAGGAAAAAATCCGCCGCATCCTAGACGCAGTAGCCGAAGAATCCGCCCGCGGCACCTACCTTATCGTTGAGGGACACAACGACATCGTTGCCCTGCGTGACCTTGGCATGAAAGGTCCCATATTTGCAGTGAAGACAGGCGGCAAATCTTTTGACCAAGCGCTGCAAGAAATCGAAGCGACAGGCGCCTCCAAAGTGATTTTGATGCTGGATTTTGACCGACGCGGCATCGAAGCCACCAAACTCCTAAAACAGAACTTGGAACCCAGAAAAATTGTGCCTAACATCAGGTACTGGCGTGCCCTGCGCGTAATAATGCTGCGTGACGTTCAGTGCATTGAGGGCATACCTTCGTACCTGCAGACTCTGGCAAGCAAAACCAGCCACCACCACGAGTAACTGCGCAGGCAGCAGGGCTACTTTTGCAGTTGTTTTTTGATGGCGTCTTGGGCTACTTTGACTGCTTCGGGGAGCTTTTCGGGTTGGGTTCCGCCGCCTTGGGCAAAGTTGGGTCGTCCGCCTCCACCTCCTCCGAAAATGGGGGCTGCTTGTTTGACGATTTCTCCTGCGTGTACGCCTTTTGCGGTGGCTGCGTTTCCCGCCATTATCATGAGTTTGGCGGTTTTTGTGTCTGCACCGTAGAATACTGCGATGGTGTTGTCGTTGCGTTTGATGAGTTCTGTGGCGGTTTGTACCATGCGGTTGACGTCAGTTTCTTGTTCGAAGTCGCGGGTGACGAGTTGGATGCCGTTGATTTCTTGGGTCTGCGCCGAGGACTCTAATGCGCCGCTTTCTTTGGCTGCTAATTCCTTGATTAGTTTGCGTTTTTCGGCGTTTGCTTCTTTGAGTTCCAAAGCCATTTTCTGCGCGGTCTTGTCGAGTTTTTCTATGGGCGCGTTTAGGGTTTCAGCAACTTTCCAGACGAGCAGTTCTTGTTTTTGGACAGCTTTGACTGCTGCCATTCCCACTGCATACACTAATCGTTCTACGCCGTCTTGCACGCGCTCGGTGCTAAGGATTTTTAGGTAGCCGATTTCGCCTGTGCTTTTCAGGTGCGTTCCTGCGCAAGCTTCTATGTCCCAGTTGCCTGTTTTGACTACGCGGATGTCTTTGCCGGGGACGGCACCTCCTTGGTAGAGTCTAAATCCGTAGAGGGTTTCGGCTTCGTTTCGGGGCAGCCAAGTGGTTTCTACGGGCATATCTGCTAATACGGCTTCGTTTGCCAGCCGCTCGATTAGGTGGATTTCTTCAGGTGAGAGGCGTTTATAATGTGAAATGTCCAAGCGGGTGCTTACTGTTCCTTTTTGGGTGCCGCTTTGCCAGACATGATCGCCCAGTACACGCCGTGCAGCCCCGTTAACCAAATGAGTTGCAGTATGCGCCTTCATCAAAGAGTAACGTTTCTCCCAATCTAAAATCCCATGAACCACCGCGCCCTCCAGTGGCATCTTGTCGGCTTTGATTTTGTGCAGTATGACCCTGCCGACCTTCTTCACTGCTGTAACTTCGGCTCTAACGCCGCCTTCATACGCGAAGTAGCCGTGGTCTGCAGGTTGCCCGCCGCCTTCAGGATAAAACACCGTCCTATCCAACGCCACGTACTCTTTGTTGATGATTTTGAGGATTTTGCCGTCGAATTCGCGCAGGTACGGTTCGGGATAGTAGAGTTGCTCGGTTGGCGGCAGGTCTGCGGTGGCTTCGTCTAGGCGGTGGTCTTTTGTGGGGGTTTCTTTTTCGGTGGGTTTGGAGGCTTGCATGTGCCGATTCGCAACTAACGCGTAGAAGTCGTCGGGGATTTCCACGGTTATGCCTTGGGTTTCGGCTGCTTGTTTGACGATTTCTGGGGGTAGTCCGTGGGAGTCGTAGAGTTCGGAGAGGGTTTGGTTTGAGATTTGGCTGGTGTTTTGGGTTTTAAGCTCTGTGGCTAAGCGTTTGACTATGCCTTCGCCGCGTTTGAGGGTGTCTTCGAATTTTTCCTGCTCGTTTTTGAGCATTTCGACGATTTCGTTTTGCATCTTTGGAATCTGCGGGAAATCCTTGCCCCAGTGCCGTGCTTGGAGTTCGATGATTTTGTAGATGCAATCAGGATTCATGCCTAGCGAGCGCATGAGGCGGTAGACGCGGCGGTACAGCAGCCGTGCAAGGTAGCCTTCTTGGATGTTGCTGGGAACAACGCCCTCGGCAAGCATGAAACTCAATGTTTTGGTGTGGTCAGCAACTGCCCATGCGTTCTCCAAGGGGATTAGCACTTTTTCCATGGTCTGCATATCCACGCCTGAAAACTCGGATACACGCTGGCGTGTCAACCTGCGATTCGCCATCTTATCTACGTTAACCAGACCCGAATACTTTGCCACACGCGCAAGCAAACCCTCATCCACGCCTGTAATGCCCGCCATATCCAGAACTTTATCGAGCAAGCCACCGTAAATTGCCCTAAACGCACTGGGCACACCTTGGCTTATCCAAGCAAACCTGTCCAAGCCATAACCCGTATCCACCGTACGAATCGGCAACCTAACAAACTCATCCCCAACCACTTTGTACTCCATAAACACCAGTGTGCTAACTTCTAAGCCACGCACGACAGATTCTACAGCGGGACCTGCGTTGCCTCCGCCAGACCATACGTCTTCTTTGTAGATGACTTCTTCGCTTTTTATGCCTAAGGCGTCGGTGGCGAATTGGTGGTGCAGGCGTACGGTTTGGTCTTTCCAGTAGACTTCGTTGTCGGGGTAATTGAACGCGTGTGCTCCGCCCATTTCGAAAATGGTGGAGTGCCGGCCAAAGGTAGGTCCTGTGTTTGCGATGTCGGTTAATCGAATGCTGGGCTGCGAAATTACCAGTGGATTTGCGGGGGGCGGGGCGATGCCTTCGGTGACGTAAGGCTGAAAATCGATGATGCTTGCGTGGGTAAGGTAGATGTCGCTTCTCCAGCGTGCTACGACGGGGTAGGGTTTAACTCGGGTGTGACCTTGCTGCTCGAAAAAAGACAAAAATGCTTCACGCATCTCTCCAAGGCTAAAGGGGCGGCTCGTCGCAGGGTCATTAATAAAAGAGTAACAGCCACATTCGTCGCTTCCTGCCTCGCCGCAGGTCTCCATACTCGCGTCTTGCGTCCAGAAATACTCGCCGCATTTAGGGCAGAGTTTACGTATGAACCCTTCCTCTTTAAAGAAAGGCAAAGCGTAATCTTCAGCTGAGAATCGTTTAGGCATACAGACCACTATAGGTAAACGTGATTAGAAGTTTATGGATGCCGCGGATTTAAAACATTGCCTACCGTTTGGGGAACCGTTTGCTTTTGTTCTTGAAGATGGGGTGGTGCTTGCGGGTGTTTGTTGGCTGGTTTTCAATGTTAGATCTTAGTTTCATTTTTGAAAAGGGAGTGGTTTTGTGTTTCAAAACGTTTTATAATGATTTACGCGGTAAGTTAACGGTATTAGATAGAGAAGGGAGAAAAATAAGTGAAAGGCAATAAAAATCAATTTAAAATGAACAACGCGGGTTTTGCAAAGAAACCCTTGAAGGCGGCTGTTCTTGTGGGGATACTTGTTTCCACGTTACTCTTAACCGTAGCGGCTACAGGATTTGCCACAGCACAGACAACAGCGCCGCCAACAGAATGGACTCAAGCCTACGGCGGGTCACGCAGTGATCAAGCATATGACATTATCCAGACCAGTGATGGCGGATACGCACTAGCAGGCTACACAGGCTCGTTTGGCGAAGGCTACGATGATTACTGGCTAGTTAAAACTAACGCCGATGGCATCATGCAATGGGGCAAGACGTACGGCGGAACCAAAATGGACCAAGCATACTGTGTTATCCAAACCAGCGACGGAGGATACGCAATAGTAGGTCGTACTGCCTCTTCTGGTGCAGGCTACTATGATTACTGGCTAGTTAAAACCGATGCAGATGGTGAGATGCAATGGAACCAAACCTACGGCGGACTGTACGATGATTGTGCGTTTTGTGTAGTTGAAACCAGTGACGGCGGATACGCCCTAGGCGGACAAACAAAGTCATTTGGTGCAGGCAGCATTGATTACTGGCTGGTGAAAACCGACTCCAACGGCGCAATGCAGTGGAACCAGACATACGGAGGAGCAAGTGCCGATTACGCGTTTTGTGTAGTTCATACTAACGATGGCGGATACGCAATAGCAGGCTACACGGGCTCGTTTGGTGCAGGCAGCACTGATTACTGGGTAGTTAAAACTGATGCAAACGGTGTCATGCAGTGGAACCAAACTTACGGCGGAACCAACATTGAATACGCAGATTCTATCATTCAGACCAGTGATGGCGGATACGCACTAGCAGGCTACACGGCTTCGTTTGGTGCAGGCAACTACGACTACTGGCTGGTAAAAACTGATGCAAACGGTGTCATGCAGTGGAACCAGACCTACGGTGGTTCTAGCATCGAATATGCCCGCTGCGTCATCCAAACCAGCGACAACGGCTATGCCTTAGTAGGTCGCACATTCTCGTTTGGTGCAGGCAACTACGACTACTGGCTGGTAAAAACTGATGCAAACGGTGTCATGCAGTGGAACCAGACCTACGGTGGTTCTAGCATCGAATATGCCCGCTGCGTCATCCAAACCAGCGACGGAGGATACGCGCTAGCAGGTTACACGTACTCTTTTGGTGCAGGCAACTACGACTACTGGGCAGTGAAGATTGCTCCCGAAAGCCCGTTTGTAGTGCCTGAATATAACCTTGGAGTTGTGGGTGCGCTAGTTGCTTGTTTTGCAGCTTTAGCAGTTACCGCAACAGTTCGAAAACAAAAACACACAAAAACGACAGCATAAATCTTCATCTAACGGGGAAATCCCGTCCTTTGTTTTCTTTTTTCGCGTTAACCTGTCTGGTTTGTTTTATATAGTTTGGACGTTTTGGTTAGTTGGGGTTCTTGGCTGTGGATTCTGAGTTGGGGTTTGTGGTTTTTACTATTGGGCATTCTACGAGGACTGTGGAGGAGTTTGTTTCGATTTTACATGTGTATGGTGTGGGTTTGGTGGTGGATGTTCGGGCTGCGCCTCATTCTCGGCATACGCCTCAGTTTAGCAAGGAGAATTTGCAGGAGTTACTAAAAGCGGAGGGAATAAGGTATAGTCATGTGCCTGAGCTTGGGGGGTTTCGCAGGTCGCATTCTGATTCGGTGAATTTGGCTTTGCCCAAAGGCTTGAGGGGCTACGCGGATTATATGCAGACCCGAGAGTTCACGGAGAACCTGGCGCATTTGATTTCGCTTGCCCACACAGCCCAAACCGCCGTTATGTGTGCTGAAGCCCTGCCGTGGCGCTGTCACCGCTCGCTTCTCTCCGATGCCCTAAACGTACGCGGCGTCACTGTCGAGCACATCTTAACCGCAGACAGCCACCTGCGCCACAAGCTAACCGAAACCGCCCACGTAGATGGAACAAAAATTACGTACCCGCTCTACAGCGAAGAGGACAACCAGAGAACCCTTCTGGATTACTGATTCTGCCTTGCGGTTTTTCCCCACGATTGTATGTACATTTTTGTACTGAAAAGCCTTAAATATACCATTTGGGTATGTTTGCGAACTATAGGAGCACATGAAAATGGGGTATCGTCTTTGGCAACGCACAATCAACGCCTAAATCCGACAAGTTAGCTACGCCTTTGAATTTTAAGAAAATCCCCTTTGAGAAATCACCCATCGAAACGTTCTCTAAACTCTACAAGCACTGCCAAACAGCGTATCTGCTTGAATCCATCGAAGGCCCACGAAAACTTGCACAGTTCTCTTTTCTGGGTTTTAACCCTGAACTCACCATCCAAATAAAAAACGGCACCGCACAAATCCGCAACGAACGTTCAGGCAAGAAAACGGTGGAGCAAACAGGTGACCCGCTCGATGTGATTAAACGGGTTCTTGAGGGCAGAGCTACAGCAAATAAGGAATTTCGATTCGCAGGCGGCGCGGTCGGCTATATTTCGTATGATGCGGTGCGTTACTGGGAGAAACTGCCCCAAACCGCCGTGGATGACCTATCGTTTCCTGATGTAGAGATGGGCGTGTTTGATGATGGGATAGTTTTTGATCATCGTCAAAAGCGTGCGTATTACTATTATTATCGTGAGAATCGTTTGCCTGAGGTTAACGAGTTGCTTGGGCAGCCTGCTGAGTTTGAGCCGTTGCGGGTTAGTGAGCCGTCGGTGAATGTGTCCAAGGAGCAGTATGAACGTGCGGTTGAAACAGCTAAGCGGTACGTAACAGCGGGTGATATATTCCAAGTGGTACTGAGCAAACGTTACGACTTCAAATTCCAAGGCGACCTAACCCAGTTCTACGACGCCCTACGCACCATAAACCCCTCCCCGTACATGTACTTCTTCAAATCAGGCAAACACCAAATCGTTGGTTCCAGCCCCGAAATGCTCGCCCGAGTAGAAAACCGCACCTTAGAGACCTTCCCCATAGCAGGCACTCGACCGCGCACCGAAAACGCCGCCGAAAACCGCCGCTTAGCCAAGGAACTCTTAGCTGACCCTAAGGAATGCGCGGAGCATGTGATGCTGGTGGATTTAGCTCGAAACGACACGGGCAGAGTCTCCAAGTTCGGAAGCGTCCGAGTCCCCGAATTCATGCAGGTACACAGCTACAGCCACGTCCAGCACATCGTCTCAAGGGTCGTAGGCGACTTAACAGACGACTGCGACGGCTATGACGCCTTGCGCGCCGTTTTTCCCGCAGGAACAGTTTCAGGAGCCCCCAAAGTCCGTGCCATGGAAATCATCGACGAACTCGAACCCAACAGCCGTGGACCCTACGCAGGTGCCGTGGGCTACTTTAGCTACAACGGTAACGCAGATTTCGCCATAACCATACGCACCCTGTTTGCAAAAGGCAATAAAGCGCATGTTCAGGTGGGTGCGGGTATTGTGGCGGATTCGGTTCCTGAGCGGGAATGGTTTGAAACTGAGCATAAAGCTGGGGCGCTTATGAAAGCACTCAAAGAATCAACTGGAGGCAGTATGTAGTGAAGGTTTTGGTTATAGACAATTATGATTCGTTTGTTTACAATCTTGTGCAGTATATCGGAGAATTTGGACCTGAAGTTGTGGTTTACCGTAATGACCAAATTACCTTGCAGCAGGTGCAGGAGCTTAAACCTGACCGCATTGTGCTTTCACCTGGTCCGGGGCACCCAGCCGACGAGAAATACTTTGGAGTCTGCAAGGCAATTCTGCAGCAGGTAAGCCCCACAGTCCCCACCCTAGGCGTTTGCTTGGGGCATCAGGGCATAATCAGCACGTACGGCGGCAAAGTCGTCTCAGCAAAACGGTTGATGCACGGCAAAACCAGCAAAATCAAACACGACAACCGCAACCTCTTCGCAGACGTACAAAACCCCTTCACCGCAACCCGCTACCACTCACTTGCAGGCGAAAAAGACACAATCCCCGACTGCCTAGAAATCACCGCCCAAGCCATGGACGACGGCGAAGTCATGGGCGTACGCCACAAACAGTACCCTATAGAGGGCATACAATTCCATCCTGAATCCATATTGTGTGAAGACGGGAAAATTATAATCAAGAACTTTTTGGAAGGGACAAGACAACCATGATAAAAGAAGTTATAGCTCGTCTGGTTGAAGGTATTGACCTCTCCAGCAGCGATGCCCAGCAAGCCATGACAGAGATTATGTCGGGGCAAGCAACTAACTCCCAAACCGCCGCTTTCTTGACAGCATTGCGAATAAAGGGTGAAACGGTGGAGGAGTTGACCTCGTTTGCGGGGGTTATGCGTGGGAACTGCTGTAAAATCCGACCAAAGGTGCAGGGTCGTTTGGTTGATACTTGCGGAACAGGCGGAGACAAACTCAAGACCTTTAACATCAGCACTGCCTCAGCGTTCGTAGCAGCAGGCGCGGGCATAACCATAGCCAAACACGGCAACCGCTCCGTCACCAGCAAAAGCGGCAGCGCAGACGTTCTCGAAAAACTCGGCGTCAACCTAGCCATGGAACCCCAAACCGTACAACAAACCATCGAACAAGTCGGCATCGGATTCATGTTCGCACCCGCCTTTCACCCAGCCATGAAATACGCCATAACACCGCGGCGCGAAATCGCAATACGCACCGTCTTTAACGTGCTAGGACCGTTGACTAATCCTGCATGTGCAAACGCGCAGCTTCTAGGCGTTTACGACGGTAAACTAACTGAGCCCTTGGCTAAGACGCTACGGGGGTTAGGCTGTGAGGAAGCGTTAGTTGTGCATGGTTTGGATGGGCTTGACGAAATCTCCACTTTAGGCAAATCCAAAATTTCGCTGCTACGCGAAGGCACCGTTATGACCATGGAGGTTTCGCCTGAAAGTTTTGGAGTAAATCCAGCTCGTATCGAAGATCTGCAAGGCGCAGACCCAGAAGAGAACGCGCAGATACTGTTTGATATCCTAAACGGGCAATGCTTAGAGGACGACGCGAAACGTGACATTGTGCTGGTTAACAGTGCGGCGGCTATTATGGTCGGGGGCGGCGCGGAAGATTTTTCGTCGGGCATGGATGTTGCTAGAGAATCCATTGGCAGCGGCGCGGCGTACCGTAAGCTTAAGATGCTTGTTGAGGCGTCGGGCGGCGATTTGTCAAGGCTTGAGGAGTTGGAACAGCGCTATGCCTGACTTCTTGGATACCTTGGCTAAGGACGCACAGCAAACCGTGCAGTCAGGATACTACCAGCAAGCACCCAATAGCCCCACAAAAGTATCGGCAAGCCTAAAAACTGCTGTTTTGCAAAGCAAAGCCGCCGCCGTCATAACCGAAGTCAAAGGCGCATCGCCCTCTGCGGGAACCATTCGCAAAGACTTCGCCCCAGCGCAAATCGCAAAAGCCATGCAAAAAGGCGGCGCCGCGGGAATTTCTGTTCTTACTGAGCCCAAGCATTTCAATGGTTCGTTGCAGTATTTGGTGGAGGTTCGGGGCGCTGTGGGGTTGCCTTTGTTGATGAAGGATTTCGTGGTTGACAGCGTACAGTTGGATGCCGCCGTGCAGGTGGGCGCGAATGTAGTTTTGTTGATTCAGGCGCTTTTTGACCGCGGCTACTGCAGCTGCAGCCGTGACGAGATGATTGAGCAGGCTCATAGGCGGGGTTTGGAGGTTTTGCTTGAAGCCCACACCGCCGACGAGTTCCGATACGCCGTAGACAGCGAAGCTGATTTGGTGGGCATTAATAACCGTAACCTTGCCACGTTGGGGGTGGATTTGGAGACTACGCGCAGGATTTTGGCGGAAAACGACGTTGCGGGTAAGGTGGTTGTGAGTGAAAGCGGCGTGCATGCGGCGTCGGATGTGGCGTTTTTGTTTGGGTGTGGTGCGAAAGGCTTTCTTGTTGGTTCTGCAATAATGTTATCTACTAATATAACAGATAAGGTCAATGAACTTGTATGTGCTATTGAGGGATGTTGATGCATACGACTCGTGAAGGCGATGAAAACATAAACAAAGAGTTAAGCAGTTACCCTGTGGACGGGAAATACGGCAAGTACGGCGGACGCTTTGTTCCAGAAGTCTTAATGGAAGCCATAACCGAACTTGAAGAAGCCTACAATCTAGCTAAAATCGACGAAAAATTCACTCACGAACTCTCATATTACTTAAGCGAATACGTCGGTAGACCCACAACGCTTTACTTTGCAGAGAACCTCACAAGGCAGGTAGGCGGAGCCAAAATTTACCTTAAACGCGAAGACCTCGCGCACGGGGGCGCCCACAAAATCAATAACACCATTGGACAGGCGCTTTTGGCACGGCGTATGGGCAAACCGCGCGTTATCGCAGAGACAGGGGCGGGTCAGCATGGCGTGGCGACTGCGATGGCTTGCGCAGCGTTGGGGCTCAAATCCGAAGTCTACATGGGCTCAGAAGACACCGTACGCCAAAAACTGAACGTTTTCCGCATGAAACTGCTGGGCGCAAAGGTACACCCCGTGGAAGCAGGCAGCAAAACCCTCAAAGACGCCATAAACGAGGCGTTCCGCGACTGGGTCGTCAACCTCAAAAACACGTATTACCTAATTGGCTCAGTTGTTGGTCCTCACCCATACCCCATGATTGTGCGTGATTTCCAAAGCGTCATAGGCAACGAACTCAAAGTCGAATTCCTCGACAAAGAAGGAACCCTTCCCCAAGCTTTAGTCGCGTGTGTAGGCGGAGGAAGCAACGCTTTGGGCACGTTTTACCCATTTGAAGATAACCCTGAAGTCAAGCTTTACGGCGTAGAAGCCGCAGGCGAAGGCATAGAAACAGGCAAACACGCCGCATCGCTAGGCGCAGGCTCCGAAGGCATCTTCCATGGCATGCACACCTACATCCTGCAAGACGAAGACGGACAAATCCAAAACACCCACAGCATCTCCGCAGGCTTAGACTACCCCGGCGTAGGTCCTGAGCATTCATTTTTGAAGTCGCTACAAAGAGCACAGTACGTTTCAGCAACCGATAGAGAGACGGTAGATGCGTTTCTTGCCTTATCCAAGCTTGAGGGCATCGTGCCTGCTTTGGAGTCCTCGCATGCAGTGGCGTTTGCCATGAAACTAGCTGAGCAGATGAAGCCTGACGAATCCGTAGTGGTTACGTTGTCGGGTCGTGGTGACAAAGACGTGGAAACCATAGCGGCGTATTTGGGGGTAAAAATGTGAGCAAAATAAGCAGCGTGTTCGAGCAGCTCAAAGCCAAAAACGAAGGCGCCCTTATCGGGTACATTACATGCGGCGACCCCAACCCAACTCAGACCCTGCAAATAGCGCAATCCCTAATCCGCGGAGGCGTCGACATACTCGAGTTGGGACTGCCTTTTTCTGATCCCATCGCGGACGGACCAACCATACAAGCCGCAAGCATACGCGCCCTGAACGCAGGAACCACCCCCGCCAAAGTGCTGGATGTGGCAAAGCAGATACGCCAACAAAGCAGCGTCCCCTTAGTCATCATGACCTACTACAACCCCGTCTTCAAAATGGGCTTAGACAACTTTTTTTGCCAAGCCAAAAACTGCCTTGTCGACGGCATAATCGTTCCCGACTTGCCCGCTGAGGAAGCCAAAGACTGCAAACAAGCCGCAAGATGCAAAGGCGTAGACACAATTTTCCTAGCTGCCCCATCCACAGGCAACGAACGCCTACGCAACATCGTGGCTTGCTCTTCAGGTTTCCTATACTTGGTTTCACATTTTGGCGTCACGGGTGCCAAAGCGGATGTTTCGGAGTCAACAATAGAGTTGGTGCAGCGGGTTTTGCCTTTTACGCGTGAGCATATTGCGTTGGCGGTGGGTTTTGGAGTCTCCAAACCTGAGCATGTACGTCGTATACTTGCGGCAGGGGCAGACGGCGTCATAGTCGGTAGCGCATTCATCAACATAATCAGCAAAAACCTCAACGACCACGATGCCATGCAAAAAGAACTTGAAGCAACCGCACGCGAACTAAAAACCGCAACCCTAAACCCTTAACCCTCCCGTTTTTTGGGTGCCTTAAAGGTTTTCCAAAAGGTTCATTTTGGTAGATGTACAGCTTTATACACTTGTTAGAGGTCTTAACTTTGGATGTTGACATCAAAATTGTGAAGGAGCAAATGCCCAAGGATTTAGTGCTTGTTGTTGGGCTTCCGGGTATTGCGTATATTGGCAAGTTATCTGTTGACTATTTGGTGAAGCAGCTTAAAGCTGAGTTGATTGGAGAGGTTTACTCGCGGTATTTCCCGCCTTACGTTGTGATTAAAGAGGACGGGTTGGTGGAGCTGTTGAAAAATGAGCTGTACCACTACAAGGACGAAAAAGGACAGGATTTTGTGTTCTTCACAGGCAATGCACAGGCGTTTTCTCCTGAAGGACAATACGAAATTGCGGATAAAATCTTGGATTGGGCAAGCCAAAACGGCGTGAAACGGGTTTTCTCGGTGGCAGCTTTAGTTACCGACAAACCGTTTGAGACCCCGCAGGTTTACTGCACCGCAACCAGCCCCGAACTTCTTGAAGAACTCAAAAAACACGATGTTAAACCCTTGGACAGCGGCGTTATCGGTGGAGAAAACGGCTTGATTTTGGGTCTTGCCCGAAAGAAAGGACTAGAAGGTGCCTGTTTGCTGGCAGAAACCCACGGGTACCAGCTATCCACGGGCGAGTACGTCACGGACGCAAAAGCAGCCAAAGCCGCACTGCACGTTGTCGAAGCAGTTTTGCAGCTCAAACTGGACATGGACCCTATGGACAAACAAGCCAAGCAGATGGATGAAGTCGTAGCTAAAATGACCGAGATAGAACGCCGCGTACGCGAAGAAATGACGCAATCCAGCAAACGACCCAGCTACGTCACCTAAAAGAAGGACACCCACATGGAAAAGGGCATTTGGATAAAACAGCACAAAAAAGCCGACCTCAAAGACGCCACCGCTATAGTTGGCGCCCCAGGTTTGCGTTCCATAGGCAAATTAGTCGTTGACGAGCTGGTCAAACAAAAAAACGCGGAGCCCCTCGCCGACTTATACTCAACACACATGCCCTCTATCTACGAAACCAAACCCGCATACGCAGCCCACCCCGCCATGCCAGGTCTTGGAGGCGTCATCATCGAACAGGGCACACCCGATTTGCCCAAAGTCCAATTCTACGCAAACGAAGCACCCAAAACAGTTTTTGTCAGGGGTTATCACGCCAATTTTGAGGGCCAGTATGATGTAGCGTCGAAGGTTGCAGATTTTCTTTTCGAATTGCAGGTTAAAAGGGTAATTGTAGTGGCGGGTTATGGCGCAAAACAAGAGCCAGAGAAGAAGCTGTGCTGCGCCGGTACGGACGCCAGTGTTCTTGAGGAATTAAAAACCAAATACGGCGTGGACATCGGCTACAAGGGACCGTTTATGGGTTTTTCAGGGCTTGTTTTTGGTTTATCAAAACTACGCGGAATCCAAGCGCTGTGCCTTTTCGCCAGCACTCAACCCACAGAAACCGACCTAGAAGCCCCAGACAACGACGCAGCAAAAATCATCATAGACAAACTAAACCAGATGATACAGTAAAACCACAACGGGTCTGCCTAACGTTATAGCGGAAAACGTAAGACCAACCCTTCACAAACATAGAGACGTAGCGGCTTTTGTTTTCTATTTTGGCAGCTTGCTCGAAGATTGCTTGTCTTTGCTTGTGAAGGGCTGGTGACGACACCTTTCTCCTTTCTCCTCAATTCACCTTAGGCGTCTAAATTTAAAAGTCGTATTTCCAAAGACACAATATGCCAACGCGTGTATCATTGGCTGTTTAGGGGGATGCCCTTGAGGTATTTGTTCCAAAGATACGCAGCCGCGTAGCCTGCAGTGGCTCCTGTAGCAGGTCCCATGAACGCAACCATCAGGTCCAAAAACGGCGAGGCGGTAATGATTTGAGGAAAAACGGTGCTGGCGTAGTAGCTTACAAACCCGATAATCAACGTGCTGCATGCCATAGCTGCCATCAAACGGTTGCGGTTAACACCCTTATTTGTCGCGTCAACTTTGAAAACCACCGTAAACACATCCACCATAACACCATACAAGCACGTGTAAATTATGGTAAACGGAATGAAGCTGGGGCGAAACAGGCTCGTAAGCGTTCCCCCAACCAAACCCACATACGTCGCACCCGCCCTCTTAACAAACAACGCACTCAACGCAAGCAAAATCGCATCCACCGCAATCAAAATCTTATCAATAGGCGGAGGCACAAAAAACCTAGTAACAGCCATAACAGACCCAAACAACGCAACAATAAACAACCTATACGTCTTCTGCACAGCTGTTCTTCCTCGCATACATAGCAAAACTACAATTTAAAAACATTAACATCACAAAACCCACCAACCAACCCCAACACAGCCTATTTGCCATCTATTTGGTTGCTATTTTTAATTGTATGCAGAAACGATAGGGGGAGGGGGTCTACCAAAAGTGAAGCTTTTTTGAACTGGCCAAAAGAGGTGGCGGATTGTTTGTTTGATTGTTTGTTTGTATCCCGTGTAACCTAACACTCAACTTCACTGTGAGGCGGCACGCCTCTCTAAGTTAAGCTCTCTCTGGCACGGGATGTCGAGCCTGTTACACGATTTGGTAAAAACCAAGCGTCACAGGTGCAAGCCAAACTTACTCCTCTGTTGGTTCCGTCTTACGTGCTTGCTCTACGGTCGACAACAAAACAAAGCAAACAGACCGATTTAAAGCTCATGCCATAACAAACCAAACACACAACAAAACTGCAACAAAGATGGGGCCGGGGCTGGGATTTGAACCCAGGCAAAAGGCTCCACAGGCCTCTATGCTGCCAAGCTACATCACCCCGGCCACGCGTTAGGTCACATGAGCTTTTACCGTTTAGAGGGTTAAAGCGTGACTGAAAGTTGGTTGCTTCTTCTATCCGTGTTAACGGCGCAGATTATAAAGTTGTCCTCTGCAATGGCGGTGGATGCTTTTGAATTCTGCTTTTGTTGCTTAATATAAGTTGCCGCAGGGTTGGGGTTAGGGGTTGCTGTTTTTGGTGTAGACTTCAATGTTTGGGTCGGAATTAGTTTCATGTCCAAGGAAATCTTGTAGGGTGCCTTTCCATGTGGGGGCTGATTTGGCTGTGAAGCCGACGGTTTGGGCGATGCCGCGCCATAGGATGGCTTTGTCGTAGTCTTTGGCGTCTCCAGGCATGAATTCGAAGATGCTGCGGCTGGCTATGATGACGATTTTCTTTTTCATGCGTGAGATGGCGACGTTTATGCGGTTTAGGTTGAGTAGGAAGTCGCTTTCGGTTCGGATGTAGTCGGGGTCGCTGACGGTGGTGGATATGATGATAAAGTCTGCTTCGCCGCCTTGGTAGCGTTCAACGGTGTCAACTCGGACGTCTGCGTAGCCGTCTGCGAGCATGTTTTTTAGCAGTCCTTTTTGGGCGTTATGCGGCGTAATTACCCCAACCGAGTCGGGGTTTACGTGGCGAACCAACGAGTCGGCGATTAACGCTTCCACCAAGTTGGACTGAAAACTCTGCGCTTCATCATGCACAATCAAAACAAAAACGTTCTCTGGCTCCAAAACCGCCTGCAACCCTTCTGTCTGCGGCTCCAACGCCTCCAAGGTCTGCTCCTGCCACGAATGAAACTCGATTTTGTCTTTCTCGTAAACCCACTCACGTAAGAACTCGGCAACTACTCTGTGGCAACGGTGGCTCTCGCATAGGCGCTCAGCGGGTATGTTGGCGTTAGGTGGACGTGTTATGCGGTCGTTTCCCAAATCCTCATTTCGTAGCAGCCGCAGAAAATCCATAGCGGATAAGAACGAAGCCATTTCTTCGAGGGTTCGGCGGTCTTCTTTTTCCCAGTTATGTGTTTGGATGGGTGGGAGTTGTCGGTGGTCGCCTGCTACGAGAATTTGGCTGCTTTTGCTTAGGAAAGAACCCGAGAGAATGAGTTCGGGTACGCGCATCATGCTGGCTTCATCAACTATGAGCAAATCGAAAAAGCCCTCACTCCAAGGAGGCTCCAAACCGCCAATTTTCTTCATCAACCCATACAAACCCGGCGGCGTCACGCATAGCACTAATGGGAACCGTGGGTTATCGGCTGCTTCTGACGACAGCGTTGTTTGGTTCATGAGGCAGCGGGTTAGTTCTTCTACGGCTTTTTCGTCTTCGTTGTAGTTGACATACGTTACGCCTTCGAGGGCGTTGACCATGGAGACGTCGTTGCTTAGGACGCGGTAGATTTTGAGGTCGTCAAGGTCGTGTCCGCCTGCGTTGTGGTATTGCCTCCATGACAGGGAGAGTTTGCTGACGAATTCTTGGATTGCTTTGTGTGTGGGCGCGACCATTAGGACTCTGCAGTTGGAAACTGCCCTGTGTGCCGCAACATGCGCTAAGAGCGTTAGCTGCAATGTTTGGGTTTTGCCTGTTCCTGGGGGTCCTTGCAGCATAACGATGGGTTCTTCGTCAAAAACTTTGTCGATGAAGCGTCGCTGCTCGGGATTTGGCGGGAACTCTCCTGTATCAATCCAGCTTAGGAAGCATTCAGCAGCCTGCTTGGGCAATGGTTTGTGCGTGCCGGTACAGGGTTTTCCAGTCAAAAACTCTTCAAGCAAACAGTACAACGCATTTGTTTTAGCGTAATCCAAACACCTAGCTGCACGTTCAGACAAAATATCATCAGCTAACTCATCCACAATGTAGAATCGTCCCGCCTCAAAGAGTTGCATGCCTCGTTTGGTTTGGGCTTTCTGCGGGTCAGTTGTTGGCAGGTTATGCCATGGAAGATATTTGCTGCCTCTGCCGCTGGGCCATGTGACGACTTTGACGGTGATTTTGGACTTTTTCAAGTCGACTTTGTTTATGATTACACGTGCGGAGTTTGCGACTTTTGAGGGAGCGCGTTCGTGGGCTTCTTCGAAGAGTCCGTGTTCGTTGCGGCGCAGTTCGGTGATGACCATCCAGTCGCCTGAGCTTGAACCGTCAGAGCCTTTAACTCGGCAGGCGTTGGCTACGCAGTCTGCTTTGGGCAACCCGATGCCCTCGTAGAGCAGTTTGCCTTGCACCGTGAAGTCACGTTCGGATTCAAAGACGTTGGTGCATTCGAAAATAACTGATCTGCCTGAGGCTACGCGTTGGTTAGGCATCAGGGCGTAATGCTGGTAGAGGTCTTGGCGTTTAGCAAAGTACTCCAGGTCCAAAAATTCCCTGCAGCTGCGCTCCAACGTTGCAGGTCCTAATGAGAACTCGGCGATTTTGGGGATGTTTATGGGTTTTTTTCCTAGACGCCTGTTACGTATGGACAAGAACCGTTCAATATGCTCCAAAACAAGACAGAGCTTCTCACCCATTAACGTGAGCTCTTCGTCGGTTATGCGCCGCGTCTTGGCATAGTCACACCATTTGCGTCTCTCAAGCAAAGCATTCGCATGTTTGCCCCCCTCATCATAAGTATCCAGTCGCCCCTTGGCGCCCCAAACGTACTCGATTGGAATCTGGTTTCCAAAACGTGCCCGCGCAGGATAAAACCCTTCTTTTTGGTTTAATCTGTCGATGCCTTCGATGAAATGAATTGTTCCGTTTGGGTTGCGGCTGTAGGGGCGGATGTAGTTGAAGAAGCCGTCGTGGAAGATCAAGTTGAGGTCAGCGGATGAGTCGTCTTTGCGTTTGGCTCTCCATTTTTGTCTGTCAAAATAAGGGGTTTGCTCGAGTATGGGTAGGAGTCCTGAGCTGTGGTATTTGAGAGCTTTTCGGTGCTGCACTTCGTCTTGGATTATAGAAAACATCGGCTGGTCTATAGCTTGCCTAAGCCCCAGCAAGTCCCTAACGGCTTTTGCGCTTATCAGCGAAGGTTGCCTGCGAACTGCCTCCATCAAAATATCGCGTTCATAGCGGCTAAAAAAGTACAGGTGAATTGGTGCTTCTTCGGGGCTTTCGATGTCGACGGCTATTTTGGTTATGGCGTCGGTTAGGTCTTTGAAGAATGCTTCGAGCAGATTTTTTTCTTCGTCTAAGCCTTCTTTGTGCTCGTCGGGCAGGCGTTTGATGATTTTGGAGACGCTCACGGTTTCGCCACGGTACTTGGTGCAGCTTACCCGTGCACTGATTAACGAGATAACATCAAGCATGTAGTCCCATTCAACAAACAAGTACACTCTAATCATGCCATCAGGCATAAACGAGAGCTGCCAATCCGCCGTGGCGGGGCTATCTTCAGGCAAGCTTCCGTAGCCTGTTCCTGGAATCCAGGGCATACAGCGGCTTTTGAGGGCAAAGGGGCTGTTGGGGCGGATTCCTCCCAGCATAAACTGTGAGCGTTCGATTATGCCGTCGATTTTGGAGCCCACCACAGGGTCAGTAGTTAGCAAGCTGACTTTTTCTTTGTCTACAGCGCGGGTTCCTTTGAAATCGTACGGGCGCAGGGCACTGGCGTTGGGCACAGCTTTTAACCGCGCCAAATCTTCTAGCTGCTTTATCCCGTAGTTTTTGAGCGTGTTTTGTTCGCCCCTGCTTAGGTTTAGCAATGCGATGCTTTCGGCTTCTACGGCGTCAATTATGCAAAACTCGTTAAAACCGCAGTTGTCGCATCTCCAGCAAAGCTGATACTCCACCTCTGAAAGCGGGGTCTGGTGAATGCGGTTTAGCTCGCCGTTTTCGCACAAAAGCCTCTCCACGTCCTGAATCAACGGGTCCAGCTTAAACCGTGGCAGGCACGAAGCAGACAGATTCGTCAAATCCGTTTCCTTGTTTATGACGCCGCCCTCAAACTCGATTTTGGAAGCTAAATCGGCAAGCTCTCCTGAAAGAAGCATCACGTAAATTGCAACTTGGATGCGGTGGGCAGTTTGCTCCTTCCAAGACGATTTTAACTCAAAAATCCTAACTCGAACTTTTCCATCCCCGCAAGGCCAGACGCCAATTAAATCGGCGATGCCTGGAACCTCCCAAACGCCTATGCGTCCTATCATGGGAACTTGATACAGCAGTACAGGCGCGCCGTTGGGGTCAGCGTTTGCGAGCTGGTTTTCGATGACCGCGGTTAACTCACGTAACGAGTTTTTCCATGCGCTTCTCCAGCCGATGTGGCGCGGGTCGTATTTCTTGCTGAAATCGTAGTATTGGGTGGCTTTGTCTTTTAGTTCGGCGATTTTTTGTTCTTCAAGGGCTTTTCCTGTGCTAAACAGCAGGGGGCTTACGGGTTTGAAGGCTTTTTGCCAGTTGCGGCTGTGCTCGTCGGTCTTGTCAAGTTTTAACTTGAAAAAACGCGGGCAACAATTAAACCTGATGTACTCTGCTATGCCTGAAGCAGCCAACGTAGGCAACTCGCCTATGGTTTTAGGCGTAACTGAATCCTTCAAGTAATCCTCATCCCTCAAACTGTGATTCCCCCATCTTACAAAGCAGCACCAATTAAGTTAGACAACAATTTACCCCTATTTACTCCAACCAAGCTTTAAAGACATTACCAAATCCGCCGCCCACATGAAAACCGCTTACAATCTGAAGGGGTTTTTGTAAAAAGGGGAAAGGAACGTATCATGTTCCCTTGTTTGGGCGCGGTTTTTACTGTTCTCCTTCGCCTACTGGCTCGGAGGTTCCAGTTCCAAAGAAGCCGCGTCCTTGGGCGAAGTAGATGTTTATGGGTTTTTCGTTGCGCAGGATGTCAACTATGCTGTGGAACATAGATGAAGGTAGGTGCATCCTGATTATGCCGTTTGTGTTGCTGTCTGCTTCAAAAGCCATGCCTGGGTCGTTGAATCGTATCCAAGCTACGACTTTACTGCCGCTTTTGAGCTGTATCTGAGCACGGTTTGTTTGGTAACCTTTTTCGCTTCCGTAAATGAGAATGTGATAGCTGGTGACATTAACCAATCTTTTTCACCTCCCTCTGAAGTAGTGATTCTTAATTTAGAGGGGTATGTATCTTAAAAGGTTTGTAAACACATACCTGCCACAACAGGCAACAAACAAGCCAGAAACACACGTCAATTTTCACTATTACGCATAAAAAACCACGTAATTTTAGTAGCTAGAAACCGTTTCCACAAAATGCAATCGCCTAAATCGCTAATCCAGCGACTCATTCAGCCATGCAAGGTATGCTTTTTCGCCCGCAACAACAGGCAAAGCAATAACCTCAGGGACCTTATAACTATGCAAAGCTTTAACCCTTGCCGATATGGATTCAAACAAGTCTTGGCGCGACTTCATTAAAACCAAGAACTCCTCTTCATGGTCAATTTTGCCGTTCCAGCGGAAATAAGACGAAACAGGACCAACCACATTAGCGCAGGCAATCAGCTTTTCCTCAAGCAGCTTTTGGGCTATGTTTTTCGCTTCAGATTTACTGTTTGTTGTAACAAGCACAACTATGTAGGCTGTTTGCACTGTTTCCACCAACTATTGACAGTTAGCAAAGAAGAAAAGATTTGTGGCGGGTTTTTGTGCGGTTTGTTTTTTAATAGTATGTTGTGTACTTCTATTGGAGGCGTTGAGCTGTTGAAGACTATTGGTATTGTTACGACTGGTGGGGATGCGCCAGGTATGAATGCTGCTATTCGTGCAGTTACCCGTATTGCGCACTCAAAGGACTTGCAGGTTTTAGGTTTTGAACGCGGCTGGGGAGGACTCCTCGAAAACAATTTCAGGCAGTTGAATCCGCGCAACGTTGGAGGAATTGTGCAGTTGGGCGGCACTATTTTGCATACGGCGCGTTGTCCCCCATTCAAAACCGAGGCGGGACTCAAGAAGGCAGCCCAGACTTTGGAGCAAAACGGCGTAGAAGGCTTAGTCGTGATTGGCGGAGACGGCTCAATTCGTGGTGCATTAGACTTAACCAAGTACTGTAGCACACAAATGGTCGCGCTTCCAGCAACCATAGACAACGACGTCTACGGCACAGACGAAACCATAGGATTTGACACCGCAGTCAACACTGGCGTGGCAGAAATTGACAAAATCCGCGACACCGCGATCTCTCACGAACGCATATTCATAGTAGAAGTCATGGGTCGTCAACGTGGATTCTTGGCGTTGACGGTGGGGATAAGCGTAGGCGCTGAAGTTATACTGGTTCCTGAGCACCGCTGCAACATCGAAGCTGTGGTTAGCACCCTAAAAGCCAACGCGCTTAAAGGAAAAAGAGCGGGCATAGTGGTGGCTGCAGAGGGATGCGGCAAAGTCAACAAAGTCGCTCATGATATCGAAAAACAAACAGGCTCCGAAGTGAGACTGACCATACTGGGTTACGTCCAAAGAGGCGGCAGCCCAACTGCACGAAGCAGGCTCTTAGCCAGTTTGTTTGCAGAAAAAGCAGTTGATTTGCTGTTGCAGGGAAAAGCAAACAAAGTGGTGGGCATGCAAAACGGCAAAGTCTCAAACATCCCCTTAGAGGAATCCGCTGGCAACTCCAAGCAACTCAACCCTGATTTGATAAAACTCGCAGAAATGCTATCCACATAACCCAACACCTTGCTTCTTTTTTTGGTTGAGGGTTTAGCGGAGCAGGGATTCGTAGATTTTCAGGGTTTCGTCGGCTACTTTTCTCCACGTAAAGATTTCCAAGACTCGTTTGCGTCCGTTTTTGCCCCATTCTTTGGCTTGATCGGGGTCACGCAGAACCTCTCCAATGCCCCATGCAATGTCGACTGGGTCTTCGCCGTTGACGTGGACGCCGTTTTGGTCTTCGCCTGAATTTACGACTTGCTCTTTGAAACCCACGACGCCTCTTGCTCCTACGACTACGGGTTTTTCCATAGCCATAGCTTCTAGGCTAACTATGCCAAAGGGTTCATACAAGCTGGGGAAGACGCATAGGTCGCAGGCGGCGTAGTGCAAGATGCGTTGCTGCTCGAGGACGAAGTCGAAGCGGTAGACTACGTTGTCTTTGATGTTTAGGCGTTCGGCGGTTTCTGTTATGTCACTTTGTTCTTCGCCTTTTCCTAGTATGACAAGTTTGGTTTTGGGGTGCTCTTTGAGTACGGCGGGCATGGCTTGCAGGATATTTCGTACTCCCTTTACCCATGTGAGTCTGCCAACGAAAAGTATCATGTTCCAGTCTTCTGGTATGCCGTAGCTTTCACGCAGAGCTGCCACGGCGTTTTTGCTGACTTTGTTTGGGTCATAACGGTTAGTGTCAACGCCGTTCCAGACTACACTGATTTTTGAGGACGGCCAGCCATGCTGTATGAGGTCTTGTTGCATTGCGTGGCTAACGGTTATTACGCGGTTGGCTTTTTGCGCCATGGCGTTTTCGAAGTGGCTTACTACTTCGGAGCCGTGTCCGCCGCTTCTTCCCCATTCGGTGCTGTGAGTGTGGAAAACCACGGGGATTTTGGAGTCATTCTTGATGACAAGACCTGCGATGCTGCTTAGCCAGTCATGTACGCAGACTACATCAAAATGGTATCTCTCTTTTTTTATCAGGTTATTGAGGAATTTGGTTGCGCTCAGGACGTTGTAGATGAATATGTCGTTGAAAAGTTTGATGTTGGTTCCCCATTTCTTAAGGTCGTCTACAACAAAAAACGGGAAAACGCTGCTTGCATCAGCAATCACGGGACGGTGAACTTCCACGCCCCGCAGGATTTCGCGGGTTTTCAAACCCCCTGGGTTTAAGGTGAAAACTGATACGTCATGCCCGATTTCAACGTACTCTTGTGTTATGTATTCTGCATAAGTTCCTAAACCGCCTACCAACGCAGGTGGGTACTCCCAGACAAAAAAAGCAATCCTCAAAACGCAAACGTCTCCACGTATTCAGGTGTTGCTTAATGCTTTTATAGATTCGCTCCAGCCCACTTTTTAGCCAAAAAAGGTTTTGCGGGAAGTTTTGGGCTAAACGTATAAGGCAAGCAAGCGTATACAGTTACTAAGTGCTCAATTATGGTTACGAAAGGTCAACGCAGAATCGGCAGAGCCATACGCAAACTAGAAGCCAGCGTAGAATTTAGCCCCAAAGAATGCAAAGCCAAAATCTCTGAAACAAAATACCGCGAAAAAACCCAAGCCCAACAAGGCTACACAGCAGATTCACCCGTGCAAAACCTGCGCGACCTCGCCTCAAACCAAAACAAACCCAACCCCCAATCGTAAAGCAGAACCGCCAGATTAAAAACCGTTTTTGACGTTTTAAGCGTCAAAAGACAACATATATTTTCTATGTATTTTGGGTTCGTAACGTTTAAGTTTGATTTTTGAGTTTTGCGTAGTGGATGTGCTGTATACGGAGGCTAAGAAAGAATTCAAGGAGCTTCTTTCGAAGTGTGGTTATGCAGAGAGCATAATTGATGCAGCATGGTCATGGTATGATTTTAGCGAGAAAAAAGGCGTAGCCAGTTTCTAAACGCCAAGTTTTTTGACGGTGTTTTTTGTGTGTATTTGTGTTGTACAGACAAGCCTTTATGTGGGACGGGAAGCTTTGTTTTGGTAGTGCAGATGCTGTTGTTTATGAAGGGACAAGCCAGATTCTAAATACTGACATAGGCAACTGTGTGTTGATATATTGTTTGGATTCGTTAGCTTTATTTAGACTTGGCTTTATAGTAGGCGTTGTGAGGACTGAACAATAATGACGGAGAAAACACCACCAAAAGATGAAGCCTTGGAGGCCATTGACTTCATCATTAATGTTCTTAAAGAGCACGAAAAAGACCTAGACAAACTTGTTGGTGAATTGGGCTCAGTTGCAAACCAGATCGGTGAAGCCGGAGAACTAAATGATAAAGTCGAGAAAATTGAAGCAAAAATAACGGGGCTTCAAGGTGACATGAGCAATATCATTACGCATTTTGCAGCAAGACCTCCTCTGCAGCAGGTTTCGTCTTCAAATCCAGTTTTTGCTAGCGCCCAGTCAAACGTGGCGCCAGTTTCAGCTCAAACAAGCTGTCCCAGCTTGCCCGCTAACATGCCGTTGCTCGTAAGATGCAAACAATGGGAAGACTTCCAAGGCATAGCAGCCCAAGCTCAAACCGTCTCTTTCACATACGACAAAACCGAACAAACATTCCAAGCAGAAGCCATAAAAAACAGCCAACTAATCACCTTCAACGGCGACACACCAAAAACCGCAACACTCCTAAAAGCCTGGATAAGCAAACAACTCGAAATCTCCGAACAAAAAATCATAGAAGGACAACTAACCCGCTCCTAAACGGCGCATCATTATTAAAAATGCGCAATCCTTTTATATATTGTTATCTTAAGTCTTGTGATGTGATATGGAGGGTGTTGAGGTTGAGGGCAAACCAGAGCCAATGCAATATTTTTCCGTTCTCGAAGCCTTCTCCTTTCTCCTCGATGACGGATTGGCCCGTGGTAGCCAACAAACAATGACTCACCCTCTCACATACACTAACCAAGCAGAAAAAATTTATGAGTAGAAAAAGTGTGTTTTGTTGGTTTGCTGTAGGACTTGTTCCATTAGGCAAAGCCTGACAAAGATGGCGGTTTGGCGAACTTTTATGGGGTCAGTAGTTAACTGTTTTTTATGAAAACCCACGTGGTTTTCAATTGCAACATTCATAACGCGCAAAGTCGGAATCATCAAAATTTTCTTGCCACAAACTGGACAAACAATGCGGCTCTTCTCGAGAACAGTCTTGTTTGGGTCTTCAACAACCCGTTTATGCAATTCCCGTAACTTCTCTTCACTATACTTTACTTGTACCATGTTCTCGCGTCCTACCCCATCAAAATATCCCTATCAATGGTGGATTTTAAGGGTTCATAACATGTGGGTATATGCGAAACAAATGCGCTTGACGTTTGCTGTGCGTCTGGAAAGAGTAGTTATTACGTTAAAATGTACACTTTCGTACAAACACACAAAAAGTTTTACAAGAATAATGTGTATTCTGTACACACCAACTCAAACATGTCGTCCATTTTTACGGTAGAAGTGTTACTAAACACTGCAAAGCTGCATAACAAAATCCAACTCAGCATCCGACTAAGCCGTCTTCAACCTCTCAATCTGCTCCATGTCCACTTCAAAAGCGGCAACAGGATTCTCCAGCTTCCACGCGGTTAACACCTGCGGATGGATTTCACCTACTACGCCGACTTCTTTTCCGTCTACCAGAACCGTTCCCACGCGTCCTTCGATGAAGCTTGGGTGCTTGGCGGGTTTGATTTGCCAGGTCACGCCCAGATTCAAAAAGAAAGCATCTAAGCAAGCTTTGATTTCGCTAAATCCTGCGGTGGGGTGGCAGGTTGCGGCGGCAAGACTGTTTTTGTCGTGGGTTTTGGTTTCGGCGGTTGGGTCAGGTAGGGTGATTTTTCCTAGTTCAAAGATTTTGTGGGGGAACTCGACGGATTGGTTGTTGCTTAAGAACTCCATGAGGCTGGGCAGGAGCCAGTTTCGCAGGCAAGTCATGGTTACGATTTTTGGGTTGAGCAGGTCAACGGTGGCGGTTTTTGGATGGTTCATTTTGGTGAATAGGTTGTCGGGGTTGGTTAGGGTGTAGTTGAGGACTTCTTGGTAGCCTGACCCCGCCATCAAGTCGCGGGCGGTGTTTATCAGGTGTTGTTGGGGCGCAGCAGAACCCGTTGTCGCAAGCTCCTTCCAAACAGCTTCGATGTTGTTATATCCATAAGCCACTGCAACATCCTCCACCAAGTCAATTTGATGCATAATATCAACACGATAACAGGGCACCAAAACCATGACGACACGGTCATCCACCTGTTTAATGTCAAACCCCGCGGTCTGCAGCAACTGAGCAATTTGTTTGCCCGTAAACTGCATCCCCAAAATCTTGTTCGTGTACTCCACGTTTAGCTCTACTTGTCTGCCTGCAAAGTCGGGCGTAACCTGTTTGTCTTTGTTGGGGTAGTGTATGTTGGCTGCGTAGGCTTGTCCGTTTTCGTCGAGAACAGAGAGCACTACTAAGTTCAAAGTGTTAAGCACGATTTGCTGTTGGGTTCCCGTGACTTCTACGAGCAGGTTCTTGGTTTGCTCGGTGACTTTGCCTATGTCATTCGAGTTGATGATAGGCGGGAAGGAGAGCACGTTTTTGTTTGCGTCCATCAATATGGGGTAGCTGCTGTGCTTGTTGATTATGTGGGCGTATTCTTGCCCTTTTGGGTGCTCATCGAGAATCTGGTTTAAACTGAGTTTTTCGGTGAAACCCAACGGCACGAAACTGATTTTGTCGGGGTTAACTGCTTGGTAGCTTAGAGGCGGCGTAATCAGGTCAAAATCGTAGAGTCCAATTGAGGTTTTTTGCCTGTTGCGTCCGTAGGTTTTGTGCAGTTTGTCTTGAAGCTGCATGAGCCCGCGGATAATCGTGTCTGTAAGTGCTACGTTTTTGATTATGGCGCATCCGATGAAGGGGCGAATTGCCTCAAGTTTTGGGTCAACGTTAACGTCGATAAGGGCTTTTGCAAGGTTGTATGTTTTGGCGCCTTTTGTGAGGTCTAGGAAGCCGCGTAGGGCTCGGGTTAGTCCTTCTACGCTCCATAGGTCGGGGCGGTTGGTGTCTTTGACTTCGATGTTTAGGGTGTTGTCTTGTTTGTTGTAGCCTTTGATTTCGCTTTTCACCAAAGACAGCAACTCATCGATTTCTTCCAAATCGCCATTGTATGCTTTCCCAAGAAGCCTTTCAAACTCGTTCAAGTCTACATCAATTGTCGGCATACGTTAAGCCACCTGTTTTTTCCTAAGCCAATCCAAATCTTGGCTAAATATACTGCGAATATCCTCCACACCCGCACGCATCATAAACAAACGGTCCACGCCTAGACCCCATGCAATTACGGGCGTTTTGATGCCCAGCGGTTGGGTTACTTCGGGGCGAAAGATGCCTGAGCCGCCAAATTCTATCCAGCCGTACCCTTTTTTGTAGGCGCTTAGCTCCACGCTGGGTTCAGTGAACGGGAAATAGTCGGGTCTGAAGCGGATTTTGTCTGCGCCCGCGATTTCCTTGGCGAATTTGCCCAGCACGCCCAGCAGGTCTTTAAGCGTTAGGTTTTCGTCGATGACTATGCCTTCGACTTGGTTGAATTCGCTTAGATGGGTCTTGTCGACAACTTCTGGGCGGTAAACGCGGGCAATGCTGAAATGTTTGCTTGGGATTTTGGGGTTCTTGGTTAGCAGGGTGCGGGCGCTTAGGCAGGTGCCGTGTCCACGGAGTATGAGCCGCTGCGCTTCTTGTGTAGTGTATGTGGAGCCCCAGCCAATTGACCCTGTGTCGCCGCCGTTCTCATGGGTCTGCTTGACCCGCTGCACCGCCTCCGTGTACGCTGAAATGTCGCCATGCTCAGGCTGCTTAATGCGGTAAATGCCGTCTAATTCGCGGGCGGGATGATCCTGCGGCGTGTAGAGTGCGTCGAAATTGAAGAATGATAGCTCCACGCTGGTGCCGACCATTTCGTTGAAGCCAAGCTGCACCAGTTTCTCGCGAACCTCATCTAAAAAGCTCAGGTACGGATGCTTCTTGCCAGGCCAGATTCGTGCTACGGGCGCTTGGATGTTGTAAGTTTGGAATTTGGCGTTTTTCCATTCGCCTTTGATGATAAGCTCGGGGGTCAGCTGGGTGATTTCTTTTTGCCCTGCCGCCAAGTTTATGGCACCTGTTTCGAGGGCGGTTTTGCCTTCAGAGGTGATTTCGAGGGTGCGTTGGGTTTTCTCTTCTACGGTTAAGGCTTTGCGCTTTTTTAGCGCCTCAACAGCTGACTGCATTGCGGGGTCAAGCTGATTCAGGTCGGTTTCCTCTTGGCTGCACAGTAACTTGAGGAGTTTTTCGTCGGTGCCCTCTTCGGGGTCGACCGTTACCTGCAACGTTGAGGTCTTCGAGTCAAAGGTTGCCCATTTTTTGCGTTGCGTCCAACCTAAAGCGATTTTGGCAAACTGCTGCTCCAGCCCCACCTTCTCTGCAGCCTGCTCAAGTGTTGCGTTGCCGCCTGACTCAAGGACAGCTTTGATTATGCGGCGTTCGGGTAAGCCGTTTTGTGCGTGGAGGGTGCCTTCGCTGGTTAGTTTAAGTTTGGTTTGGGGGTTGGCGTGGATTTGTGCAAGGTTGTTTTCCTGTAAAATTAATGCTGAACGCATAACCGCGGCATCTGAAAGCTCACATTTCGCCATAAGCTGCTCCACAGAAACCTTGCCGCCCAACTCTGCAAGAGCCGTAAGTATCCGAACTTCGTTTTCCCTAAGATCCACCATCAGCTGTTCCCTTTGCCTAAATCAGTGCGTCTGAGTAATGTACTTTGCCGTATTTATAAAAACCCTGCCATAATCTCTGCTTTTGTTTTTCGACGGCTTGCATGTAGCTTGTTTGGGGGTTGTTTTTAAGTTGAAGTGTGCGTGTTTTTGTGGTTCAGCGTTAGAAGTTGGCAACAATTTATTAGGTAGACAGGTTAATTTAGATGCTAAAGCAGCGTTAATAGGACGGAACCAAGTTGAATGTGTTGACAAAGATTTACTGGACTAGAGTTGGATTGGGTGCAGCGGCAGGTTTGGTTAGCACGGCTGTTTCTTATGTTTGGGAAATGATGAGTGGTGTAACCATCCAAGAGCAGGTGCTGGGCGAGGGGTCAACTAACACGCTTCTTAACGGCATAACCGTAGCGTTGCTCATTTACCTTGTAGGCTACTACTTGATGAAAGCGCGTTACGCTTCAAAGATAGAGAAGCAATCAAAAATTATGACTATGGGCATTTTCATTTACTTCTTCACATGGCTTCTAGTGTGGGTGTTGACGCTGACAATAGGCATCGGACCCATAGAAGCCGCACCAGCAGCAATAATCTAAAGCTCTCACAAAAAAAGTGGCTTTAGGCTTTAGCTTTCTTTTTCACAAAATTCGCCATGGTCACTTGGCTTTTGTCATCTTTAGTTGTTTCCAGCAGCGGAGCCTCTTCATCTTTCTGAGCCGCTTTCGCGGGTGCCTTGACCTTTGGCGCAGGCGCTTCAATTTCCATTCGGGAAATAACCCGCATGCAATCCGCCCACGCAGAGAAAAAGCCGCGGTCAAAATCTGCGTGCAAGCTGCTGTGTGTTTCGTCAAAGAACTCGCGTCTGTACTCGTGCAGGGCAGGCTTGTCGGTGAAGTCAAGTTTAGATAAAAAGGAGTAGTTGTCGTTGCTGCTTTTACGTGAGAGGTATATGCCCTTAAGGGCGCGGTAGTAACCGCGGTTCCATTCGGTACGTTGCATTTTCTGTTTGAGGCGTTCTAGTTCGCGTTCGGCTTCGGTGAATTGTCTGCCCACAAGGAGCTGGAAGTACCGTGTTACTAAAGTTTGGGGTACAGGCATGTTTAACGACCACGTTTGGAGGCTTTTTCCTCCTCAGTCACATCTTCTATACCGTTTTCCGTGACTTTAAGGATTTCCTCTCCCTCAGGCAGGTACGGGCTGGAGACGAGTCGTGCGATGCGTATGGGTCCATGCGAGGCTTTGCGCAGGTAAATGCGGGTTTGGCTGGTGTGACCTACAATGTGCCCGCCGATTGGGTGTATTGCGTCTCCGAAGAACACGTCGGGTTTTGCCATGACCTGATTGGTTACTACGGCTACTGCGTTAAACGCGCGCGACAGCGACGTGAGTTTGTGCATGTGTTTGTTGAGTTTTTGTTGCCTAGATGCGAGCATTTCGCGTCCTACGTATTCGCTGCGAAAATGTGACGTTAGCGAGTCAATTACGATGAGCTTGATGTTGTTGTCTTTGATGATTTGGTCGGCGTTTTCCAGCAAAAACATCTGATGATCCGAGGTGAATGCTTCGGCGTATATGATTTTTTTGACGGCTTCTTCAGGGTCAAGATCTAAATGCTCCGACATCTGGATGATACGCTCTAATCGAAAAGTGTTCTCGGTATCTATATAGAGTGCGCCGCCGCCAAGACCTCCGCGTTCCGGGGGTAACTGGACGTTTACGCAAAGCTGATGGCAGAACTGGCTTTTGCCGCTGCCGTATTCGCCGTAGAACTCGGTTATGGTCTGGGTTTCCAAGCCCCCAGCTATCATGCGGTCTATGGCTTTGCTGCCCGACGTTAGCCGCAACACTTTTTTGCGCATCTTGTAGAGCTCGTCTGCACGTATGAAATTGATGCCCATTGCCGAGCGGGCGGCTTCAATAATCTGAAACGCCTTCTTCTCGCTAACTCCCACGGGTCCTAATTCGCGGATGGTCGCCATAGCCAAGGACTCAACGGTGTGGTAGCCTAAATCACTGAGTTTCTTCGAAGTAGCAGGACCAACACCAGGTATATCCTCAATGAACTGGTACTTTGGTTTGGTTTCCTCTTCGATTTCTTCTTCCTCTTCTTCGACTTCTTCGGTTTCGTCGAATTGTTCTGCATCTTCAGTCATGACTATTCACGTTCTCTTGGTAGCATTGTAACAAGCCGTATTTAAAAGACTTCTAAATCAGAATCCTCTGATGCGGGGAGAGAGTACTGTTGAAGTGAACCGCTTCTTTGTTGCCTGGGGGTATGCTAAGGTATAAGTACAATTTGCTATAGAGAAGGTTGTTAGGCTGCATGAATGAGGTTGTTGTGTTGGGGATTGTTTGTGAGTTGTTGGAGTCTGTTGCTTTTGAGTTGATTAGGCAGGCGGTTGTTTGTTTGCCTGATGATGTTTTGGCGGCTTTGAAGAAAGCTTACGCGAAGGAAACCAGTGAGGTTGCTATGGTGCAGTTGAAGGCGATTTTGGATAATGTGGAGTTGGCGAAGGCGCGTGGGGCGCCGATTTGTCAGGATACGGGTACGTTGACGTTTTATGTTCGCGCAGGCGAAGGTGTTGCGGATTTGAGCCAAGTAAAGGCAGCGCTTGAGCGGGCGGTGCAAAAAGCTACCGTGCAGGTTCCTTTGCGTCCTAACGCAGTAGAGCCGTTTACTCAGAAAAACAGCGGCGACAACACAGGGCGGGGATTGCCGTTAATTCACTGGGAAATCGTTCCAGGCGATGGCTTGGAGGTTACAGTTATGCCAAAGGGCGGCGGCTCTGAAAACGTCTGCGTCTTGGGCATGCTTAACCCCCGCGAAGGCATAAACGGCGTAAAACGTTTCGTAATCGACGCTGTAGTTAACGCAGGCGCTAAACCTTGTCCCCCCACGATTTTAGGCGTGGCATTTGGCGGCGCCGCAGACACGGCAATGGAACTCGCCAAAAAAACGCTGCTACGACCCCTCGACACAGTTTCCACGAATCCGCAGGCGGCAGCATTAGAAAAAGAACTCCTCGAGGCGGTTAATCTTCTTGGCGTTGGTCCCATGGGTTTAGGCGGCAAAACCACCGTTTTGGGAGTGCACGTGGATTACGCGTTTAGGCATCCTGCGTCGTATCCTGTGGCAGTGGCGTTTAGCTGCTGGGCTTGCAGACGCGCAACCGCACACATAAACCCCGACGGCACCGTAGAATACCTAACACATAAACAGGTGGGTGCGCGGTAAATGGCGGTTTTTCGGTTTAGGACGCCTGTTTCTGAAGCTGACGTGCGCAAGCTACGGGTTAATGATGTTGTGTATTTGTCGGGGTTGGTTGTTACGGCTCGTGACCAGGCGCATAGGCGTGCTTTAGCTTGGGCTGATGCTGGGAAGTTGTTGCCTGTGGATTTGCGGGGGGCGGCGGTTTTTCATTGTGGTCCGGTTATGCGTCGGGTTGGTGAGGGCTGGGAGGCGGTGGCTGCGGGTCCAACAACTAGCACCCGACTAGAAAGCGTGGAACCCCAATTCCTTGACACTTTCAAGCCCCGCGTCATTATCGGAAAAGGCGGCATGGGAGAGCAGACCTTGCAGGCGCTAAGTCGGGTCGGCGCAATTTACTGTGCATTTACTGGGGGCGCGGCGGTTCTGGCGGCTCAAGCCATAAAACAGGTCAAAGCCGTAAAATGGCTGGATTTAGGAATGCCCGAAGCCCTGTGGATACTGCAAACCCATGAGTTTGGTCCCCTAACCGTCGCCATGGACACCCACAAAAACAGCCTATTCGCCCAAGTCACGCAAAAAACCCACGAAAACCAAAAACAAGCCTACAAAAAACTACACCTCTAACCCCCTTGCACAAAACCAACACAGAAAAAGCTGAGTAGACCCCCCTCCCCCTATCGTTTCTGCATACAATTAAAATTTGCCGACTAATAGGCAGCTAATAGGTTGGTGAGGAGGGGCTTGTGGTTGATGTTTAGGTTGTGTTGTTGTCTTTTGTTTTGTCGGTGTTGTTGTCTTTTGTTTTAGTTGTGCGGGTTTGTTTTTCGGGGAGTCTTTGTCCGCATTTAGCACAGTATAGGGCGGTGGAGAGGTTTTTTTGTTGGCAGTTGGGGCAGATTTGGGGTTCTTTTATGTTTTTTTGGACGTTTTCTTTGGCGGTTTTGAAGGCGTCTTGGATTTGTTTGGCTGCTATGTTGAAGGCTTTCTCCATTTCGGCGCTCATTTTGGTTAGGGCTTCGCGCATTTCGTCTGAGGGGGTGGCTGTGTTTTCGGGTGTGGGGGTTACTTTTTTGCCGCATTTAGGGCAGAATAGGGCGTCTTCGGGGAGTTGGACGCCACAGGCGCTACAATAAGCCATAGTGGTCACAGAAAAAGGGTTCAAATGTTGAAAATTTAAGCTTTGCGTCCATCCGGTTGTGGTGGGTTGAGCAAAATAAAAAAGAAGGGGGTTGGGTTCGAAGGGTTTAGGTTTACAGGAAGAAGCCTGCTCCGAGTAAGGCGACGCCAAACAGCACGGCAAGGACAGCGACGATTACGATGTAGATGATTATGGCTATGATTGCTATTGCAAGTGCCATTAGCCAGCTTGAGTCAAAGAAGTGCTTAATCAGCGCTAGCCAAACAATGACCATAATGATTGTGCCGACCAGCCCCAGCGCAGCAAACTGGAAAACCGCGCCGATAACCGAGCCTAAAACAACAATCCATATGGCATCCATGAATTTTGCTTTATCAGTGCCAACCAGCGCCCGCCCTGACAGCCACAAAACAGGAGACAACACAATAACGTTCGCAATTAAACCTACAAGTATTGCAACAGTATCTACCATACAAATTTTTCCTCCTTTAAAAGTTAACAATAGTTATGCCTGTGTTAGTTTAAAAAACTTGTGAAACAACAACAGCTACGTTGGCTGCTGGATACAAGAAACTGCAAAAACCAACAACGTGCAAGCTGGAAGTTAGCGGATAGATGTGGGTGTGGTTTAGAAGATGAATTTGTGTCCTTTGTTTTTGACTTTTTGGTCTGTTTCTTGGGCTAGTTGTTCGAGGAGTTTGCGTTCTTGGGTTGAGATTTTTTTGGGAATTTCGATGCCGACTTGTACGAGTAGGTCTCCTTTGCCGTAGCTTCTGAATCGGGGCATGCCTTTGCCTCTGACTTTCAAGACTTCGCCAACCTGTGTTCCAGGGTTGATTTTTAGCTTCGCGGGCTCCTCCAATGTGGGCACTTCAACTTCGGTTCCTAACGCAAGCTGCGGATACCCCAGCATCAATAAGTAATGCAGGTTATCGCCGTTTCGGACAAACTCTTTGTGGGGAACAACATGAACCATCACGTACAAATCGCCTGGTTCGCCGCCGTTGTTTGCTCTGTCTCCTTCGCCACGCAACCGCAGCTGATAACCCTCGTCGATGCCTGCGGGGATGGTTACGGTAATACTGCGGCGTTTTCTGGTTAATCCTGACCCGCGGCAGGTTTTGCAGGGTTTTTCGATGATTTTGCCTTTTCCGCGGCATTCTGGACAGGCGGTTACTTGCATGAACATGCCAAACATGCTTTGCCTTGTCTGCTGGATTCTGCCTGAGCCGCCGCAATGTTGACAGATTTTAGGTTGGGTTCCAGCTTCCGCGCCTGAGCCACCGCAGACATCGCAGCTTTCGGTTCGGGGAATTTCTATGGCTTTTTGGGTTCCCGTGTAGGCTTCTTCTAGGGTTATGTTCATTTCGTAGAGTAGGTCTTGTCCACGGTTGGGTTGTTGTCCGTAGCCGCCAAAGCCTCCAAATCCGCCGCCGCCAAAGATGGTTCGGAATATGTCGCCAAATCCGCCGCCGCCTATGTCGCGGAATATGGTGTCGAAGTCTGCGCCTCGGAAGATGTCTTCTTCGCTGTAGCGTTGGTCAAAACCTGCGTGTCCTAAGGTGTCGTATTGTCGGCGTTTTTGGTCGTCAGATAACACTGCGTAGGCTTCGCTGATTGCCTTGAATTTTTCTTCAGCTTCAGGCGTCTTGTTTCGGTCTGGGTGATACTGCATCGCCAACTTGCGGTACGAATCTTTAATCTCGTCCTTACTGGCTTCTTTGGATACACCAAGAACCTCATAATAGTCAGGTTTTTCAGACATAAGCGACAACCGTTAAAAAGAAAAGAGTAGAAAAGGTGGGAGAAAACTGTTTCGCTGTCTACTTGACGTTATAGTCTTCAGAGTCAACTACTTTGTCGTCGTCAGAGGAGTTTTGGTTTTGCTGTCCCGACTCTGGTCCTGTATCGCCTGCTTGAGGCCCTGTTTGGGCTTGCTGTTGTTTTGCTTGCTCGGCTGCTTGCTGGTAGACGACGGTGCCGACTTCCTGCAGAACCTTGCTTAATGCGTCAGAGGTTTCCTTGACTTTTGCCATGTCATTGCTTGCCATTGCGTCTTTGAGCGCAGCGACGGCGGTGTCGATTTTGCCTTTTTGGTCGTCTTTTATTTTGTCTGCAAGGTCGGTTTTGGTTTTCTCTGCGGTGTAAATTAGGCTGTCGGCGTTGTTTCGCAGTTCGGCTTCTTCGCGTTTCTTCTTGTCTTGATCGGAGAATTGCTCGGCTTCTTTGACCATGCGTTCCTTGTCTTCGTTAGAGAGTTTGCTTGAAGCGGTGATGCGGATTTTAGTTTCCTTGCCTGTGCCGCGGTCTTTGGCGCTAACGTTGAGTATGCCGTTGGCGTCGATGTCGAAGGTGACTTCGATTTGGGGGACTCCTCGGGGCGCGGGTGGGATGCCTTCTAAGTTGAACATGCCCAGCGAGACGTTGTCTGATGCCATTTGGCGTTCGCCTTGGAGGACGTGGATGGTTACGGCGGTTTGGGAGTCCGCGGCGGTGGTGAAGACTTGGCTTCTCTTGGTGGGTATGGTAGTGTTCTTCTCAATGACCTTGGTGAATACGCCGCCCATGGTTTCAACACCCAATGATAAGGGCGTGACGTCAAGCAGCAGGATGTCTTTGACTTCGCCTGTTAGAACTGCGCCCTGAATTGATGCGCCAATCGCAACACACTCCATGGGGTCAATACCGCGCTCAGGAGCCTTATTTAGAATTTGCTCGACAAAACGTTGCACCAAAGGCATACGGGTCATACCGCCCATCAAGATGATTTTGTCCACGCCTTGGGGGGTGAGTTTGGCATCTTCAAGGGCTTTGAGGATGGTTTTTTCGGTTTGCTTCACGATGGGTTGGGCAAGGGATTCGAGTTTTGTTCGGGTTATGGTGAGGTGCAGGTGTTTGGGTCCTGATGCGTCGGAGGTGATGAAGGGCAGGTCGATGTCGGTGGTCATGAGTGTGGTGAGTTCGATTTTGGCTTTCTCGGCGGCTTCTTTTAGTCTGGCTTGTGCCATTTGGTCGCCTGAGAGGTCGATGCCTGTTTGGCGTTTGAACTCTTCGATGATGTAGCCCATGACTGCTTTGTCTACGTCGGTTCCGCCCAGTTGCGTGTCGCCGCTGGTGCTTAGAACTTGGAAGACGCCTTTGCCAAAGTCCATGACCGTAACGTCGTGGGTGCCGCCTCCGAAGCTGAACACCAAAATTTTCATGTCCTTATCAAGCTTGTCGATTCCATACGCGAGGCACGCGGCGGTGGGTTCGTTGATGATGCGCATGACTTCAAAACCTGCGATTTCGCCTGCGTCTTTGGTGGCTTGTCGCTGGTTGTCGTCAAAGTGCGCGGGAACTGTTATGACCGCTTTTTTGACGGGCGTGCCCAAGTAGGTTTCAGCGTCTTTTTTGATTTTCTGCAAAATAAACGCGCTGATCTGCTGGGGGCTGTACTCTTTCCCGTTTACGGAAAGTTTTTCTTTGGTGCCCATTTTGCGTTTTACTTCAAAAATTGTTCCTTGGGGGTTTGCCGTAGCTTGGCGTTTGGCGGGTTCACCTATTAGTAGTTGTCCGTCTTTTGTGAAGGCAACTACGGATGGGAACATTTTTCCCGCCATGGTTGGTCCTTCAGCGCTTGGGATTACGCTGGCGCGTCCACCTTCAAAAATAGCTGCGGCGCTGTTGGTTGTTCCTAAATCTATTCCTATAACTTTTTCTCCACTTTGAACATTGCTCATGTTTCGTTTTCCTCCTTCGTTTTTGACTGTGAAGAGGGGTTAACCGAGACCTTTACTATGCTGGGTCTGATGATTTTGTCTTTTAATGCGTAGCCTTTTCGGATATCCTCTACTACTATGCAGCCCTCGACGTCGGGGCGTTCGACAGTAGCTACTGCGTTGTGTTTTGAGGGGTCAAAAGGCTGTCCTTCGCATTCTATTGGAAAGACACCTTCTTGCTCAAGAACTTTTCGCAACTTCTTTAGTGTCATCTGTACGCCCTCTACGAGCAGCTGCGCAGAACCAGAGTCCTGAGCGTTCTTCACTGCCATCTCCAACTCGTCAATGACTTCAAGCAACTGCATAACCAAACGTTCATTAGCGCACTTCACTGCCTGCTCTAACTGGCGGTCAAAACGACGCGTCATGTTCTCACAATCAGCTTGCAAATACTTAATGCAGTTCAGGTACTCTTCACTGCGTTTCTTCTCTTCAACTAACTGTGCTTCAAAGTCGGCATGAGCTTTGCCTTCCTTTAAATTATCTTTCATAAGGGTATCCGCCTCTTGGCTGCAATTCTAAACATCAACAAACAAAAATATATTTTTCGCCTCGCAAAAACCCTTTTCTCCAGATAACCGATAGACAAAACCGTTTGTGACATATTGCGGTTAAAAGAAAAAAGGTTGGAGGGGATGGTTTAGTATTGGGGTTGGGGTGTGTAGTCGGTGGTGGTTGTGGGTTGGGGTTGTTTGGGTTGTAGTTGGAAGAAGGCTATAGCAAGTAGCAGTGTCGAAATCCAGACTATGAACAAGCCGATTCCAAAGACTATGACAAGAACTGCGCCGACGAGCAGCAAGGTTCCAGTGGTGCCAAAGAGCCCAACTTCAGACCTGTCGCGTAGAAGATTCAAAGAGCGCCTGTAGAAGATTGCAACGATGAGAAGGAAGACGAACATGATTACGAACGCTATTAGAAGAGCAGCCAGCAACGTTCCAATAGAGCTCATGGCTATGTCAGTGTTTATGTCTGCGGCAGTGTATTGGCTCAGTGATGTCCAGTCCCCGTTCCACGCTGGAAACAGGTCATAGAAAATCTCCTCGAACGAAGTAAGTATAACCGTTACTGCAGTCACTGCAAGAGCAACTACTCCTACTACGCCCGCAAGAGTTCCATACAAGAAATTCTGGAAAATGCCCGGTGTACTGTAATGTTTTGCCAAACCATGAACTGCGATTATCAAAAGGATAAAGCCGATGAGTCCGATGAATCCAGGTGCAAAGCCAGCAGCAGATGAGACAAGTGAAGAGATGAACATCAATAGTGCGCCTACGCCGCCCAATGTTTTAATTGTGTTAAATTCCAATTTTATTTCCTCCTGCTGATTCCGTTTCAGGGTTTAAGAATAAAAGCCTTGCTGTTGCTACGCAGGTTAACGTGCAGGTTCAGTAAGAAAAAACCGCGTTGTAGACATGTTTATGTGCTGTTTAGCTGCTCTTTTAATACTGCGTAATATGCTTCAAGGTAGGCTTTTCCGTTTGAGGTCAGCGTGTAGATTTTTCGGGCCCGTCCACCTTGCGGCTGTATTTCGCTGGCTATGAAGCCTTCCCGTTCTAGCAGGTTAAGCGTGGGGTATAGTGCGCCGTGTCGGAGTTTGATGCCCAGGTTTTCCTCTACGGTTTTTTTGATTTTATAGCCCCACATGGGTTCTTTTTGGATGAAGCGTAGTAGTTGGATGTCAAGGAGGTTTTTGGTTATGCGTTCGAGAAGTTGTTGTTTGTAGTCTTCCATGGCTGCAATCTCTGGCTGAGTTGATACTTCTAGGGTTGTTTGTTTTCGTATTTAGATGTGCTGTTTTGCGGGAAACTGTGTTGGAGGTATGTTCTATCAATATTTATATTTGGGTTTGATGGATATAAGAAATGTTGCAATATGTCTGCATTTGTACATATTGTAGTTGTGTTCAACACAAAAACGCGAGGAGAAAGGAAAGAAAGTGCCAAACAAAAAAGAAGTCGAAAGCAGACTAATGAAAGGACTTTTAGACATCATAATATTGGAAATTCTAAATAATGAACCCATGCACGGATACCAAATCATAAGCAGCATCCGCAAGGATTTTGGAATATGCTTTGGACCAAGCAGCATCTACCCCATGCTCAACAATTTAGAAAAAAAGGGTTACATTCAAAGTGAATGGAACACCACCAAAGAACGCCCTCGCAAAACCTACCAGCTAACCACCGAAGGACAAAACGTCCTATACCTGGCAGAAGTCTCGCTCAACCAGCTCTGCAAAAAACTGGCTATGCAAACAAGGTCCCCCTCAAGCATACCCAACCAAGCCATGGGCACCCTGCCAAGCTAAACACTCCAACCAATCATCACGTAAATTCTGCTTTGCTGCAAGCCACAAAAACTGTTTCAAAATCGCTTGGCAGCATGCATCAAATATAGAACTTCTTCCATAATATAGTAGTGTCAGCGGTTAATGGTGATGGGTGATGATGTGCAGGATTCTGCTATTACAAGTCAAAGTTTAAACCAGCAGATTCAAGAGTTCTCCAAGCACATAGCAGGTTCTAACCCTATAACCGCCATCGCTGTGTCAGACAGCTCCGCAGGCACATTAAACGTAAAAGGCACTCTTCAGGTTCTGCTGGTTATTCATGATTTCCAATCACGGCTGATGAATTACCCCAAAATCATGACTGGAAAAAACGTGCTGGTTTTCGCGGTGGACCAGTGGATTTTTGAGCGTGATGTTGACCGCGGCTTTTTAGGAGAGGCTTTTGCCAGTTTTCTGCTTTTCCCGTATGACAGTTTGGTGAACGCGCCGTACCTTGAACAGCATGAAATCGTGCTGAAAAAAAGGTTGATTCTTGAACTTTTAGAGAACCTAGTAATTAGCTACCCCGAACTATCCTACCAAATCCACATCAAACCCGAATACTTCATGTACGAAGCCCTGCTCAACCGCGTTCGCATCTTCCCACCTCTCTCTTATGGCATATCCGAGTTCCTAAGCGGCAACGTAGAAAACCAAAAAGTCCTAACCGTCCTGCAAGGTTACCTAAAAGCCCTACAACTCTTAGAATCCGAAGAGCAAATACGCTTCAAACAAGACTACATCTTAATCTCCAAAAAATTCCTGTCAGAACACACAACACCCAAAACCTACCTCATACAAGCCTCAAAAAACATGCCCCGCGCCCTATTCTCCTCCATATTCGGGCTCTTCCCACAGATGCTAAACTTTTTTACCCAAAACACCGAAGCCCTCCTCAAACTCCAAATACCCCCATGGAAAACCGAATTCAACTCCAACCGCCAATTCATCAACCCCCAACGATACGTTTACGCCCCAACCGCGCAGGGCTTAGTCTCCTTAGCCGACAAAGTCGATATCCAAACATTCGCCCAAAAAGTGCTCCTAGACGGTAGCTACAGCAAAATCAAAATTGAAGACTTCGGCGGCGTCCTAAATGATGTCTATCTTATTCGGGCGTTCAATGATGTTGGTGTGGAGAAGAAGATTTTGGTGAAGCGGTTTAAGGACTGGTCGAGTTTTAAGTGGTTCCCGTTGTCGGTTTGGAGCATCGGAGCCCGCAGTTTTGCTGTTCTTGGCAGGTCGCGGCTTGCAAAAGAATGCGCCATCGGCGAGCTTTTAGAACGAAAAGGCTTCAACGTGCCCAAGGTCCTGTACGTAAGCACCAAAGAACGGCTGGTTTTCATGGAGTTCATTGACGGCGAAACCCTAAACAACGGCATAAAACGCATCGCCAACGCCCAAAACAGCCAAGACATGGAAAAAGACCTTGAAGTCATAAAGCAAGTCGGCGAAGTCTACGCAAAAATCCACAGCCTCAACGTAGCATTAGGCGACACCAAACCCGAAAACATCATGGTCACCAAACAAGGCACCCTGTACCTGCTGGATTTTGAGCAGGCAACCCGCGGCGGCAACAAATCCTGGGACATAGCCGAGTTCCTGTATTTTTCAGGACACTACCTGCCAGCAAACAGCGAAAACAAAGCCCAAAAAATCTCACAAGCATTCATAGACGGGTACTTACAAGCAGGCGGCGAAATCAACACCATACGCAAAGCAGGCGCCCCAAAATACACCCGCGTCTTTAGCGTCTTCACCATACCCTCCATACTACGCACCATGTCAAACACCTGCAAAAAAACCCAACCCCCAAACTAAACCGTCTTTTGAGGTTTTGGCGGCGCCGAGTGGGTAATCGTAAGTGTTATTTACGTCTGCTGAAGAGTTTATGCAGGCGAAGTTTAGATGGGTGTTGACCGGGAAGTTAGGGTTTCTAAAATCAAGGATGGCACGGTTATTGATCATATTCGGGGTGGTTACGCTTTGGATGTGGTTAGGATTTTGGGTGTGACTGGGCATGAGAAGCAGGTGGTGACTATTGGAATTAATGTGCCCAGTAAACGTTTTGGCGTTAAAGATATCGTGAAGATTGAGGGTAAATCTTTGAGCAGCCAAGAAGTTAACCGCATAGCGCTTATTGCGCCAAACGCCACCATAAACATCATCAAAAACTACGAGGTCGTCGACAAAGTCGAAGTCAAACTACCCAACGCCATCGAAGACATCATATGCTGCATAAACCCCATGTGCATAAGCAACAGCCACGAACCCGTAGGCACAAAATTCTACCTAGAAACCCAAGAACCCCTCATCCTAAAATGCCACTACTGCGGCTACATCCAAGAAAAACAAGACATACTCCGCCAATTCTAACCCGCACAACGGCTATTCACAGGAGCAAGATAGCTCGGCACGCGCCAAAGCCAACAGCCGCTCAAAATATTTGGCATCCAAAACCGTTTCCTGCATTGGATCAGCGCTGGATATGGAGGGGCACTCGTTGGTGGCGGTGAAGACAGGCGTTTGGTTTTCGTCGGTTTTTAGCTCGAAGGGGTAGAACCTGCAAATTAAGGGTCGGTTTTGGTATATGCTGCATTGGTTTTCTTTAAGAAAAAGGCATTTGCCGCTGTTTTGTTTATGCATTTCGTAGAGGTAGGGGGTTTTTCCTGTGATTCGGTGGGCAAAGCTGTTTAGGGGCTGCTTTGTACTCTGGGAGATGCGCCGCACATCCGAGGGCAAAAGTAGGATATGGCGGGTTTTTGTGGGTGTGTCGCCGCAGCATAAGCCGCATCTGGTGCATGTGAAACGCAGGTTTTCGGGGTAACGAAACGCCAAGCTATTTCCTCATTTGATATTGAGGCGGCGCGGGTTATTTGTTGCGGTGTCCTTCGCCGTACTGGTAGGGTCTGCCCAGGTTTTTCGCGAGCTTCCACCTAAACATTTCATCCATGTTCACTTCGGGGCAAGCTAAACGGCTCGCATCCAGCAAATAAAAAACCACGTCAATTAACTCCTCAGCAATTTTTTCTTGCGGCTGCCCTTTCTTCCATGCATCACTAGCCTCGCCCAGTTCAACAAACGCAAAAAGCAGCTTCTTAGGAATATCCTCGGGTTTATTGTAGAATCCCTTCTTTACGACGAGCTTTTCAATTTCCTGTTTCATCTCTTCCAAATGCAAATCGCTTATCCTCAGTCCTGTTTAGCTGTGGTGACTGTACCCCGCTATTTATAGATTCCACCAACGCCTCTGTGTTTGGGTGTGCAAAGCAGCTTCTGTTAATATGGTAGAATTTTTTAGGTTGAATGACTAAGTGGTTTGTTTGGGGAACATTGGGTGGAGTTTGAGGACGAGTTTTCTGCGACGACGTTTCAAATTTACGTGTATCTGGTGAGGGTGGGGCAGCCTGAGGGTCCACGCGATGTTATGCGGGCTTTAGGTATTAGCAGCCCTGGCGTAGTGCACAGGCATTTGCAGAAGCTTGCGGATATGGATTTAGTTGGCAAGGACGCTTATGGACGCTACGCTGTGACACGCAAGGTCAGCTTTAAGGGTTACATCTGGGTTGGCAAATACCTAGTTGCGACGTCCAAACTGTTTTTCCTATGCTTCGCCGCCCTAACCATCTCGTTTAGCATCATACTAATTTACCACTTAGCCGCGGGCTCCCCCATCGACGACTCCTTTATGTTGCTCACCATCGTTACTGTAGCCGCCGCGGCGCTTTTCCTCATAGAAGCCCTGCGACCCCGAACAAAAACCTACCCTAAACCCGCCTAAAACAGGGTTTGCTGTTTTTTGCCTGAAACCAAGCTGGATACGCGTACGCCTATGAGCCTGATTTTGCGACCCGTATGCAGGTATGGTTGTAGCAGCGTCTGGGCGGTTTTTTGGAGGTCTTGAGGGCGGTTAGTCATAAACGGCAGGGTTTTGCTTTTGGTGTGGGTTTCAAAGTTCTGGTAACGCACTTTCACGGTTATGGTCTTAAAAAACAGGTGCTGTCCTGTGGCTTCCTGGGCAACTTCGGTGTTTAGGGCGTAGAGGGCTTCTTGTAGGATTTGTGGGTCTGCGGTGTCTTCTTCAAAGGTGGTTTCGTGGCTTATGGATTTGGCTTCGCTGCGTACTTGGATTTCGCTGCGGTCTATGCCCTGTGCCATGAGATAAATCTGCTTGCCCGTAACGCCAAACATGTCCGTTAACGCGGTGGGGTCGTAGCCTGCGAGGTCACCGATGGTTTCTACACCCAACGTTTTGAGTTTTGCTTCGGTTTTGCGTCCCACCCACAGCAGCTTGCGAACAGGCAACGGCGCCAAAAACGCCTCCGCCTCCTCCTGCCTAACCACGGTTAACCCGTCGGGTTTTTGGTAGTCACTGGCGACCTTGGCGACGAGCTTGTTTGCTCCTACTCCCACCGAACACGTCAAACGCTGCCGCCGCAAAATCTCCAGTTTAATTTGCCTCGCCAACGCCTCCGCTTCCCCAAAATCTGCAACGCGCGAAGAAACATCCAAAAATGCCTCATCCAACCCCCACTGCTCAAAACCATCTGCGTAACCTTGCACAACCGCCATAATCTCTTTTGAAACCCGCTTGTACAACGGGTAATTCGGACGCAAATACACCGCTTCGGGGCAAAGCTGCCACGCCTGCGAAATCGGTATACCCGAATATACCCCAGCCCTGCGCGCTTCATAACTGCTCGTGCTAACCACGCCCCTGCCTTTGCCGCCTTTAGGGTCAGCTCCAACCACCACAGGCTTACCCAAAAGCTCAGGACGCTCCCGAACCTCAACCGCCGTAAAAAAATGATCCATATCCAAATGAAAAATAAATCGTCCAACCTGACGCATACACTTCACGGCACTCTTGAAGCTCTAAGACCCAAAACTACCCAACCACGCCGCCATAAAAAGCGTTATTGCACCCAACATGTCTAACAGCAAACAACCTCTTGCTTGACCTGCCTGCAGTTTTTCGGCAATTTTGCAGCCTTAAGCGTGGTGGCACTTAGAAAACGCCAAAAATAAAACCGCCCTTCTTTTCTTTTTTATTTTCTTTGACCTGTTGCAGTGCAGAGGTTGTTTTGTTTGTGTTGTTGGCTGTTTATTTTAGGTATTTGTTTTGAATGGCTTGGTGTGCGGCTTGGGCGATGAGGGCGTTGCTGATGAGTAGGTATTTGGTGCCTGTCATTTGGGCGAGTTCAGAGGGTTTGAGGTCTTGGGTTACGAGGAGTAGGTTGTGTTTGGCGGCGTATTGGACGACGGTCATGTCTTTTGCGCCGTTTAGCCCTGCTTCTTGGGCGGTTTCTACTTCGTAGCCTAATGTTTCAAAGTACTCTTTTAGTCCTGCGTACATTTCGTCGAGCAGCAGCTTAATTTGGTGCGCCTCCGTTGGGGCTGCCGTCGGGGTTTTGTCCGTACATTTCCCAGCTGGAGATTTCTGTTAGGGGTTTGCGGCGGCGGATTAAGTGTATGATTTTTTCTGTGAGACTTATTTTTTCTTCGGCGTAACCAACAGCGAGTAACGCTACGACGCGCATGTGTTCTGGGATTTTTAGCAGTTGTTGGACTTGTTTTTCGTCGAAGCTGCCTACCCAGCAGGTTCCCAGTCCCTCAGAAGTTGCTGCCAAAACCATGTTTTCCCCCGCCAAAGCGACGTCAACAACGTACCAGTCAGGTGAAGCTTGCTCGTCCCCACACAACACAATAACCGCAGGCACCTTCCCAAGGAACCTGGCGAACATGCCCCCTGAGAGTGCTTTGCGTTTAGCCTTGTCGGTTACAACAATAAAATGCCACGGCTGCAGGTTCTTAGCTGAAGGCGAAAGCCTAGCGGCATCCAAAAGCTTCTCCAAAACTGCTTTAGGCACTGGAGTTGGCTTATATGAACGGCTGGATTTTCGGTTTTGTATGGCGTCAAAAACATCCATTTGTTTCACCACGCATCCCGTCAGACAGGTATATGGACATTAGGTATTGATAAGATTTTAGTCTATTAGGAGCAGCGCGAAGGATTCGGGGTTCTTGGGGAAGGGGAACGTGACGGGTATGCCTGCGTTTTGAGCGGTTTTTTTGACGTTTACGCCTAGTGCGTCTTCGGAGTAGCGTGCCATGGTTGGGTGGGCGCATATTCCTGTTTCGATGTTGCATTTTTCGCACAGGTAGCAGGCGCCTGAGACAAAGCTTACGGCGAGGGGGTAGCCTTTGCGCATGGCTTCTTTTTCTAGTTCAACAACAGAAGCAAGCATCTTGTTCTTGTCAGCCTTCCAGGTCGCCCAGAAATCATCCACTTTTGCTTTTACATCTGCATCCAGGGTTTTATCGTCAGTTTTTGACAGGTTCTTTTGTAGTTCTTTGTCGGCTTGGGCGTTTGAGGTAAACTTCATGAACATAGCCGTGCTGTACTCGCTCACGATGCGCCTAAACTCGGCAGGCGTAGGAGTAAAAGGCGGACAAGCCAAGGTTTTCCCGTAGTTGTTGCAGCCGACCTTGCACTTAAGCACAACGCGGTCTTCCACTACAACCTGGTCAGCAGGAAAAAGCTTCGCATCCGAAGCCCCCAACTCCAAAGCGCGCTTCTTTAGAAAATCAAACTTTCCCAAGTCAATCTGATTAGACATCACTGTTCTACCTGAATTCAGCATTGACCCTGCTATATGATATAAACATTTGGCAAAAACCCCGCTTGCATAACCAAACGCTACGTTGGAAAGCGTAACAATAATATAGCAATTAGGAAACATGATGTTGGAATTGGGGGCTAGTTAAATCAAAAGCAAGATTAGCAGCATTGGTTTCACGAATAAAATCCGCGATAACGTTTTGTGTGTACGCAAGAGTATGCTTGCGCCTTTGTATGAGGATTTGAAGGCGGCGGATTGTGTGGTTTGTGGTGGTTCGGGCAGGTCTTTGCATTCATTGAATGCTGCTATGAGCCAGTTTGCGCTTAGTAAGGCGGGGTGGAGAAACAAGGTTGTTCTGACTCCTGATGACCCTGGTTTTCCTGGACGGAACATGTATGAAGCTGCCGAGGATTTAGAGCGCAGGTACAAGAAGGTGCTGTTGCTTATGAACAGCGGTAGCGGCTACTCAGACGACCCCCTTGGCATGGCACAGGATTTAGCATGTTACATCGAAGAGAAACAGAGCAAAAAATTCAGCATGGGCCTATTCACGTCGGGCATGAATTCGCCTTTGGCGAAGATAACTAGCAAGCATGGTCATGTGGTTCAAATCAAGGGACGCGGAAAGATGAAGCCGTCTTTTGAGTACAGCGAGACAGGCATGATGGGTGACATTTTTGAGTTGGGTACGCTGCAGCTTTTGTGCATGATGACTGAAGCGATTTTCCGCAACTTGGAAGTAGATGACGTCTACACGCTCTGCGAAGAAGAATTCGAAATCATCGGCGACATGATAGACAACAACATAAACTCTGAAACATACGCGCAGCTAGTAGATTTGATGGAGAAGCGAACCAACGTTTACCTAGGCGGAAAAGGAACCGCTAACGAAATCGCCAAAATGACTGGCGTACGGCTTTTCCACATCAAAACCGTCCTGGGCGATAACGTCTTCATGACCCGCGGCGTCAATACTCCACGACCCCGAGCAGGCGACCTAGAAATTTTGCTGTCCTACACGGGCGAAACCAAATCCGTCCTTTTGTGGTGTGATGTGCTGCAGAAATTCAACGGCACCGTGCTGGCTATAACGGGAAACGAAAACTCGCCCTTAGCCAAAAAAGCCGACCTCAAAATCATTTTGCCCGAAGAAGACAAACCTGGTTCCCCGCGCCGCTTCTACACCCGCGCCGCTTTCGTCCTTAGCCCCTTGCCCGTCAGATTTGCAGAACGCCTAGCCCTGCGCGGACTAAAACTTCCAGAATACATAATCAGCTGGTACCACAGCGTCACACAGTAACCAAAAGAAAAGAAAGGTTGCCTAACCCACGCAACCCGTTTCCTTTTTTCGTTTAAGCCAGAGGGGTTTTATGCTGTTTGGAGCCAGTTGCTAAAAAGCTGCTTGGTTAATCCTATGCCGCGTTGGCAGTCAAGGCGCCGTTTTACCTCTCCGTTTTCAAAAAGCAGAACCGACGGCACAGCATCCAAAGAGTACCTTTCCCACAGCGGGTTTTCGTCCTCGTCAAGTTTTACGCGCATGTAAACGGCGGGAGAGCTGGTTTTTGCGTATTCCTCAAAGACGGGCAGAAAATTCCTGCAAAACGGGCACCATGACGCATAGAACAAAACAACTGCGTTTGGGTTCTTTTGTAGCTGCTGGGTTAACTCTTGCGCATCAAAAATCTCAATCATAGCTAATCAAGTCTAGTCGGCGAGGGCATGCTTTAAATGTTGCCGCCTCCCAACCCGCTCAAAACGAAAATCCCGCATTAGCTAGTCACAACGTATTTGCCTGTTGCATCCTACCCTTAACGTGTGAAGATAAATGGCTGTTGAGCATCCGCGGATGAGGCGTGAGAAGAAAACCATTGAGGCTATGGTGCAGATTTACTGTCGGGCACATCATCACGGTGCAGGTGGGGAGCTTTGCGTGGAGTGTAGCGAGTTTTTGTCGTATGCTTTTGCGCGTTTGGATAAGTGTCCGTTTCAGGAAAAGAAAAGCACCTGCGGAAAATGCACGGTGCACTGCTACAAGCCTGATATGCTCGAAAAAGTCAAGACCGTTATGCGGTACTCGGGACCACGCATGCTTTTGTATCATCCCGCGTTGGCGTTGCATCATGTTTGGGACGGACGACGCGCGCCGCCTGCCCTGAAAAAGAAAGAAAAAAAGTAGAAGGGTGCTTAGACTTCGGCTTTGGTGATTAGTTCTTTGGCGTTGTCTACTGCGATGCGGTGGAAAACTACTGTCATGATTGCGCCTATGACTGCGCTGATTATTACTGCTTGGTAGACTTCTAGAATCGGTGGTATGGGTAGTCCCATGATGTTTAGCATGCGTGGGATCAGGGGCGCCATTATGGCTAGGGCGACGCCGCCGCAGGTGAGCATGTTAATGAGGCTCCATTCTCCGCGTATCATGCGTGGTCTTGGGATTTCGGTGAAGTCTGCTCCTTTGATGCCGTTTCCTAGGGAGAGTGCGCTGACTGCGAAGGCGATGATTACTGCTTCTGCTACGAGGGTTAACATTGCTTGCAGTGTGGGTTGGTAGACAATGAAGCCGATGGTGCCTGTGACGGGCAGCACGATAAGCGAGAACACCAAGATGAAGGTGTATTTGCTTTTGACGTAGGTTTTGGCTGATATGGGGGAGACGTAGATTCTCCAGATGTTTTGTCCTTCTTCGCCTGTCATGAAGCTGCCTACGCTGCTTGCCATGAGAACTACTGGAAACACTGTGATTAACGCTATCCAAAACAGCGAAAGGAACCCAACTTCTGAGCCTACACCGTTTACAGAGTTCATTATGGGCAGTATGAGGAACACGATGGGTATGATGAACGCTGAGATTAGTTCTCGGCGGCGGGTGAATGCTCGGATGTCTTTGCGTAGCAGCGCGGCTTCGGCGGAGCTAAAACCCATTTTGCCCAGCAGCCCAGTTTTGGGGACGTAGGTTCCTTGGGAGATTTTGATGGTTGGAGGCTCGTAGAGTCCAAAGCGCTTGTTGAGGACAGTGCCCAAGTAGAACAAGCCGTAGATGAACAGAACCGAAGCAGCCAAAAACGCGATGCCCTGCAACAGTAGCCCGTTAACCAGCGAGTACAAAGTCATACCCAGCCAGACAAACGGGACAAACCAGATGGCGCTTTGAACAGAAGCTACTGTCTGGATGAAGTTGATGGCGTTTGACCCTGTGATTAACGAGAAGTAGATAATGTAGAAGACTACGAAGAAACCAATCGAGCTGATGAAACGTACCCAGACAGCTGCGCGTCCTGTTGATTTGTAAACGGCTCCTGTGAAGCGTACCTGCAAGATGCGGAAGATTTCGGTGGTGGCGCTTGCCATGAACGCGGCTCCAAGCATCGCTAAAACTGCGCCTACCGCAATAGCTACCTGCCCAGTAATTACGGAGGTTATCAGGACAGCGGGCGAGAAAATGGCTATAGCATACAGTGGGAGACCTGAAACGTCAGCTATAATTGAAGCTAGCGTGTGTTCTTGCCACGTAATTGGAAGCCAATACGGCGATTGCCGCGAAGCTGATACACCGCTACGTTGGATTTGCTGCATCATCGAAAAGACGAACGTGAAAATCAAAATCAACGTCGGCAACGAAAACTGGAAATTAGCAAAAGCCTCCTTGAACAAAATCGCCAACTCGGCAGTGGTCACTATTTGTCCGTACGCGAAAATCACAATTGCGCCCGCGGCTATGCCAATGGCTATGGCTAGGATGTATCCTAGGTAGCTAAAGATGCGGTTGCGGCGTACGTTGTAGTTGGTTGTTTTTTTGCCGCGTAGTAGCCTGCCTGATTTTCTTTCTACGCTGATGAGGTGGCGGACGGTTTTCCAGTTCATTTCACAAGTGCCTCAACCACAGCTTTAACGTCGCCTGTGCCCGTGAGTTTTAGGAATATGTCCTCCAAGCCTGAGCCAGGTAGCGACGCCATTTTCTGCAGTTCTTCCATGTTGCCAAGAGCTAAGAGGTCGCCTTTGTACATGATACCGATGCGGTCACATACTGCTTGGGCTATCTCCAAAATATGTGTGGACATGATGGTGGTTACGCCTTGCTGTTTTAGCTGGTGGATGGTGTCTTTGACGATGCGTGCAGAGCGGGGGTCTAAAGCGTTAAGAGGTTCATCTAAGATGAGGAGTTTGGGGCGGTGAATGAACGCGGCTATAAGCGCGATTTTCTGCTTCATACCCTCAGAGTAGCCGCTTATCATGTCGCCTTCCCTGCCCTCGAGTTGCAGGGCTTTTAGGTACTCGCTGATTCGGCTGCTTTTCTCTTCGGGGGACATGCCGTAGATGTCTCCTATGAAATCCAAAAATTCAATTCCCGTGAGGAACTCGTAGATTCGGGGGGCTTCAGGCGCGTAGCCTACTAAACTTTTGATTTCTACGGCGTCTTTTTGGGTGTTCAAACCTAGTACGACTACGTCGCCCTGTGTGGGCTGAAGCAGTCCCAAGATCATTTTAAGAGTGGTGGATTTCCCTGACCCGTTTGGTCCTAGTAAACCAAAAATCTCTCCCTGCTGTATATTCAAACTAACGTTGTTTACAGCTGTAAGTTCATTGTATCTTTTAACCACGTTTTTCAATTCAACGGCATACGTACTATTCTGTGTCATGGAAATCACGTCTCAATATTGAAAAGTCCCAATATTTAAGGATAACACAAACTATTTGTGCAAAATTAACTCTGCAGCTAAACCGTTTATGGAGCTTCTTGGTCTAGACATTTGTTAAGCATATGGTCGGCTTGTTGAATAAACCTGTTTGTTCGGGGAACCTGCATAAACCGCACTGCCCTAAAGCCCCGCTGTAACTCACGCACTACCTTCCAAAGCTCAAAAAGCTCCGCGTTCTTCACCCTATACTCGCCTGTAAGCTGCCTGCAAACAAGCTGGCTATCCAAAACACACACAAGCTCCTGCGCCCCCAACGATGCAGCAGACCGCAACGCAGCAATCACGCCCTCATACTCAGCCTGATTATTCGTCCGCCTACCCAAAAAACGCGCCTCAGACTTCACCACGGCGCCTTTTTCGTCCAAAAGCAAATACGCCATAGCTGCAGGTCCAGGGTTGCCTCTCGCGCCGCCATCCGAGTAACTCTTTAACTGCACATTTATCCCTCAAAGAACCTGGCATGTTAGGCGGTGTTTTGGCTGTTCCACGCCGATTTTAACTGCTCAACAAAGCCCTGTGCGTCTTCAGCTAACCGTTTCTTGACTTCCCGCCACGTAGCCGGGCAATTCTTGTATTCAACCTGTACCAAATCATGAATCACGCGGTCAAGCTGCTTCTTATTATGCGCTGAAACCTCAATGCCTGCTCCACGAAAAACCTCGCCCAAATGCCTAAAATAACAAGTCACAACAAACACCACAAAACCAAGGCGCCACCGCAAACATAAACCTTACCAAAAAACCACAGACGCCAACCTATTAGCCGCCTATTTGGATGCTGTTTTTAATTGTATGCAGAAACAATAGGGGGAGGGGGTCTATCTGCCTGTTTGCTTGGGTGCTGTGGTGTGTGTACTCCAATGTTTGCGTGTTATTTTGAGGCTAAAACATGTCATCGTAGAATGATTCAGTAAAATGTTGAAATTGTAGAAATAAAAAAGAAAGGAAAGGGGTTGGTTTTTGGTTTAGTGCTTGCGTTTCGCGGTGATGTAGCGGAAGGATGCGAGGGCTGCGAAGGATGCAATTATCGTGATGAGTGTGCCTAGTGCGCTTTCGGGTATGACAAAGAAGGTTGCGACTGCAATAGAGAAGACGGGTTTGCCGTCAACTAGTACTGTGTAATAGCCTGGTTGTGGTGGGGAAAATGCTATGGGTGAGCTGCTTTCTGGTTTGTTGTAGAGGGGTCCTAGTACAACTGCGCCTGTTTCATCAACTACTTGTATGTCAACTATTGCGCCTTTGGGGGCTGTATTCCAGTGGATGAATACGGTTTGTCCGATGCCGAAGTTGTTTTGTTCGTTTCCTGTGTTGTCAGTGGTCCAGACGAATGCTGCGTTTGCTAGTTCGGGTGGATTGAGCGGTGTCAAACCAATGTTGAGGTCAAGGACTGGAGGAGGTACGTTAACGACGATGCTGTATTCGGAGGTGTATTCGACTTTTTCAGCGTAGACTCGGTACGTGCCAGGGATTACATCCCAACCGTAGTGACCGTTTGCGTCTGTGTAGTCAGGGTTGTTGCGGTTTGTTGCAGACATGATTGTGGAACCATCGGGCACGTTTATCCAAGTTGATCCATCCCACATCTGAAGGGTCACTTTCGCACCTAGGATTGGCTCAAGGGTAAAAGTGTCATAGATGTAGCCGGAGGGGTCAACGTATAGGTTTATGCTTTCCTCAGCAGTTGCGCCTGATGCGTAGTGGGCAGTGAAGGTTACTGTGGTGTAGCCGGATCTGGGGTAGATGGTGGTGGTGTAAGTCCATGTTGGTGCTGGACCAGTCATTGAATCCATTATGTCTGCGCCTCCATCATCGAGGTGAATGCTGATATCTACAGATGTTGCGGCAGGGTCATTGTAGGTAAATGTAATTGGCGTGTTCCAGTAAACAACAGGCAAGCTGCCATTTGCAGATTCAATTGGACCCACAGTAATGTCGCTTTCAACGTTCAATGTTACCCATTGCTGACCATATCCTGCTCCGTCGCCTTGGGCGGCTATTGCAAAGCTGTAATTTCCACCTACAGCATCTGCGGGTACGGTTATGGTGATGTCAAAGGGTAGGGTGACGCCTTCTGGGGGGATGTCGATATCTGTGTATTCTGTTGGGGAGCATGCGGTAAGCCAGCTTTCGTATCCAGACTGGGGTTCTAGAGTTAGTTTGTCAACGTGGCCTGCAGCGCTACCTATCAGGGATTGAATGGCTACTGCGATGCCGTCAGTGTTTGCAGAGTCAAAATTTTGACCGCCAGTGATACTTGCCCAATAATTCCAGTAATCTGTGTAAGAGTTATAGCTAAAGTCAACAAACATGAGGGTAACACCGTTGTTTTTCATGCCGTTGAGGGCGGTTTGTAAATCAATGTCGTCTGTGGTGAACATTATTTCGTCTCTGCCGGGGTCGCCGCCAGTGGAATAACCTCCTGTCATGCCGGGTACGCCTTCATTTAGGTCGTTGTCATGAGGTATGTTGTCGCCGAATAGAACTAGTACGTGCTTTGCGTTTGGTCTCCATGCGATTGAGTTGTCTGAGTAGCTTTCATAGATGACTCTTGAGTAGTCTTCAGGTCCATCTGCTCCCCAGGCTAAGTATAGGTTGTTAATTGCTGATGATACTGCGCTGCGGTCGTTAGTGATTGGCAGGTCAAGTTTGTAGGCGTAGTCGCCCGAATCAGAAGAACCATACATGTCACTGTAACCGTATGAGTCATATGAGCCGGGGTAATCCATGAAGGATGCAACGCCGTATTGTGCATCGCTGATTAATGCGTCAAGCGAATTCATGATTGCGATTGATTCTGCTTTTGCTTGACCTATGCTGCTGCCCATGCTGCCTGTGAGGTCAAAAGCGAAGAGTATGTCCGCTTGCGGGATTTGGCTGGGCAAAAAGACTGATTTAGACTCGGAAACTGACTCTCCTGGGGCTAGGGTTGCTGTTAACGTTTTTGGCGTAAGCTCTGCCAAAGCAGTGGATACTACTGGCGAGAGCAAAAGCAAAATTATTGTTACTCCAATTAGAGTTTTCTTGGTTAGCTTCTCCATTTTTATCTCCATAACCAAATTACCAACCAGGCAGTATTTAACTTTTTAGAGTAAACATAATGCCGCCTTTATCTTTTGTTAAACTAAACTGAGAAGCAAAAAATGAATTGAATATTATTACGGGACTCTCGACATTTAACTCTCAAGAGTGTATATTGCACTTAATGCTGTGAGGTTTCTGTTGAGTTTGGTGTTTGGGTTTTTAGGGATGGAGGTTTTGTCTGTATTTGAGTGCCAGAAGTATTAAATAGTGTGAGTTTGTCGAATAGTTCTCACAGAAATTTGTGTCGAAGTGAAGGGTTATGCTTGTAACGAATAAGGATTTGATGGTTCCTGCTATGGAAGGCGGTTATGCTATTCCTGCTTTGAATGTTCAGAATCTTGAGAGTTTGACTGCGGTTGCTGAAGCTGCGGTTGAGGAGAAGTCGCCTGTGATTTTGGCTGTTAGCCCCAGTGTGGTAAAATATGCTGGTTTGCCCTATATTTCAGGGTTGGCAAAGACAGCGGCGCAGTTATCCGCGGTTCCTATGAGTATTCATTTGGATCATGGCGAAGATTTTGAGGTTGCATCCAAATGTGTAGAAGCGGGTTTTACTTCGATTATGATTGACGGCTCGTTTTTGAAGCTGGAAGAAAACATTGCGTTAACCAAAAAAGTCGTTGATATGGCGCATCCCAAAGGCGTCTCTGTTGAGGCGGAGTTGGGTAGGCTTGCAGGCGTAGAAGAGCGCAGTGTAGAAGAAAAAGATGCCATACTAACCGACCCCGAAACCGCCAAAGACTTCGTAGAACAAACAGGCGTAGACACCCTTGCCGTAGCAATTGGCACCTCCCATGGCGCCTACAAATTCAAAAGCCAAGCCAAACTTGACCATGAACGCCTCAAAAAAATAGGCGAAAAAACCAGCATCCCCCTCGTATTGCATGGTGCATCCAGCGTACCCCAATGGCTCATCGACAAAGCCGCCAAATACGGCGCACAACTAGGCAACGCAAAAGGCATACCTGAAGAAGAAATCAAAAAAGCCATCAGCCTAGGCATAGCAAAAGTTAACGTCGACACCGACCTGCGCCTTGCTTTTACTGGTGCTGTGCGCGAATCCCTCATGACGGCGCCGCAGAATTTTGACCCCCGCAAGATTTTGGGTCCTGCCCGTGCTGCCATGAAAGAAGTTGCCAAGAGCAAAATGCAGCTATTTGGCAGTTCAGGAAAAGCCTAAATCCTACCTCTCTTCTATTTTTTGAGCACAACCCACATGTTAGGTTGCAGCTTAAACAGCAGTGAAGTGAACCCTGTAAATGGCGGATTTGATTGACCCCGAACTTATCGTTCAGATTGTTCAAGCAGTAATCATATTTGTGGTAGCATTTGTTTTAGTCAAATTCATCAACCGCCTAATACTTAGAACCGCGGATGCAAAAACCGCCGACAAAAAACGGGTCATCGAGAACATGCAGCGGTTCTTCCAGTTTATTATCTACGCTGTTGCAGTGGTTTTGATTCTGTGGGCATTTAACGTTGACGTTACGGGTTTGATTGCGGGTCTTGGCGTTAGCGCCTTGGTTATCGGGTTTGCCCTAAAAGAGGTTATTGAAAACTGGGTTTCAGGCTTTCTCATACTATCGGGCAAGACATTCAAAATCGGCGATGTCATACAAGTCGGCGACCTCAAAGGCGTCGTAACTGAACTCAGCCTGCGAACCACTACCCTAAAAACCTACGACCGCAACGAAATCATCATCCCCAACTCCACCCTGCTCAAAGAACGCATAATCAACCTCACAGGCGGCGGACAAGAAACCGTAGCCTCCATAACTTTTGCCATCGACTACATCTACAATGTCGAACAAGCCAAAAACGCAATCCGCGAAGCGCTACTGCAACACAAATCCGTAATCGTAAATGAAGAGCGACGCCGCGAAATCCGCTTCCTTGTCCGAACCAAAGAGTGGGCAACCGAAATCGAAGCGCTCTTTTGGATAGACCACGCCGAAAACGAGGAATTCATCAAATCCGAAATAACCCAACTCGCAAACAAGAAACTCGCGCAACAAAAAATCCTGCCACCCATACCAGGTGCCATTCGCAAAGAATACATGGAACCCAAAGAAAAGCCATAGCAGGCTTTTTACCCGTGAACGTCGGGTTAGAGTATCCATTTTTTCTTTCTAAAGTACAGCAGCATTAAAACGGCTATGGCAAGCATGGCAGCTAGGACTAGGGGGTACCCTAAGGGGTGGGTTAGTTCGGGCATGTTTTGGAAGTTCATGCCGTAGATTCCTGCTATGAATGTGAGGGGTATGAATATGGTTGCGATTATGGTTAGGACTTTCATGACTTCGTTCATTTTGTTGCTTACGCTAGATAGGTAGATGTCAAGCATGCCTGAGAGCATGTCGCGAAACGTCTCTACGGCGTCGATGACTTGTATGGTGTGGTCGTACACGTCGCGCAGGTAGATGCTTGTTGTTTTGTTGATTAACTTGGATTCGCCGCGTTCCATTGCGTTTGCGACTTCGCGCAGGGGCCAGATGGATTTGCGCAGTAGCAGAATCTGCCGTTTTAGTCCGTGGATTTTTTTGAGGGTTGTGGGCTGGGGGTTTGTGAGCAGTTCGTCTTCGATGTCTTCGACAGTTTCGCCGATGTTTTCAAGGATTGAAAAGTAGTTGTCTACTACGGCGTCGATGAGGGCGTAGGCGAGGTAGTCTGCGCCTGATTTGCGGATTTTACCTTTGCTGTTTTTTATGCGGTCTCTGATGTTGTCGAATACGTCGCCTTCGGTTTCCTGGAACGAGATGACCCAGTTGGCGCCTAAAAGCAAGCTGAGTTGTTCAGAAATTACCTCGTTTGCTTCTTTGTCGTAACGCAGCATCCTAAGCACGATGTAGAGGTGGTCGGTGAAGTCCTCGATTTTTGGGCGCTGATTCGTGTTGACAATGTCCTCCAAAACCAGCGGATGAACATTAAACTGCCGCCCCAACCGTTCAATAACATCAATTCCCTGCAAGCCATCCACATTTATCCAAGAAACCGCCGCCTTATCCGCAGCCGCAAACACATCCTCAACCACCGAAACCTCTTTCTCCTCAAAAAACCGCTCCGAATAACCCATAACCCGCACACGACTCTCCTGAGGCACCTGCTCCCCAACATAAACAACAGTCCCCGGAGGAGAACCCGCCTTCTTAGACCAACCCCTAAACGCCATAAATACCCAGAAACCCCTAAAACCGATATACAACAAAAAACGCATATAAGGTTTACAGAAAACCCGATGCAAAACAGAGAAAAAGAAAGCGTTTTGCCCAAGAAGGGGCAGTTTTTAGACAGTTAGGCTTTTTTGAGCAGTGCCATGAGTTTGGGCATGAGTTCGTAGCCTTGGTTGATGGTGCCGAGTTTGCCGTTTTTGCATGCGGTTTCGCCGAATTTTTGGATGTCTTCGTCTGTGACGCTGCCACCTGAGATGAGTAGGGGTACGGGGGTGTCGCTGTGTACTTTTAAGCCGCAGGGGGTTGCGTGGTCGGCGGTTATGCAAAACAGGGTATCTTTGAGGTCTATTTGGGGCAGCAACTCGCCAAAGAAGTACTTGTCGATGGCGGAGATTATGTCGGTTTTTTTGTGGCAGTTGCCGTCGTGTCCGGGTTCGTCGGGTCCTTTGAGGTGGATGTAGAAGCAGTCGTGTTTGGGCATGATGTCAAGGAGGCGTTTGACGCGGATTTCACAGTCTTTTTTGAGGTCGCCTGAGGGTGGTGGGAGTAGGGAGGATTGCATGCCTGCGAGTTTGGCTATGCCGTTTTCTGCGTGCATGTCTGCAAGGGCGGCAAAGTCTACGCCGTAGCGTTCATTGATGCTAAAGAAGCTGGGTAGCGTGTTGCCTGCATCGCGGGTGAGCACGACGTTTGCTTTTAGCTTGCCTTGGGAAGCGCGTTGCTGGTTTATGGGGTGATTTTCCCACAGGTCATGGCTTTTTTCGATGAATTCGTTAACTAAATCTGCTGAGGCTTGAGCTTCGGGTGTGCCGTTTAGGGGTTCGCAGGTTTTGAGAACCATTTCGGGGTCAGCTTCAGCAACGCCTAACCCGTTGACTATGGAGTAGGCGGGGTCGCTGTTGGAGATTTCACTGGAAAACGGTTTGTCTTGGTGTTTGATTACTAATACTGCACGGTGCCCCAGAGTGTTTGAGAACTCAAAAGTTGCAGGGTGCGATTCAAGCTTGACCTGCGTGTTTGCTGCTTTGGTCAACTCGGTGGCTTCTTCGGTGGACAAAGTGCGTTTCACGCGCCTATCAATGAGTGTTTTGCCCTCGCCTAATGTGCCAAAATTGCAGCGCAAAGCCAAATCACCCGTTTTCATGTCAATTCCCGCGCCGACCGCTTCAATTACGCCTCTGCCTGGACTGTACTGGAACGGGTCATAACCAAGCAAAGAAATAACAGCCACGTCACTTTCAGGAGCGACGCCTTTTTTCACGGTATACATCAAGCCAACGTTCCCGTTTTTGGCAAGAGAATCCATGTTTGGGGTAGATGCGGCTTCAAGGGGGGTTTTATCTGATAATTCTTTTATCGGCAGGTCACCCATGCCGTCTATGACTATGTATAGCAGCTTCAAGACGGAGTTTCTCCTTTTTCTGGGTCGAGTCTGGGGGCTTATTGAGCGTTTATGCTTTATTTCTGTTGTGCCCGTTTTTGACTGTGCGAAAAAGGGTTAGAGGTTTAGGGTTTGACGAAAACCTTGCACGACCGCTTTTATCGATGCAATCAGGGGATGTTTGATGTTTACTGGTTCTTCAAGCTGCTCTAGGCGTTTCACCCTGAAATAAATCGGCGGATGCGAATCCAAACCTACCCATTCCTGAATACGAAACGCGGGTGCGCGTTCAAACAGTAGCCGTTGAAAGCCTATTTTTTCTAATGCTGAAGCCAAGACTTTGGGTTGCCCCATGATGATGGCGGAGGTTATGTCGGCGCGGGCTTCGAAGAATTTGGCTATGAAGAAGATGAAGGTCATGACTGCCCAGAAGTACACTAAGAACAAGAAGAGTCCAGGGAATAGTGCGATGAGGATGTAGAAGCGGAACAGGAATTCGGCGCTTGTTAAGCCGTATAGTATGAGGGGGTCTTTGCCTTTGAGGTGTCCAAATTCGTGCCCCAGTACGCTGATGATTTCGGGTTCTTCAAGCTGCACCAGTAGCCCCGTAGTTATAAGCACAATACCTCGGCTGGGGCTGGGACCTGAAGCCGCCGCATTAGGAACCAACGTGTTCGAGACCACGATTTTTGGCACAGGATAACCAAACTTGTCCGCGACCCGTTTCACCAGTTCGTACACGTTAATTTTTTTGGCTACCAGCTTATCCGCTTGGCAGGTGACATCGTATTTGCCAAAGACTTTTTGGGCGTCACTGCAGTTTATGGCGCCGTGTTTTGCGATGATTTCGCGGTAGACCTGCCTTTTTAGGTCGGCGGTTTGCTTGGGGTCAAGACGCGGTTTGGATTGGTCGATGGTGCCCAGCGGCAGGTGGTATTCGAGGATGTGTATGTAGGGGTTTTCTTTGGTTATGGTCCAGTCGCTTGTTTTGGATATGACTTTGCTGGAGTAGAAGACAAATACGAACTGGGCTGCTATGAGCGCTATGGGGGCAACCCAAAACCACTGCGGCAGAAACGTGTAAACCACAAAAAAGAAGCCCATGCCAAAAACGATGAAAACCGCAAACAACAACATCTGCGTCTCCAAAAACAGCCGCTGAAAACTCTTCTCCGACGTCTTAACCTTCTCAGGAACAATCTCCTCCCCCTCACGCCACGCAAAATACCACGTCGCCTTACGCGCTTTCTCCTCAAACAACTGCGTCGCAATGACCACGTCCTGACGCGCCTCAACCACAGCGTCCTCTAAAACCTGTGCATTCAACGGCGTCACCGTAATATCCACGGTTTTGGTTCCCGAAACCTCTACTGCAATAATTCCTTTGCCTTGTTTGTCTAAAACCTTGTAGGAAAGCTGGTTCCCCTCAGGTGAAATGCGTTTGACTATGCCTGAGAACCGTTGCTTTTGAGTTGCTAAATACTGCCCGTAAATGAACTCAAACAGTTTCCCAAAATACGCTGGCGGAATCTCCGTATCAAGCCGATAAGAAATAGGTGCACCCATAGCAACCAATTACCTACCTTCCAACTAGCCTGCAGAATATTAGAACCTTATGAATCCGCCACCACACAAGCCACCCACCCCCTGCCGAGCAACCTTCAAAATATAGACCCCCTCCCCCTATCGTTTTTGCATACAATTAAAAAATAGCATCCTAATAGGTTGGTGTTTCTTGGTTTTTGCGTGGTTTGGTTAAATACACTTTAAAGGTGGTTTTTGTTTTTGTATGGTGTTTGGGGAGCTTTGTTTGCAGTTTGAGTTGAAAGCGCCGTTTGTGCCTTCTCCGGGTCAGGAGGAAGCGGTGTCGAAGTTGGTTGCGAATTTTTCGGTTAAGGATAAGCAGACGCTGTTGGGTATTACGGGTAGCGGCAAGACTTTTGTTATGGCGAACGTGATTGAGCGACTGCAAAAACCCACATTGATCATCGCGCATAATAAGACGTTGGCGGCGCAGCTTTATGCGGAGCTCAAAGAGTTTTTCCCCAACAACCGCGTTGAGTACTTCATTAGTTTTTATGATTATTACCAGCCTGAATCCTACATACCCACGACGGATATGTACATCGAGAAGGACTCGAGCGTGAACGAGCAGATCGAGAAAATGCGCATGCACGCCGTCTCCAGCCTCCTAAGCCGCAACGACACCATAGTTGTCGCCAGCATAAGCTGCATCTACAGCTTGGGAAACCCCGAAGACTTCAAAAACATGGCAGTCACCCTCAAAATCGGCGAACCCTTCACACGCCAACGCCTCATAAACGCGTTAATCGACATGCAGTACGAAAGAAACAACACCGCCCTAGAACCTGGACGTTTTCGGGTACGCGGCGATGTGATTGACATAATTCCCGCTTATGAAAAAGAAATCCTGCGTATAGAACTCGAAGCAGGCAAAGTCAAAAAAATCCGTGAAGTCAACGCCGTAACAGGCGACGTCAAGCTCTCTATTGACCAGATTACGGTTTATCCTGCGCGCCAGTACGTAGTTCCAGAAGAGAAAATGCAGCGAGCCTTCCAGCATATACGCGACGAATTAGCAGAACGCCTGCCCCAGCTGCCCCCGCTAGAGGCTCAACGTCTCAAACAGCGCACCAACTACGATCTTGAAATGATAAAAGAGCTGGGTTACTGCGCCGGCATCGAGAACTACAGCCGCCACTTCGACGAACGCGCACCAGGCGAACCCCCATTTGTCCTAATGGACTACTTCCCCAAAGATTACCTGCTCATTATCGATGAGAGCCACCAAACCATCCCGCAATCCCGCGCCATGTACAACGGCGACTACTCCCGCAAAAAAAACCTCGTCGACTACGGCTTCCGATTGCCCAGCGCCTTTGACAACCGCCCCCTAAAATTCGAAGAATTCGAGAAGAAAATGGGCAAAACCCTCTTTGTCTCTGCCACCCCAGCAGAGTACGAACTGCAAAAAAGCGGAAAAGCCGTTGAGCTAATCACACGACCCACAGGGCTTTTAGACCCGCAAATCGAAACGCACCCTATCGAAGGGCAAATGCAACACCTCATGACCACCGCAAAGCAAACAATTGAACAGGGCAACCGCATCCTAATCACCACCCTCACCAAACGCATGGCAGAAGACCTAACCGACTACCTCGTCAAAGAAGGCTTTCGCGTCCGTTACATGCACTCCGACGTAGACAGCCTAGACCGCATCGAACTGGTTAGGCAACTGCGCATCGGCGAATATGACATACTCGTTGGCATCAACCTCCTACGCGAAGGGCTCGATATACCCGAAGTCTCAACCATATTCATTCTCGACGCCGACAAAGAAGGCTTCCTACGCGACGAACGCAGCCTCATCCAAACCATCGGACGCGCCGCCCGAAACGTAAACGGCAAAGTCATACTCTACGCCGACGTAAAAACACAATCCATCAAACACGCCATACAAACCACAACGTACCGCCGCCAATTCCAAATGCGCTACAATAAAATCCACAACATCACGCCGCAGACCATCATCAAGAGCGTCAGCCAAAAAGAAGGCAAAATCAAAGGCATCAAACACCTAGCCAAAACCGACGTCCAACGCAAAATCATCGAGTTAGAGGCTCAGATGCACGAAGCCGCCCACCGCCTTGATTTCGAGAAAGCCATCGAGCTGCGAGACGCGGTATCTGACCTCACAAAAGCCGCTACCCTGCAAGCCAAAAACCCCCTAAACACGAAGAAAAAGCATGTTTAGTGCAAAAACGTTGAAAAGAGACCTCTTGAAACTGGATAATTCAGCGTGTAAACGGTTTATTGGATTATGGTAATTATGAGAGATAGTATTTCCGTTAAAGGTGCACGGGAACATAACCTAAAAAATATAGATGTGGAGTTACCCCGAAACAATCTAATCGTGGTTACGGGTTTGTCGGGGTCGGGTAAGAGCACCTTGGCGTTTGATACGATTTACGCGGAGGGTCAGCGCCGTTACGTTGAGAGTTTGTCGGCGTATGCGCGGCAGTTTTTGGGTTTGATGGATAAGCCTGATGTGGATTCGATTGATGGGTTGTCGCCTGCGATTTCTATAGAGCAAAAAAGCACCAGCAAGAACCCACGCAGCACCGTTGGAACCGTTACAGAGATTTATGATTATTTGCGGTTGCTATACGCGCGCATTGGCACACATCACTGTCCCAAATGTGGAAGCTCCATTCGCCCGCAGAGCCCAGAGAACATCACCAGCCTGATTATGGCAGACAAAGGCAAGACCTTGGTGTTTTTGGCGCCAGTCATACGGGGCATGAAGGGCACGCACGAGCAAGTATTTGACGACCTCAAAAAGGAAGGCTTCACCAAAATCCGCGTCGACCAAAAAATCTACGACTCCGACACCATAAAAGACGAGGTCAAACTGCTAAGGTATGAGAAGCACTGGATAGAAGCCGTCGTCGACACCGTCACCATCACCGATGAGGAACGCAGCCGCATAGCCGAAGCCGTCGAACAAGCGCTTCAAATCGGCAAAGGAACCCTAATCGTCATCGACGCGCAAGACGTGGATGCAGACAAAAAACGTGAACTCGAACGCTTCCAAGGCGAAACCCTCTACAGCACCTTTGGCGCCTGCCCCAACCACCCCGAAATCGTATTTGAAAGCCTAGAACCGCGTATGTTCAGCTTCAACTCGCCCTTTGGAGCCTGCCCAACCTGCCACGGACTAGGAGAAATCAGCGAAGTCTCCGAAGACCTCGTAATACCCGACAAAACCAAATCCATCATGGACGGCGCATTAGCAGTTTATGGTCGAATGGATTTGACCTGGCGTGCCCAGCAACTCGCGATGGTTGGCAAAAAGCACGGCTTTGACATTTTCACGCCCATCAAGGACTTTACGCCCAAGCAGCTGCATATTTTGATGTATGGTGACCGTGAACCTTTGCAGGGCAACTGGTCTAATGGCGCAAGCATGTGGATGCACAATGGCTGGGAAGGCGTCATTCCCCAAACTATGCGGCTCTACAAGCAAACCGAAAGCGAATACCGCAAATCTGAAATAGAAAAATTCATGAAATCGCGCCTGTGCAACACCTGCAACGGCAAACGCCTCCAGCCCGTCGTCTTGGCGGTTCTCATCAAAGACAAAAGCATCATCGACGTTACGGATTTGTCCATAGAGCAGGCGGTGGATTTCTTCGCCGACTTGCCCGCGAGCCTAAACGCGAAAGAGTTGACAATTGCCAAGCAGGTTCTCAAAGAAATCAACGAGCGCCTTGGTTTTCTCAAAAACGTCGGGCTGGGCTATTTGTCGCTGTCACGGGCGGCAAGAACGCTCTCAGGCGGAGAAGCCCAACGCATCCGATTAGCAACCCAAATCGGAAGCAACCTCATGGGCGTCCTATACATCCTCGACGAACCCAGCATCGGATTGCACCAACGCGACAACACCAAACTAATCAGCACCCTACACAGGCTCCGCGACCTAGGAAACACCCTCATCGTGGTCGAACATGACGAGGAAACCATCCGAAGCGCCGACTACGTCGTAGACATCGGACCAGGCGCAGGCATCCACGGCGGACACATAGTCGCAGAAGGCACCCCCCAACAGATAATGCAAAACCCACGCAGCCTCACAGGCAAATACCTAAACGGCACACTACAAATCGAAGTACCCAAAAAACGCAGACAACCCACAGGTTACCTCGTTTTAACAGGCGCCACCGAAAACAACCTCAAAAACCTCACAGTCAAGCTGCCGTTGGGCGTTTTGTGTGGAGTAACAGGGGTTTCAGGTTCAGGCAAAAGCACCCTGATGAACCAAACCGTTATGCCTCAGCTACGTGAACAGTTCGGCGAACGCGTTGACAAAATCGGCAAACACGACAGTTTAGCCGTGCCCAAGCTGGTTAGAAACGTCATAGTCATCGACCAAGACCCAATCGGCAGAACTCCACGCAGCAACCCCGCAACCTACACCAAAATTTTCGACGAAATCCGCAAGCTTTTTTCCGCCACCAGGGAAGCCAAAGCCCGCGGATACAACCCAGGACGCTTTAGCTTCAACGTCAAAGGCGGACGATGTGAAACCTGCCAAGGCGATGGCGTACTGCGTATTGAAATGAATTTCTTGCCCGACGTTTACGTGCAATGCAGCGAATGCAAAGGAAAACGCTACAACAAAGAAACCCTAAGCGTCCTCTACAAAGGCAAAAACATCGCCGAAGTTCTGGACATGACCGTGGAAGAAGCCGCCAAATTCTTCGAAAGCATCCCCATCCTGTCGCGCAAACTGCAGACGCTGCTGGATGTAGGTTTGGGGTACATCAAGCTGGGACAAAGCTCAACGACTCTGTCAGGCGGCGAGAGCCAACGCATCAAAATCACCCGCGAACTCAGCAAACACAAAAGCGGACACGTCGTGTACATGCTCGACGAACCCACCACAGGACTGCATTTCGACGACACCAAACGCCTCATCAAAGTCCTAAACCGCCTCGTAGACAAAGGCAACACCGTCTACGTTATCGAACACAACCTTGACGTCGTCAAAAGCTGCGACTACCTCATCGACCTAGGACCCGAAGGCGGCGCCGCAGGCGGCAACATACTTGCACAAGGCACCCCCGAAACAGTCTCAGAAAACCCCAACTCGTACACGGGACAGTTCCTGCAGAAAATGCTAAAACCCAAACAGTACAAATAACCCCTTATGGGCGGTAATTTATGATTCCGTTAGAGGCTCCCTGTGAATTCAAAGGCTCTGAGGTGCCCACTAGCCCTGGAGTTTACCTGTTTAGGGATGACGCTGGCGAAATCATTTACATCGGCAAGGCTAAGCGGTTGCGTTCGCGTGTTAGGAGCTATTTTTGCGGCAAAGACCAATCGCTTAAGACCAAAAAGCTGGTTTCGCAAATCCGCAGCATAGACTGGATTGTCGTGAACAACGAAGTCGAAGCCCTGCTTTTGGAGAATAAGCTCGTCAAACAACACACACCCAAATACAACATCAGCCTCAAAGACGCCAAAACCTTCGCCTACATCGCCCTAACCCGCGAAACATACCCGCGCATCTTCACATCCCGCAAGCCCTCACGCAAAATCGAATCCTTCGGCCCATACACCGACGGCTACACCCGCCAAGACCTGCAACGACTCGTCATAAAAGTCTTCAAACTGCGCACCTGCAAAAAAATGCCCAAACGCGCCTGCCTAAACCACTACATCGGCTTGTGCACAGCGCCCTGCATCGGAAACGTCTCAGCGGAGCAGTATGGCGAGCAGGTGGAGCGGGCACGGAGTTTTTTGCGGGGCGACTATGAGCAGACTGCGCAGGAGCTGGTTTTGTTGATGCAGGAGGCTTCGCAGGCGGGACAGTACGAGCGGGCGCTGGAACTGCGTAACCAAATTGCTTCGATTCGGCTGTTGACGCAGCGGCAAATTGTCGATAACGAACGCTGGTTTGACCAGGACATTATGGTTTTTAGGCGCGTAGGCGAGAAGGTCAAGGTGGTTCAGATGGGCGTTCGCAAAGGCGTACTGCTTGGCAAAAAAGAGTTCTCTGTGGATTTGCAAGAGCAGGTGGAGCAAGAGTTCCTCAAGGCGTTTTATGGGGTGAATTTGATTCCGCGTGAAATCCTGCTCAATGCGCGGTGCTGGACGGGAGCGGATGAGAAGGAGGCGTTGGAGGAGTTTTTGTCTACTAAACGCTGCGGCAAGGTCACGCTAACGGTACCACAACGGGGCAGCAAGCAGGGTCTGGTCGCGTTGGCTGAGAAAAATCTGGAATCCACGCTCGAAGAAGACAGCGCCCTTTTAGATTTGCAAAGCAACCTCAACCTCCCCACACTGCCCCACGTCATCGAATGCTTCGACATATCCAACCTTGGACAAGAACACGTCGTCGCAGGCATGACCCGCTTCACCGACGCCAAACCCGACAAAAGCAACTACCGCAAATTCCGCATCAAAACCCACACCCAACAAGACGACTTCGCCAGCATGCACGAAGTAGTCCACCGCAGATACAAACGCCTCCAAGAAGAAAACGCCCAGATGCCTGACCTCATCGTCGTCGACGGAGGACCCGGACAAGTCCACGCCGCCCAAACCGCCCTCACCACACTGGGACTACAGCTGCCGCTCATTGGATTAGCCAAAGAACACGAAGAAATCTACCTCCCCGACGACCCCGCGCCGCGCCGATTCAAAAAAACCAGCCGCATGATGTTGCTTTTACGGCAAATCCGAGACGCCACCCACGACTTCGCCATAGGCTACAACCGCAAACGCCGCGCCATGAAACTACGCAGCGAATTCCAAACCAAAAAACCCTGACTTGACGGGTTATTATTCTCTGCAGGTTTGCATAGTTTTTCAGGTCGTAGCTGTTTACGGTTTTTCCTTCAAGCTCCTTGCTCATCTGACATGCAAGTATGTGCGCTTCAGGAAGTTCAATACTCAAAAGGCATCACCATGATCGATGCAGGGCAACTTAATTTTTACGCCCCAGCACCCAACGTTTCTTTGACGCCTTTCAAGCTGGTTGGCGGCATGCGGTTTGGTTTTGCCCTCAGAAACCTTTAATTGAAGTACAATGTAATGAATTGAGAGACGCCAAAAAAGCTGGCACACAACACTTCGATGCGGGGTTCCCCAAGCCTGGTATGGGGCAGGCCTGCTAAGTCTGTGGTCGAAAGGCCACGGGGGTTCAAATCCCCCACCCCGCGCCATTATTTCTCCTTTTAGCCTTTTTTGATAAGCGATGCTTCACCGTTATCAAAGAAGAAATTTCGCGGGCAACAGATTATCAGAAAAATTGCGGCTGGTTGATAAAAAAATAATGTGTTTTTTGGGAATTGATTTGAAATATTGGCTAATTGCAATAACCTTATATGCATTTAATGCGTAAATACGGACATTGTATAGAAGTCAAGCATTGACTAAGTGTAGTTATGGAAGTGAATGAAATGATAACCTTTAACGCACAACACCCAAAACTTGATTTGAAGGCTTTTCTTGCAATTAGCTCTGCTATTTTCTTGTTGGCATTGGGGCCTATTATTGCTTGTAAAGCTTTAGAATTCGGATTACTTGCATTTGGCGTAAAATTATCTGTTTTGGATTTAGTTTTCGTCAGTCAAAACATGCCTTACCTTGGGCTAATTCCCCAAGTCATCGGCGGCGTAGTCCTGATTTTTTACTGTTTCAGGTCTCGTTTCCAAGTTGACTACTCAAAAGTTAAACGGCAACTAACGCGAACAGGTTTAATCGCAGGAATTTTGCTTACAATCCTAGTAAGCTCGGTCACTTTCGCTCCCGTGGTCAAAGCAGATTTGATCACCACTGGCTCTTTTTCGCTTCAAACACCTTTGCCTATCGCATCAGCGTACGTTGGTGAATATACCAACGGCTCCTACTTTGCTGTTCATGGCTCAGACTGGACAACTTTTATCACTTCAGAAGATAAAACCTACGTTGAACAGATGGCAATAGGAAACATCTCTAGTGGCACGTTGTATTTGGGCGATGTATCTTGGGACTACCAAAACTTGTCTATACCATCTGGAATAATTGTTGAGGAGCATTATCGGGCTAATGTCCGGTATTTCATTAATGACGCAGATGCGCAGGGTTCAAGTTATATGGTAAGTGTTGGCTCTGGTGATGACGCAGGATACTACCTCGTGCAGGACAGTCAAGACCGATACATTTTAGAATCAGATAACGCAAGCGATGTCGTTGAACAAGTCTTAGCGCAAATGTCAACAGGCGGAATAGTCGAATTTGGCAAGGGTAATTTCTACAACTTTTCAGCTGTAATAACTGGTGATTATCCGCAAAGCTGGGATAGTGTCGGTGCTACTTGGACAATTAAAGGACAAGGCATGAACGTGACCTGTTTCAATGGCGCACCTGCAAAGGATGTTTGGACCGTGAAAAATTGTGCACGAGTGAATTTTGAAGATTTCGCAATTGCTTTGCCCACAACAAATAGCGGCGAAGGCATTGTTGGTGATGATCAAGATGTGACTACAACTTATGCAGGCACACCCTTTGATTATGGTTCAACTATTAGCAATGTGTACATTCATGGTGGAAGTGCCGGAAAGTGGTGTGTGAATATTGATAATCCTGAAGGCATGACTATCAGCAATACCATACTCAAAGCAACAGGCGCAGGTGGTTGGCGATTAACACAGACAAGCACCCTCTATAATTTTGGTGACAGCGTATTTAATGGAATCAACATCGTTGGTGTTTTTGCTAATAATGGTATCGGATTATTGTTTGATGCTTCTGAAACAGCAGTTTCTGGTGGGAGACGGCTTAATCACATGAGCAGCTCAAACCAATTGAGTCTATTTTCAAATTACCATTGCAGCAATACTACAGGTCTTTGGGCAAAATACCTGCTATATAGCACGCTCTCAGCAATTCACACGGAATCCATTGAATCTCCTGTCTGTATTGACCATGTCTCTTACTGTGATTTTTCTGGTGACAAGTACTGGAGTTCTTTATTAGGCGATGTCTTTTGGGATACTACAGCTAACGCACATGCAAATACCATTCGAAACTTCCTGTTGGTAGTGAGTTCCCAGAACTGTTGTGCAATAAACGACGCTAATACTGACAGCAATAGCCTAAACATCTATGAGAACTGGCAGATAGTGGCGCAGACTAACATAAACATAAACAATTCTTTGGCTATAAGCTACAAAAATCACGGAAGCATTGTAAGAAATATGCAGCTTCTAAGTGCTGGTGGAACTTTCGCTGACTTCTTGACTATTCCCTCAGGCTACATCGGCGAATACTGTGTTTATGAAGACGACACAGCACTTATCCCCTATGGCGGCACAGAGACAATACAAAATGACACGACTTATTCGTGCCCAATGGCTCCAATGACAATTTACTATAGTGGCGGTGATATGATATCTATTCTTGTTGACGGCGAAAGTATTCCCTTAATTGGTGTTGTAACTGTACCCATGGGGCATACAGTAAAATTTGTATGGTCCGATGCAACACCTACATTTGTCGCAGTCAACGACAACAGCAGATAGACTCCAACTGCTCCTTTTTCTTTGTTTATCTCAAAAAGCTCAAATAGTGTAAATTCCACTCACGCCACAAATCTTCGCGTTAACGGTTTTTGTTGGTTTTAGAGTGGAATTGTTAAAATTTTATTGGTGTAGGCTGTAGAGTGATAACGTCGGGCTTTAAGAGGAGAAAGGTGTTTTAGATTGGCGTTTTTCGGTTTGTTACTGAAAAGATTTGCGGAATTGGTTGCTTCGATTATAGAAGTGGCTTAGGGCAACGGTTTTGTTAGAGCTTATTTTTGGTTGCGTTGTTTTTTAAAAGTAATTTTGGGTTGTTTGTGTGATTTAACATGCATTATTTGGCTTTGCTGGTGGCTTATTTTCTCGCAAGTTTTATTAATTCAGTGTTAACACTGTGGGTTTGAGGTTTTGGAATGAGCTTGCGTATTAACCGAACTGAAATGCTCGAAAATGTTAAAAAATCCGTTACCGTTGAAGCGGCGGCGCGTTTGCCTGGTACAGAAAAGTGGGTGGATGCGGCGGTACAAAATCGCCCGACGGCTATTTATGACATAAATGGCGAGTTGTTGTTTTACGATTTTCCCGTGAAGTCAGCGCTTCGCGGCGGGGGCGTTGAAGGCTATGTTAGGGCTGCTGCGCGCAAAGACTTAGGCGCACCTGTTATGGCGTATCAGCTAGGTCCACGCCAATGGGATTTTAGTCAGGCAGCAACTAAGCTAAGGCCAAAATTCACCAAAGAAAATCCTAAACTCAAAATCCGCCGAATTAGACCCGTTTGCTACAGTTACCCCAAGATGGGTGTTATGTTTGAAGCTGTTGACCCCAGAGGGGCTCGTTCAAAACACGTTTTTGACGTTGCTAGTTTGACGGCTGTTCCGATAAAAAAGGAAATGCCTAACATTGAAGGCGCGTATGCATGGTCATTTTTGGACGCGATGAAAGAGAAACGCACGAAAGGCGCATCGGAATATACCAAAGTCGCGAAAAGGCTGGATGAAATTCCTTCTGCGGAACGGGTTTCTCTTCTAAAAACTAGAACTCTTAAGAGGGCTTTTACCCCAAAGTATGTTGGTGAAATACTGCGTATTGTTCAGACAAAGCTTTTGCAGTACTGCAACCACTATAACTACACCGAGTCACGGTCTCATCACTGTTTTGTACTGCATGGTCAACAGGTTAACGATTACTGCGCCGTAGCTACCGCCCAAATGATCCTGTGCTACTACCGATACTACTACACGCAAGATCAAATTGCCCCTGCACTAAACTACTCCGCTGGCAGTGGTTGCCCCTCCGATCAATCCCCCGGCTACGAAAGCCTAAGCAGCAACCACATCAACGCCACTTTTGACAGTTCCCCGACCTTTAGTGAAGCCCAAAGCGAAATCAACGCCCTACGCCCATTCAAGAGCGGCATTCCTGGACACGCACGCGCATGCGCAGGCTACTCAAGGAACCTGCTAACTGGCGCCAACAAGCTCTACATTTACGACCCCTGGCCATGGAACGCAGACTACAAATTGGCTGGCACAATCTCTTGGGAGGATTGGAATTCCCCAACTAAAACCAACTTCGTCAAGACCCGCCTGGTCTACTAGGAGGTTTGTTTCCTGAACCAAAACCGCGAAGCCATACTTGAAGCTGTGAAGCGCGCATTACAAAAGCCTCATATCCTTGAGTCCGAGCAGTGTGATTCAGTCAGAAGCGGCGTGCTGGCTGACCCTGTTGCGGTACACGATGCAGACGGCAAAGAAGCATACTGGCTTGTCCCCATGCTGCACAGCGAGAAAGCCTGCGGATTTGCACACGTCAACCAAGACCTTTCCGTAAGCAAAATCGCCACATTTGGTTCAGGACCCAAAGACACCGCAAGCTGGGTTGACGCCGCCTTCTTCAAACAACCCCCACCCGAAGCATTAAAAGAAATCAGAGCCCGATATCCAGACATGGAATTATCGGAACCCCTCTTTTCTTATGACAAGACCCCTGATAAATGGGGTTGGAAGATAACGCTAAAAAACGGTGACAGCTTTAACGTGTTTGTTGGCGTTTTTGGTTGGTATAAGCAGTCTGAGCAAAAACCGGGTTTTGAAGGGTAAACCGCATAAAAAAGCGGGTTTGGTGGAGGCGTATTTTTACTATTTACGCGTAAATCACAACGTATATTAAGTGAACTGCGCTGAGTTTGGATGTATGCACAGGAATACTGTTGGTTGTAGTGCAAATGAGCAAGAACCGTGAGTGATGGCTATGACAGAGACAAAAACAACAGGGTTTACAGAGAAAATCTCCGTTTTGCATGTAGATGATGACCCCACGATTTTGGATGTTTCAAAGCAGATCCTCGAGGTAGAGGGCAGATTCAGGGTTACGTGTGCGTCTTCAGTGGATGAAGCCTTCAAACTGCTTGGAACACAGCTTTTTGACGCAGTGATTTCGGATTATGAGATGCCCAGTAAAAGCGGTTTGGAGTTTTTGGAGGAGCTGCGGGGGCGGAAAAACGAGATTGCTTTTGTGATGTTTACCGGTCGGGGGCGTGAGGAAGTGGCTATGAAGGCGTTGAATTTGGGTGCTGACCGCTACATTAACAAGACAGGTGACCCTGAAGCGGTTTACTGCGAGCTAAGCTACGCGTTGACCAAAATTGTGGAACGCAAAAAAACGCGGCACCTGCTGCTTGATGACGCCAAAAAAATCAGTGAGCTCAACGAAAAACTTCGCGTCGTAGGCAGCCTAACAAGACACGACATCCGAAACAAACTCTCTGCGCTTAACGGACACGTTTTCCTGCTAAAAACCAAGCTACAAGAAAACCCACAAGCCGCAAACCACATAGACGGCGTCGAATTAGCCGCCAAACAAATAGCCGAACTCTTAGATTTTGCGCATCTGTACGAAAAACTCGGCGTTGAAGAACTCAAAAACGTAGACGTCAAACAATGCGTTGACGACGCCTTCGCCCTATTTCCCCGCCTCAAAAACATACAGCTAACCAACAACTGCCAAGACTTAACCGTTCTAGCCGATTCACTGCTCAGACAACTCTTCTTCAACTTAATTGACAATACCCTAAAACACGGCGGAAACCCCACCAACATCCGCATACACTACCAAACCACCGACAATCACATCAAACTCGTCTACGAAGACAACGGCGTAGGCATACCCGACCACCTGCGCGAAAACCTTTTCACCCAAAAACTGCCCAACGAGCGAAGCCACGGACTCTACGTTGTTAACCGCATCTGCCAAGCGTACAACTGGACCATGCAAGAAACAGGGCAAAACATGCAAGGCGCCCAATTCACTATACACATACCCAAAAAGCAACAAAAAACAAAACCGCCCCAAGTGCTATAGAGCATAACCTCATAGCCAGGGCTTAACGTGGGTTTTGGGTGGTGTAAAAGAAAAAGGTTGAGGATTTGAGGTTTAGATTTTTTTCTTGTCTAAAACTTGTCGGAAAGTTCTGCCGCAGCATTCGAACAAGCCAATTGTCAACTGGGTGCGTTTTCCTGCTTTGTCAGGTTTCCCAGCCATCTTCCAGGTCTTCTTCGCGTCTGCTATTTCCTTTCCACAATCTGGACATTTAGCCATCCTTATATCCTCCCACCACCCGTTATGTATGCTTATAGCATAAAACATTTTCCATACACATCTCTCCACGAAAACTATACTCCTCACAAATTATGAATCATTCATGTTAAAAATGTTAAACAGAACACACAAGAAACAAGGAAAAAGAAGCATGTGCAACCATCAGGTACACCAAACACGTTAGGCAACAAATTACAGCAAAAAAGATTACTTCCCAAATACTGCCTTGGCTGCAGCTTGATACGCTTGCAGGGCACGGTCTGAAAACAACACAAACACCACTTCCTCAATCCCCGTACTCACGGACAAAAACTGTTTAACCGCCTCCAAAGCCACCTGACTCGCCTCATCCAGAGGATACCCATACGCGCCCGTACTAATCGACGGAAACGCCACCGAACGCAACCCCTGCACAACCGCAACACACAACGAATTCTCATACGCCTGACGCAGCAAATCCTTCTCGCCCTGATTGCCACCATGCCAAACAGGACCAACCGTATGAATAACGTATTTGGCTTTCAGGTTCCCCGCGCCTGTTATGGTTGCTTGCCCAGTTGGAAGCCCCTTTGGATACTGCACCGCACGCAGATGCTTGCATTCTTCAAGAATTTTAGGTCCCCCACGGCTATGTATTGCGCCGTCTACGCCGCCACCGCCCAGCAAAGTGTTGTTTGCTGCGTTCACTATCGCGTCTGTTTCCATGCTGATTATGTCGCCTTTAATCAAACGTACTTTTGCGGTTCCTGCTTCATACTCGTCAAGCATTTTGGTCACAGTTACTACTGTGTTTAGATGGCATTAATGATTTGCCATATGGCAGATGTGAAGAACCATGCGCCAAAGCCTGTGAGTATGGTTACGCAGAAAAAGGTGATGGTTTGGTGGATTTTGGGTGTCCAGAACTTGTATGATTTAAAAATCAAAACCGCTATGATGGTGTACCAGACGAAATCGCACATCCAGTGGACGCCTGCAAATATGCAAAAACCCGTGAACCCAAACAGCTTTGCATTCATAATCAGCGCAGTTCCAACGGTCAGCCACCACAAAATGAAGCCGGGGTTAGCTGCGGTTGTCCAAACGCCTGCCAGCAAAGAATCCTGCATAGACTCAACTGCCGTGGTCGCAACTTGGTTACGCCTAAGGTACGTTTGCATACCCAGATACATCATCAACAAACCCCCAATCAGGCTCACTACCGCCTGCACCGTCCAGGGCAACGCAAACTCGTTTAACACAAAGAAAATCAAAAGCATCAACGGAACCTCCACCAAACCATGCCCCAGCGAAATCAAAACCCCCGCCGACCTGCGCCGCGACGACTTATCTAACGTCACCGCAAACAAAGGACCTGGCAACAAAATCCCCGACAAAGAAATAACCATAACCGACGCCAAAAACAAAGCAAAATCAGAAATAACCACCGCCAAACCGCGTCTACTCCTGATTTTCCGCGTCGTCGCCTGCGGGTCTTCTTCTGCTTTCCGCGAGTTTTTGCTTCATCACCTCAACGATTTCACTGCTGTCCTTGGCTGCCGCGTAAGCTTCAAGCAAATCCATATTCAACTCAAAAAACGTATGCCCCCACGTAAAAATCGAAAGCACCTCCCGAGACTCCTCTTTAAACCCCGTAATATATAGCGCCGCTGCTAACGCTTCTGCGGTTGAAAGTTTGGTTAATCGGGCGTAGTTGGTTGGGTTTCCTGCAATTAAAACGGGGAGGCAGCGTGAGGTTCCGCGGACGTGCCCTGAGAGGACTTTTGTTGCATGCTCCCAGCTGCAGTCTAGGGCGACTAAACCAAAATCTGCTACGCGCTGGCGGTCAGCAGGTGATAGTGCAACTTCGCCAAACGGGTTTAGAACCAAGGCGCGTTTAGGCAAAAACCTTGTACGTTTGACTAGGCGGGCTAGTCCGTGGCGTTTTAGTTTCAAGCCCGTGCAGCGTTTAGGGTCACACTGGTTCGCGTGATACACCGTGATTTTAATGTCAAGGGCTCTTTGCACTGTTTTGTTGCACCTTCAAATGACTCATCGGGTCATCCAACGCCTGCGCAAGATAATCCAGCAAATCCGACGCACACAAATGACACCCCATCTCTGACGCCGCAAAATCGCCCGCCGCACCATTAACAAACGCGCCCGCAGACGCCGCCAAAAACGCAGCTACACCCTGAGCAAGCAACGCACCCACCACGCCCGACAAAACATCACCTGTCCCACCAACCGTCATCGCAGGATTCCCCGAAAAATTCATCTTCACCCTCACGCCATCAGAGATCACATCAGTTTTGCCCTTAAGCAAAACAACCGCGCCCAGTTCAGCTGCAGCACGTTTCACCTCTGCTATGCGCTCTTTGACATTTGGAGGCAACTGCTTTCCTGTTAATATGGCAAATTCTCCTGCGTGCGGCGTAAGCACCAGCGGCACCTTCAATGCTCTTTTGAACTCTGCAAATGCTTTCAACCCATCCGCGTCCAAAAGCAACGGCTTCCCCGCAGCTTCCACCTCTGCGATACAGGCTTTCATAAACTCTTTCGTCTCATCCGTTTGACCTGCCCCTGGACCCAAAACCACTGCATTTGCCTCTGCAATATAGCTTTTCAGGGCTACTACGTTCTCGACGCGAAGATTTTCTCCCTCCAGCTTCAGGGTTATCAAATCGGGCGAAAGCGCAGCGACGTCGTGACCCGTTGTTTGGGGAACTGCCGTGTAAACAATATCTACTCCTGTTCGCAGCGCCGCCAAAGACGCTAACGCAGGAGCCCCCGAAAACGTTTCACTACCGCCGATAACTAAGAGCCTTCCTGAGTCCCCTTTATGCGCTGTTTTACCCCGCTTTTTTACTGCTAAAAGTACCTCTCCTGGACCCGCAAATTCGCTCAACACCTCGGGCAATCCGATGTTGCAGACTACCACTTCACCTGCGTACTTTTGCGCGGCTTGCAGACCCTGCTTTGCCCTATGAAACGTCACCGTAAAATCTGCTTTAACCGCTTCCCCCAGAACCTCGCCCGTATCGGAATCCACGCCCGTGGGAACATCCACTGCTATCTTGCAGGCTTGGGCGGCGTTTATGCAGGCGACGATTTGGGCGATGGGGGCTTTTAGTTTGCCTTTGGTTCCAGTTCCAAGCAATGCGTCAACTACAACGTCGGCTTGGATTGGGGGTATGGTGGTGCTGTCGGTGATTTCGGTGATTTGGATAAGGCTGTTTAACGTTTGGAGGGCTTGGTAGTTTTGCAGGGTTGCGCTGTGGCTGATGTTTTTGCCTTTCCCTGCTATGAATACTTGGATGTTTGTGAAGCCCATAGAGAGCAGGTGTCGTGCTGCCACAAATCCGTCCCCGCCGTTGCCGCCTAAACCGCAAAACATTGTGACTTTCTGGTTTTTGCCAAATCGGGTGCTGATTTCTTTGGCGAGGTTTTGCCCTGCGTTTTCCATGAGCTGAAGCAGGGTGATGCCGTAGTATTCGGCGTTAGTTTCTAGGGCGCGCATTTGCTGGCTGGTAATGGTTTCTAAAGGCATTTTTTGTGCTCCTTTACCATGTCTAAGTGTTGGTTTTGATAAGAGATAAGCCTACCTAATTGCGTCAAAAACCCCTGTTGCGTTTTTGGTTTTGCAGGGTTAATGCTGGTTTTGGGGGTGATTTGGGTTTTTGTATTCACGCGATACGATAATCGTAGATGTTACAAGCACGTTCGGCACGCTTCTTACCTGCGTTGATATAAAATCCTCCAAAGCCGCAAGATCCGACGTTAAAACCTTTGCCAGCACATCATATTCGCCAAACACCACGTCGGCATGTATAACTTCATCAAAATCTGCAAGCTTCTGCGCCACTTCACGCTCCGTGCCAGAACTCACCTTAAACATAACATACGCCAACACAGATGCCACAAGCTTTCACCAAAACTACATTCACACCCAAGCTAATTACTTTTTTCATAACACCTTTTGTTTTGGCAAAACTTTATCCCACCCAGAACCCCTTGATACTAGGTAGCCTAACAGCTTGACCCTGTTGGGCGCTCCTTATCGAGGTGAAATCTATTGAAGAAAAACCTTGATGTAACCCCAAACAGCAACGACGCGCTTTTAATGGCTGACGTGCAAAACGATTTTCTCCCCGGTGGCGCACTGCCTGTTCCTGATGGCGACCAAGTAATTCCCGTGCTAAACGAGTATAGCAAACTGTTTCACAACGCCAATGCCTTAATCTGTGCGTCCAGAGACTGGCACCCTCCTGACCATATGTCCTTCAAAAGCCAGGGCGGCCCTTGGCCTCCCCACTGCGTACAAGGCACATACGGCGCCGAACTAAGCTTTGACCTCAAACTCCGCCAAAACACCCTAATTATATCCAAAGCCACTGACCCCGCAAAAGAAGCATACTCGGTCTTCGACGACACGCAGCTAGCCCAAACCCTACACGAAAAAAACGTAAAACGGCTATTCATAGGCGGTTTAGCCACTGATTACTGCGTCATGTACTCAGTCTTAGATGCACTAAAAGAAGGCTTCACCGTCATAGTTTTGCTTGACGCCATACGCGGCATAAACGTCAAAGAAGGCGACGTAGACAAAGCCCTAACCCAAATGACCAAAAACGGCGCCCTACAAGCAACCCTAGCCGACTTCCCCGAACCCCAACAACTCCAACCCACAACCACCGAAGACACCACAGACAAAACCCTGCTCAAAACAGACGCAAAAAAGAAAGCCCGCATGCGACCCAAAGGTCCACACAACCGCATACGCAGAGAACGCAGCTAACCTTCATCCCCCATCTTCTTTTCGTATACAAAAGCATCGCCCAAACACACTTTTTCGTCTTCTTTCGCCCCTTCGCTTCCCGCTTTCTCCCTGCGAATCTTCGAAGTACACCGAATACGGCTGTCCCTTATATAATCATCAAACGCGCTAATTAGCCGCCAGCAGCAATCACTTTGCCAGCCCCGCCAAAACCACATTCTCCGCCAAAATGTGCTCCATAAAACCTGCTTTTGGCTTGAAAGTCCCCTCATACAACACCTCTTTGCCCCTTTCATTTGCGTTAACACTCAGCGACCAACCAGCCACAACAGGTTTTGTCCAAAAAATGCACAACTGCAGGTTCTAACCCGCTTCAAAAACTTTGTTAGGCAAGGCAAAATGGTTCTCGAGAGACAGTCTTTTATGCGATTTAGCCTGCTGAATAAAATTTTTTCCTGCTGGTTGTCCTGTTCGATAGTTCGAATAACTCTAGCATGTTACTTTTTTACAGTAAACAGTTAAAAATTTGTGTGCATACAGGAGGGTTTATCGGTTTTAGGTTAAATCGTCGAAGTTTTGGCCGTTTTTGCAGCGTTTTTTGAGCGAATCGACCAAAAAAAAGTGCGAGGCAATGGAATGCCGCCAAAAAGAATCAAGCAGGGTGAGGATACCCCGTCAAGACCGCCTGTTTGCGTTGATTTAGATGGCTTTTTGCGAAGCTAAGCGAAGGTTATATACCCTCGAGTTGGACGTTGCCTCAAAGAACTTTAGGGTAAAAATTCGACATCCACGTTAGTTAAAAGTGCGGGTACTAAGGGGGGTAAGCTGGTAAAAAATGGGTTTTGGGTTGATATAGCATAAGATGGGTTGGTTTTTGGTTGTTGTAGGTGCAAGTACGGGGACTTTTTGGCATGGTTATTTGTTTTCTCAAAGTTATGCGTGGTCTTTGCTTTCGTGTTGGGGTGCACTTTCTTGTTTTTTGGGTCTCTGCTGGTTAAATGTGGATGTTCCGAAGGGCATGTGGACTGCTTGGGGTGGGTGATTTGCGGTGAAGTTGCGAAGTTTTTTCGTATGGTTATTTTTTACACTAAAACGTTAAAAACCCAATTTTGGGACGCAAAGAATCGAGGTTTTCCCTAAAGGGCTCTGCAGTTTGGTTTTGCCGTGGCGTTTGAGCTACGAACAAATCTGTTTAGAAGGTCAGGTTAGGTGGTTTCTCCGATGATTTGGATGATGAGGGTTCGGTTTCGGGGGTGGACGTCAGTTTCTATGAACATTAGGGATTGCCAGGTGCCAAACTGGATTTTGCCATTTTGCACGGGGAGGGTTTTGTCTGGGGGCAGGAGCATGGAGCGTAGGTGGGAATAGGCGTTTGCGGGGTGGTGGTAGGTGCCGTGTTTGGGTATGAGTCTTTCGAGGAAATCTTTGATATCTTGCAGGAGGGCGGGGTCGTTTTCGGTTAGGACCAAAATTCCGGTGGCATGGGGCGCAAACACGTGGACGATGCCGTTTTTGATGCCTGTTTTATCCACTGCATCTTGAACTTGACCGTTAAGGTCTATAATCTCCAAGTCATACTTGGTCGAAAACTGTAACCGCCAATTAACCACCTTGAACACAGACATAACATCAACCCAACTACAATACCTCAAAGAACAACAAAACCTTTTCCCACAAACCCCCAACCAACACCCCAGAAAATCGAAAACGCAAACACCAAAGATTCACGACTTTCGGGCTATGTTTTTCCTCAACCGCTCACCTCAGCAGCAATTGCCCCAAACCCTACAGCTCCAAAAACTAGCCGACAAACCTTTATCCGCTCTACCTGGCTTCCACAACCAACGCTAAACGTCACACCAACACAGCCTTCCACAACTGCCCGCTCCCACACCCACTACTTTAACTAGTAAATACCCCCCTATTTAGCACAAAAAACCTGCAGACAAAAAGGAGACCTTCTGTATTATCTGTTTAAACAGCCTTCTTTTGGTTGATGATTGGGTCTTGAAAAGTGTGTTTGGGCGATGCTTTTGTATACGCCACGGCCACCAACTGTTTAGCAAGGATGTGGGGCAAGAACAGCCATAGACAATTGACGCTGCTAACCTTGTTTATTTGCTAGAGTTTGCAGGGGTGTTTTCGTGGGGTCCGGTGATGTTAGGGTTTGGCAGCATTTTTTGGGCCTGTGTAGCGGTCATTTTGGCGGTGAAAAATGGGTCTTTATCTGCGGGAATATGTCGTGTGGGTGTTGGGCTTGCTTTTTTCTTTTGTGTAGACAGAGTTGCTTTTGGGGCGTACGCAAGTATGGCGGTTGCGGCGGGTTGGCAGGCAAAAACTTTGGTGTTTTGGAAAAAGCGAATGCGATGCACAGAGGAAAATTTGCTGATTTTTACACGGCAAATAAACGAGCCCTCAAAACACAGGAAAGGCAAAAAACGCTGCAATTCAAGGCGTTTTGTGTCTAAACTGCCATAATCATGGTGGTTGCGGATCGAACTGGAAAAGCTCAAAAAAGCCGCTGGTTTTTTGCTGCAAAACAAAAAATGAAAACCGCTGAAAACGCCTTAACCCCGAAAAGAAGCTCATTTTGGGCGTGTTAGTGCTCCCTATAGGGGCAAGTCATGGTAAAAACCAACGCCTCATATAAGTACCTACGAAAAACTCCATGCGAAGCAAAACACGCCCCCCTTCGCAAAACCTTCGACCAAAAAACCGTCAAATCAGCGCGCGACAGAAAACTTTGGCAAAACCTGCTAGCCAATGCGGTGTTTGTGTTTTTTGCCTTTTTGGGGCACTTGACTTGTGCTCGGGTTTTTTGTGCGTGTTTTGTTGGGCTGCAATGGCGGGCTTTCTGTGGGTTTTACTTGTTTGCTGCTTGAGTGCGGCTGGCTGTTTTTTGTGTTTGTATTTGGTGTTGCTGGAGTGGTTGGTCTGTCTGGTTGTTTTGGTTTGGGTTATGAGGCTTGTATCTTGCGTTTCTTTGTGGTTGTGTTCAAAGCCGTTTTCTTGTTTAGTGGTGTTGGTTGGTCATGTAATACTTTTGGAAATGTTGTTCACTAGCTTGCTCCAGAGAGTCCAAATGGCGCCTTTGTCTACGAAAGCATCGCCAAGGCACAGTTTTTTGGCATGGCTGTGTGCGTAATAGTTTTGTAGGGGGGCGGCTAAATTGGGGGTGTATGGGGTGAAGCGGGTTTGAAGGAGGTTGATAAGATTGCTTTGCGTAGGTGGCGTAAGCGGGGGTTTTATAGTGAGACGGTTTTGGTGAAGTTGCTTCAGAAGAACGGGTACAATGCGGTGCGTATTCCGGTTAGTAATCCTAGTTTGAGTCCGTTGCCAGATCTTATGGCGCGTAAGGATGAGCATTCGTATGCGTTTGAGGTGAAGAATGCGTCGTATTACGCGTATTTTCCTAGGTCGCAGATTGACAAGTTGTTTAGGTTTCTTAACGAGCTTATCCCAACGCCTAAGGAGGTTAAGCACGCGGTGATTGTGGCGCATTTGGGCAAGAAGTGGACGTTTAAGGAAATTAGCTGGGCGGACTGGGAGAAAAACAAAATTCCTGATAAGATGCGCATAACTAAGCGTGACCGCGGAAACATGAGCATCGACAAACACCCCAAATCCAAAACCGCTGCAGCTAAAGCCAAAAAACAGCTCCCCGAAGCAGAAGCCGCGCCGTAAGGGATTGTACCTCAACGCATATAATTGCCCTACTTCATCCTTACACTATGCTGCCCAAACCCAAAGCTGTAGTTTGCGCCCAAAACCTGTGTAAAGCCTACCAAATCGACGACCTCACCGTTGCGGTTCTAAAAAACATTGACTTAACCGTACAGGAAGGCCAATTCATAGCCATCTATGGTCCCTCGGGCGCAGGAAAAACTACGTTGCTTAACATAATTAGCGGTATCGACAAAGCCACGTCAGGCAAAATTGCCGTTTTTGGTTTGGATCTTGGCGAGCAAGATGAGGATTCGTTGTCGCAGTACCGTTGTAACCAGGTGGGTTTTGTTTTTCAGGCGTATAATCTGGTTTCGACGTTGACGGTGGCTGAGAATGTGGCTTTTCCGATGGAGTGGAAGGGCGCCGCCTCCGAAGAGATTACGCAGCGTGTCTCAGAGCTGGTGGAAACGTTGGGTCTGCAGCATCGAGTGAATCATTTTCCTGCGCAGCTTAGCGGGGGTGAACAGCAACGCGTAGCGTTTGCACGTGCCTTAGCCAACGACCCGCCCCTGCTTTTGGCGGATGAACCCACGGGGAATTTGGATACGAAAAACGGGCAGCGTATCATCCAACTTCTTCAGGACCTTAAAGCGGCGGGAAAAACCATAATTGTCTCCACTCATGACGAGAAAATCTTGCCTTTAGCCGACCTGCAGCTGTATTTGGATGAAGGAAACCTGGCGAGCACCCATGAGTGACACAGCTTTCTCCATAAACGACCTACGACGCCGAAAACTCCAAACCACCCTAACAATCATCAGCCTAACAACCTGCGTTGCCTCCACCCTTTTTCTACTGCTTTTTAGCGGACAAATGGGCATAGGAATCTCATCTATAGCCCAAAACACCCTAACCGCAGGCACTTCAGTTGTTTTCTCCCAGTTCCTTTGGCTGCTGGGCATTTTGATTTTCGCCGTCGGAGCCGTCATAACTTCTTTTATTGTTTACTTGACCATGGCGCAGCGCATCAAAGATTTTGGTTTGATGAAGGCAACGGGGTGTCGTAACGGCTTGGTTTTTGGGTATTTCATGACAGAGTTGCTTACGGTGACGCTTGTTGGCTGTGTTTTAGGCGTGATTTTGGGTTTGGCAACCGATTTCGCCGTGATTAACCTTGGCGGTTTTCAAGTTTACAATAGTGCACCGAATTTGTGGTTTGTGCCGCTGGTTTTTGTGGTGTTTTTTGCTTTTGCATTGTTTTTCGGGGCAAAACCCCTGTATAACGCTGCTCGCCTCTCCCCCATCCAAGCCCTCTCACCTGTACAGTACTTTGGATTAGGAAAAGGCAACAAAATGCAGCCCCTCTCCAAAACAGGCATAACCATCCACATCGCCACCCGAAGCCTATTTCGCCGAAAATCCACCACAACACGCATCGTAGCGTTCCTGTCCGCAGTCTTTTTACTGCTCACCGTTTCAATCGCAGGCGGCATAATCGCAAACGACACCTCCACATCCTGGCTATACCAAGCCACAGAAAAAAACAGCCTCCTCATTGCAGATACCAACTTGGCAAATCACTACACTCAGCTCATGCTGACATTTTCAGGCAACCAAGCAACCCCAGACTTCAACTACACCAACCCCCAACTCGGCATACCCGACACAGCCCTCGCCGAACTAAGTGCCATGCCCCAAATCGAAAACCTCGACCCCCGCATAATGTGGTACGAAACCATACAAGAACTAACGGGTTACCGTGTGGACCCTGAAACAGGAAGCACCATCGGGTTAGGGTCAAACCGAGAATGCGAATCCATAGTAATTGGGGTAGACACGCAAAAAATGAGCAGTATGCCTTTCACAACAGGCGAGTTTTTGAATTCTTCAGAGTTACAAGCCGTAGTCGGCGACTCAATAGCCCAAACAATCTACAAACCCATAAAGGTTCAAACCATAGTTGGTGTCGAAACACGCCAAGCTGATGCCCTGCGGCAAGGAGTAAGCGTCCAAGACATCAAATTCAAGATAACAGGCATCTGCCTAGACCCCTTAAACAACGGAAACGTTACCTATATTCCCCTAACTCAAATGCAAAAAATCACGGGGCTTACAAACCCAAACATCTTGATAGTTAAGCTCTCTGAAAAAGCCAACGTTGACGAAGCAGCAGCCCAGATACAAAACATGCTCTCCAGCATAGACCCAGACTTAACCGTTATCAGCCTCAACGAAGTTACCGCACAAAACGCCGATTTTCTAAGCTCGTTGTGGTCGGTTATCATGTTTTTGCCAGCTTTCGCCGTAGTCTCCGCATCACTTTGCCTGATAAGCTTCCTCATGCTTGCAATAGACGAACAACACCAAGAATTCGCCATCCTACGAGCAACAGGCGCAAAACCACGAACAATCCTGACGATACTGGCGGTTCAAAGTGCTACCGTTCTGCTCTCCAGCTTTGGCATCGGCGTCTCATTTGGAACCATAATAACTATACTCATACTAACCACTGCGCCCGTGATTTCAGCTTTCACTGCCTTAGCTATAACGGGCTGGCTGTTTGGAGCCTTGGCTGCTATGTTCCTGTTAAGCCTGTACCCCGCCGTCAAATTCTCCAAGCAACCACTTCTGAAAATCTTATCGTAAATGCGCAAATTCGCGCGTAAAACTTTGTACTGCTTCAATATGTGCGGGCAGTTGATGTATAAAATCCTGCAGCCTGAGAACGGGAACAATGGGCACGGCGTTATGAAACAGCGAACCAGACTGGACAAGAGACACGATAACGGGGACAAATCGTGCATGTTTCCATAAAGTGCAGTCCAGCTGCAATGCCTGATTGGGCAAAGATTCTGCTAATACTTTTGCACGCTCCACTTGCAACGCGACAATTTGCTTTAGTGCGCTAAACCGTATCCCCCTGTGCCAATGCTTGCAATCGATACATAACACTAGTGGTTTTCTGCAACCTACTACATCTATCTCCCAACGTTTACTCACATGTTTAAACCGAACGTTCGTCCGAACAGCATACCCGTTTCGAGCCAAAGCCAACGCCGCCATATCCTCAAACTCCTGCCACCGCAAACAAGCGCTAACGCGCTCCACATCAGCACCTAACTCCACCGCCCGAACCGCCAACTGCAACCTGTTTTGGCTAGTAACGCCAACCTGAGTGCTCTCGTAATAAACCAGTCCCTCCAACTGCAGCATATCCAGCAATTCTTCCACAACTGACTGAGGCAAAATGGCATCTTTAGCCACCTCTTCAGGCAAAATCAGACCCTCCTTGGTCAACTTCAGAAGCGAAGAAAACAACTTTACCTCAACAGACACCTCATTGCACCCCATAAACAGCCGCTTTCATGCTAAAAAAGCCCCCTGATAACCCCTACAGGCGAAGCCGTATACAAAAGCATCGCCCAAACACAGTTTTTGTGGTCTACCCCGAACTTTTAGCAACGTCAACTGCCCTTTTTTGATGATACAACCCCCTTCAATAGCCTTTCTCTTCCCCCAGCCACAGCAAACGCCAAAAATGCCACTTCGACATTCGATTTCCTCAAATTTTGCCAATGGACCCCAAAATACCCTGAAAATTTAGATTTGCTTGTCACATACAACCATCACATCAAGAACTTTTTGACTGATTACTGTAAAAAATCTTCATACGCCACGATTTCGAAAGGCATAGCCACCCAAAAAACAGAAAAATCAGCCAAAAACCGCTTAGGAACCACCCTCACCAGGCACAAATTGAACCAAAAAATCAGCAAAAAGCAAAGCCACACTCAACACAAAACGGTTTCCCCAAAAAACACGCGCCAACCAGGCAAAAAAGGCAGCTAAAACGCCAAAATTCAGCAAAAAATACGCCCCTAAAAACATAATTTCAGTACAACAACTCAACAGCAACCACACCAAAAGCACGCATATTTAAAGTTCGAACAACTTCGAAAAACTGGGCATAACAGCGCCGCAAAAAAACCTGACCAGACCAAAACCACAGGAGACCAAAACCACAGGAGACCAAAACCACAGGAGACCAAAACCACAGGAGACCAA